>NZ_JBISBW010000016.1:0-58886 GCF_044392165.1 Cellulomonas sp. P22
CCGGTGACCAGCCTCAGGAGCTGACCACCACCCTGCTCGACTTCCCGATCACCGTGCGCGCCACCCCCACCCAGTACACCTGGGACTTCGGCGACGGCTCCACCCCACTGACCACCACCGACCCCGGGGCCCCGTTCCCCGCCGACGGGCGCGTGGACGCCGGCCGCTACCCCGACGGCGTCATCGGCTACTCCTACCCCCACCTGGGCACCTTCACCATCACCCTGACCACCACCTGGGCCGGTCAGTACCAGGTCGCAGGCACCATCACCTGGCTGCCCGTCACCGGCACCGCAACCACCACCACGACCCACACCCCCGTGACCGTCCTCGAATCACGCACCCACCTCGTCGCCGAGAACTGCCACCAGAACCCCACCGGGCCCGGCTGCTGAGAACCCCGGCTGCTGACACGAGCGGTCAGAGGGTCTGCTGCCAGGCGACGATCCGGTCGACGGCCTCGGCCACGACCTCGACGGACGACGCGAACGACAGCCGAACCCAGTCGTGCCCGTCGACCCCGTCGAAGTCGGTGCCCGGGGTCAGCGCCACGTCGGCCTCGTCGAGCAGGCGCGCGCACCAGGTGACGGAGTCGAGGCCCGAGGCGGAGATGTCGGCGTACAGGTAGAACGCGCCGTCGGCGGGGGCCACCCGGGTCCAGCCGAACTCGGGCAGCCGCGAGAGCAGCAGCGCGCGGGCGGCGGCGTAGCGGTCGACGTTGGCCTGCGCGGCGGCGTACCCGGCGGGGCTGAACGCGGCGATCCCGGCGTGCTGGGCCAGGGCGGGCGGGCACAGGGAGACGTTCGAGGCGAGGGCGTCGACGGGGGCGAGCAGGTCGTCGGGCAGCACGAGCCAGCCGAGGCGCCAGCCGGTCATGGCCCAGTACTTGGAGAACGAGTTGACGACGACGGCCCCCTGGTCGAGGTACCGGGCGGCGGTGGCGACGCGCGCGTCGTCGTAGGTGATGCCGTGGTAGATCTCGTCGCTGATCAGCCGCACGCCGTGCGCGGAGCACCACGCGACGAGCTCGGCGAGGGCGGCGGCCTCGATCATGGTCCCGGTGGGGTTCGCGGGGCTGGCGACGACCAGCCCGGCGACGGGGGTGTCGAGCGCCTCGAGCTGGGCGACGGTCGGCTGGTAGCGGGTCTCGGGGCCGCAGGGCAGCTCGACGACCTCGCAACCGAGCGCCGTGAGGATGTTCTTGTAGGCGGGGTACCCGGGGCGGGCGAGGGCCACGCGGTCGCCGACGTCGAACGCTGCGAGGAACGCGACGACGAAGCCGCCCGACGACCCGGTGGTGACGGCGACCTGCCGGGCCTCGATGTCGAGGTCGTACCAGCGGCCGTAGTGCGCGGCGATCGCGGCGCGCAGCGGCGGGGCGCCCATCGACTCGGTGTAGCCGAGGTCGCCCTCGGCGAGCATCCGCGCGGCGCGGTCGCGCACGACGTCGGAGGCGCCGGTGGAGGGTTCGCCCGCGCACAGGTTGAGCACGGGTCGCCCGGCGGCTCGTCGGGCGTTCGCTGCCGCGATGATCTCCATCACGGCGAACGCGGGGACCTGGGACCGGCGCGAGACCTTCATGGCCTCATCCTGCCGCTCGGCGGCTCACCCCGGTGGGTGGGCGCCGGGTCAGTCGGGGCGTCCGACGCTCCCGGCCCGTTCGCCCACCTCGTCGCGCACGTGCGAGACGATCGTGTCGGCGGCGGCCTCGATCATCGCGAGGCACTCCTCGAAGTCCTGCATGTCGCCGTACCAGGGGTCGGCCACGTCGAGCTCGTGGTCGGGTGCGGTGGGCGGGACGGTCGGGTCGAACTCGCGGTACCGGCGGATCCGGCGGGCGACCTCGCTGGCCCCGGCCAGGCGCCGCAGCGACCGTTCGTGCACCGAGGTCATCGCGAGCACGAGGTCGCGTTCGCCCAGGTCGGGCACTCGGACGGGACGGGCGTGGTGGGTCGGGACGTCGTAGCCGTGCGCGCGGAGCACGGCCTGTGCGCGCCGGTCGATCGGGTTGCCGTGCTCCTCGTCGCTGATGCCTGTCGAGTCGACGACCACCTTGTCGCCGAGCCCGGCGTCCTCGAAGCGCTGGCGGAGCACGACCTCCGCCATCGGCGACCGGCAGATGTTGCCGGTGCAGACCGTCATGATCCGGAACGGGGTGCTCACACCTCATCATCGCCGACGCCGGGCGTTCGAGCCCGCGCTGCGTCGCGCCCCGGCGACGAGCGCTCGCCGGGGCAGTGCTGCGCGCGTAGTTTCGACGCATGACGACCGTCTTCGGGGTCACAGGCGCGACGGGTCTGCTGGGCGGGCGCGTCGCGGAGCGGTTGGCGGCGGAGGGCGCGGAGCAGCGGCTGCTGGTCCGGGACCCGGCGCGCGCACCCGACCTGCCGGGCGCGCAGGTCGCCCGGGTCGAGGGGTACGACGACGCCGCGGGCATGCGCGCCGCGCTGACGGGCGTCGACACGCTGTTCCTCGTCTCGGGGCGGGAGGCGCCCGACCGGGTCGCGCAGCACGTCGCGGCCGTCGACGCCGCGGTCGAGGTGGGGGTGAGCCGGATCGTGTACGTCTCGTTCCTGGGCGCCGCGCCCGATGCGACGTTCACGTTCGGGCGCGACCACTGGGACACCGAGCAGCACATCCTCGCCACCGGTGTGCGCAGCACCTTCGTGCGCGACAGCTTCTACCACCTGATGTTCCCGCGGCTGGTGGGCGACGACGGCGTGATCCGTGGACCGGCGGGCGACGGGCGGGTGGCGAGCGTGGCGCACGACGACGTGGCCGACGCCGCGACGGCGGTGCTGCTCGACGAGATCCCCGAGATCGACGCCCTGCCGGCGTACGACCTGACCGGCCCAGAGGCCATCTCGATGGCCGAGGCAGCGGCGCAGCTGTCGCGCGTGAGCGGCAGGTCGATCGTCTACGTGCCCGAGACGATCGAGGAGGCGTACGCGTCGCGCGAGGGCTTCGGCGCCCCCGAGTTCGAGGTCGACGGGTGGGTGACGTCGTACACCGCGATCGCGAGCGGCGACCTCGAGGTGGTGTCGTCGGCGGTCAAGCGTTTGACGGGGCACGCGGCACAGACCTTCGCCGAGTGGCTGAGCGACAACCCCGACGCGTGGGCGCGGCTGCGCGACCTGCCCCGGTAGCGCCCCGCACGCTCCTGGGCGAGGATGGATCAAAACGGGGCAAAGCGTTCCGTCCGCGCGCGCGAGGGGGCCGACACGTGATCCAGGTACGCACCGTCTACGAGGCTCCGACGTGGCGCAACATGGTCGACGGGCTCCAGCAGGGATCCGCGTACACGAGCCTCGCCGCAGCCATCGCCGCCGGTCGGGCGACCGCCATCGAGCTGCAGGGCACGCACGAGGTGCGCGACTCCGACGGGTCGCTGCTCGAGCGGCACTCGTACTCGACGTCCGCCGAACGAACGGGGCCGGGCCCCTCGCTCTACACCCCCTGAGGCCCACGACCTGGCACGATGTCTTCCCTGCACCCGCCCGGAGGGGACCTCATGCCAGGCACCGCCGCACGTCCGCCCGCCCCGGCCGCCCGTGCGAGCCGCGGCCGGACCGCGCTGCTCACGGGAGCCGTCACGGCCGTCGCGTATCTCGCGCTCCTCGGCTGGGACCAGGTGAAGACCGTCACCCCGGACGGATCGGCGACCGGGCCGTACGAGGCGTGGCAGGTCGTCGTGCTCGTGCTCGTGCTGGCCGGGACCGCCGCCGTGGCCGGATGGCACCGCCGGACCTGGGTCGCGACGCTCACGATGACGGTGGTGCTGACGCTGTGCTGGTCGTACGACGCGGCGACCGACCCGGCCGACCTGAACGACGGGCTGTGGCCCGTCGGCGCGCTCCTCGTCCTGATCGGCACGTTCGTCGGTGCGGCCGTGGTCGCCGGTGTCGCGGCGGCCGTCGCGCGGCGCCGGGCACGGGGTGGTCCGGTGCTGTCGACGACCCCGGGCGCCGGCTCGTAGGTCGCGCCGCGGGTCAGCCGAGCTCGAGCGCCCCGGCCACGCCGAGGAGGAGGTCGAGCACCGCGACGGTCGCCGGACCGGGCTCACGCCGGGTCGCCCGGTGCCGCGCGACGAGCCGCCGTGATCCGAGACCGGGCACCGTCACGACGCTCACACCGTGGGGCACCTCCCCCTGGAGTGCGAGAGCGGGCAGCATCGCGACGCCCTGACCCGCGGCGACGAGCGAGAGGGCGACGTCGAAGTCGTAGTACTGGTGGCGGGTGCGCACGTGGCCGCCGAGCGTCGCGGCGACCCGGCCCAGCGCGCGGTCGGCGGCGGTGCCCGGCTCGGCCCCGACCCACATCGCGTCGCGCAGGTCGTCGAGCTGGGTCGGTGCGGCGACGGCCGCGGGCAGCACGAGACGCCAGGGCTCCTCGAGCAGCACCACGTCCCGGGCGCCGCGCGGCACGCTCGCGTCGGCGTCCTCGTCGCGCTCGAGCAGCACGATGTCGGCGTCCCCCTCACGCAGCCGGCGCAACGAGTCAACAGGTTCGCGTTCTTCGATGACGAGGTCGACGCCGGGGTGCCGCTCGGCGATGACGACCGCGGCGGGTCCCACCACCGCGCGGATCGCGGTGCGGAACGCCGCGATCGTGACGCGCCCCGAGACCTCGCCGCCGAGCGTCGCGATGGCCTTGCGGGCTTCGACCAGCTCGGCCTCGATGCGCTCGGCGGACTCCGCGAGGACGCGTCCGGCGGGGGTCAGCGTGACGCCGCGCGGTCCGCGGTCGAGCACCTGCACGCCCTCCTCGGTCTCGAGCCGGGCGATCTGCTGCGAGACGGCCGAGGGCGTCACGTGCAGCACGTCGGCGGCGGCGTGCACGCCACCGGCACGGTGCACGGCCAGCAGGACGGCGAGGCGGCGGGGGTCGGTCGGCATGCGGCGCTCCTAGGCCAGAAGCCCGGCGCTGAGACACATCGGACAGGCTTCGTTGGGTTCAGTTCTGCTTACCACGGGTTCGACAATAGTTCACTTGTGCTGAACCGATCAGCCGGTCAGAATTGGCACCGAGCCGCAACGAGCACCGCCCCGTACTGACGGCCGTCACCTCCCGCCGTCGTACCTGGAGCAAGCTCGTGCACACGTTCATCACCCTGCTGGGCTGGGCCGGCGCCTTCACCTGCGTCGTCGCCTACGGCCTCGTCTCGACCGGCACGTGGTCGGCCTCCTCGCGCCGCTACCAGGCGCTCAACATCGCCGGCGCGCTCATGCTCAGCGTCGTGGCGGCCCGCTCCCAGGTGTGGCCCTCGGTCGCGGCGAACGTCGTGTGGGCCGTGATCGGCGCCCACGCGTTCGCGATGATGGTGCGCTCGCGTCGGTCGCCCGACGCACCGACGGTCGGCGCGGTGGGCGAGCACCGGGCGATCGAGGCCGACGCGCCGACCCTGCGGCCGGGCAGCGTCACCCTCGTCGCCTGACAGCTCAGGACGAGCGCGCCGTCAGGACGACCGGGCCGTCCTTGGTGATGGCCACCGTGTGCTCGGCGTGCGCCGCGAGCGACCCGTCGGCGGTCCGGATGGTCCAGCCGTCGGCGTCGATCAGGTACTCGTCGCCACCCGCCATGAACCACGGCTCGATCGCGATCACGAGGCCCGGCTTGAGCCGCATCCCGCTGCCCGCACGACCCAGGTTCGGCACGTGCGGGTCCTCGTGCATGGTGCGCCCCACGCCGTGGCCCCCGAAGTCGGCGTTGATGCCGTAGCCCGCACGGCGCCCCACCTCGCCGATCGCCGCCGAGATGTCACCCATCCGGTTGCCCGGCCGGGCCGCGGCGATGCCGGCCGCGAGCGCCTGCTCGGTCGTCTCGATGAGTCGCGTGGCCGCCGGGTCAGGGGTGCCGATCTGGAAGGTGATCGCCGAGTCGGCGACCCAGCCCTGCACCTGGGCCGCGAAGTCGATGCTCAGCACGTCCCCGTCGGCCAGCACGTAGTCCGAGGGCAGCCCGTGCAGCGCCGCGTCGTTGACCGACGTGCACAGCACCCCGGGGTACGGGATCGCGCCGAACGACGGGTGGTAGCCCAGGTAGACCGAGTGCGCCCCCGCCTCGTCGATCAGGCGGTGCGCGTGCGCGTCGAGGTCCCGCAGGCTCACACCCGCCGTCGCCGCGTCGCGCAGCGATGTCAGCACGCGGGCGACGAACGCCCCGGCGGGGCGCATCGCGGTGATCTCGGCGGGGGTCTTGAGCTGCGTCATGCACCCATCCTCGCGCGCGGCGGGCGCTGCGGGGACCCCGTGCGGGCTCCGGGTGTCCGACGTCACCGGATGCCGTGCCCCGGGCAGGGAACAGCCCGTGGGCGGAACCCCTGACGGGGCCCTGCCGCGAGGGACGACTTCGCGGCTCCCACGGGCTGCGGTGACTGCCGGAGATTCGCTCGCCGCCGGGCCGGGGATCCGGCAGGTCAGCAGGCGGACCGGACAGTCCGTCCGAGTGATCGGGCGACTAGCGGGCAGTCACCTCATGCGTCCCCAGGTTCTTCATGTCCTGGACCACCTCCTCTCCCATGTGCTTCGACCGTACGTCCGGCTCGGCGGGGAGCCAAGGGGTTTTTCTCGCCCGATGCCCGCTGCCGCCGAGGAGAGAGGTCAGCGGGGCGGCCGCCGGGCGAGGTGCTCGGCGAACGTCACGCGGCCGTCCGCGTGCTCGGGCGTCAGATGGGCGCCCGCGCGGAACGCCGTCGTCGTGGCCCCGGGGGGCAGGCCGAACGACCGCACGACGCCGCGCCGGCCCCGGGCGGCCTGGTACTGCAGGGCGAGCTCGGCCAGGCCGAGAACCTGAGGCCCACCCAGGTCGGGCGCGCGACCCGAGGGCCCGGCCTCGACGAGCGCGACGAGCCGGGCGGCGACCTCCCGCACGTCGACGGGCTGGTCGTGCAACCCGGACGGCACCAGCGTGAGCGGGCCCAGGGTGATCGCCCCGAGGAAGGTCGCCACGAGCTCGTGGAACTGCGTCGCGCGCTGGATCGTCCACGGCACACCGCCCGCCTCGACCAGGTGCTCGACGGCCAGCTTCGTCTCGTAGTACGGGAACGGCACCCGGTCCACGCCGACGATCGAGATGTAGACGATGTGCTCCGTGCCCGCGGCCCGCGCGGCGAGCAGCAGGCGCGCGGCGGCGTCGATGTCGTCGTGGCGGTGCCGGGGCGAGGTGGCGCAGTGGACCACGGTCGGGGCGCCGTCGAGCGCCTCAGCGAGCCCGTCCCCGCTGGTCAGGTCGCCCGTCACCCACTCGACGGGCTGGGGGACGTGCGGGGTCCGGGCGTGGCGGCTGAGCACCCGCGGGGTGCGTCCCGCGTCGAGCAGCGTGCGGACCACGGACCGGCCGAGGGTGCCGGTGCCGCCGGTGACCAGGACCGGGCGCACGTCGGGCGGGGTGGCATCCAGCATGGGGCCATCCTGGCGGGGTGGCCCCGCCTCGGCATCCCGGGCCGGGCCACCCCACGCGCGACCTCGTCAGGCGCGGTCGACGAGGAACTGCGTGTACGCCGGGACGGTGAGGAACGTGGGGTACGTGTCCTCGAGCGCGACCTGGCGGAACAGGTCGACGGCGTCGTCGTACCGGTCGCCCGCGGTGCGCGGGAGGCTGCCGAGCACCTCGGACAGGACACCCTCGACGTGGGCCCGGGTCAGGGGCGTGCCCTCGGCCGTGACGATCCCGTGCTGCACCCACTGCCAGATCTGCGAGCGCGAGATCTCGGCCGTGGCGGCGTCCTCCATGAGGTTGTCGATCGCGACGGCCCCCGACCCGCGCAGCCACGCCTCGAGGTAGCGCAGGCCCACCGAGACGTTGCCGCGCACCCCCGCGTCGGTCACCGCGCCCGGCTCGCCACCTCCGGCAGAGGCGATGTCGAGCAGCTCGGCGGCCGTGACGCGCACGTCCTCGCGCAGCCGGTGCCGCTGGTCGGTGCGCTCCCCCAGCGCCGCGTCGAAGACCGCGCGCGCGACGGGCACCAGGTCGGGGTGGGCCACCCACGTGCCGTCGTACCCCTGGCCCGCCTCGCGCTGCTTGTCGGCCCGGACCTGCGCGAGCGCCCGTTCGGTGACCTCGGGGTCGCGCCGGTTGGGGATGAACGCGGACATGCCGCCGATGGCGTGCGCCCCGCGCCGGTGGCACGTCGCGACGAGCAGCTCGGTGTACGCCCGCATGAACGGCACCGTCATCGTGACCGACGCACGGTCGGGCAGCACGAACCGGGTGCCGCGCGAACGGAAGTTCTTGATGATGCTGAAGATGTAGTCCCAGCGGCCCGCGTTGAGGCCCGCGCAGTGCTCGCGCAGCTCGTAGAGGATCTCCTCCATCTCGAACGCCGCCGTGATCGTCTCGATGAGCACGGTGGCCCGGATCGTGCCGCGCGGGAGGCCGAGCCGGTCCTCGGTGAACAGGAAGACCTCGTTCCACAGCCGCGCCTCGAGGTACCCCTCGAGCTTCGGCAGGTACAGGTACGGCCCGCGGCCCGCGTCGATCAGGGCCTGCGCGTTGTGGAACAGGTACAGCCCCGCGTCGACCAGGCTCGCTGACGCCGACGAGCGCTGGCCGGTGCCGTCCCTGAGCTGCAGGTGCCGTTCGGCCAGGTGCCAGCCGCGCGGACGCATGACGATCGTCGGCGTGGTGGGCCCGACGCTGTACTCGCGGCCGTCCTCGGCGGTGAAGTCGACGCGCCCACGGATCGCGTCCCGCAGGTTCTGCTGACCGCCCACGACGTTCTCCCAGGTGGGCGCCGTGGCGTCCTCGAGGTCCGCGAGCCAGACCTTGGCACCCGAGTTGAGCGCGTTGACGGACATCTTCCGGTCGGTGGGGCCGGTGATCTCGACGCGACGGTCCTCGAGCCCCGGCCCGGGACCGGCGACGCGCCACGTGGGGTCGGCGCGCACGTGCGCGGTCTCGGGCCGGAAGTCGGGGTCGAGGCCGTTCGCGAACCGCTCACGGCGACGCTGGCGGGCCAGCAGCAGGTCGTGGCGCGGTCCGGCGAACCGGGCGTGCAGCGCGGCGACGAAGTCGAGGGCCCCCGGCGTGAGGACCTGCTCGCCACCGACGACGGCGGGGCCGGTGATCTCGAGCGTCGGGTTCGCGGCCGGGGCCAGGATGGTCATGACGTGCTCCTCTCGGGACGTGCTCGGACGGTGCGGGGTGCGGGTGCGGGGTGCGACTCAGTGCTGGGGGCGGAACTGCGCGGCCTCGGTCGAGCCGGCGAGCGCGAGCGTCGCGCTGTCGGGGTTGAGCGCCGTCGCCACCTTGTCGAAGTAGCCGGTGCCGACCTCGCGCTGGTGACGGGTGGCGGTGTACCCGTCGGCCTCGGACGCGAGCTCGGCCTCCTGGAGCTCGACGTACGCGCTCATGCCGCGCTGCGCGTAGCCGCGGGCGAGCGTGAACATCGAGTGGTTGAGGGCGTGGAAGCCGGCCAGGGTGATGAACTGGAACACGTAGCCCAGACCCGCGAGCTCCTTCTGGAACCGGGCGATCTGCGCGTCGTCCAGGTGCGCCCGCCAGTTGAAGGACGGCGAGCAGTTGTAGGCGAGCATCTTGCCGGGGAACCGCTCGTGGATCCGCTCGGCGAACTCGGTCGCGAGCGCGATGTCGGGCGTCGAGGTCTCGACCCACAGGAGGTCGGCGCACTCGGCATAGGCCGTCGCTCGGGCGACCACGGCGTCGAGGCCGGGGCGCACCCGGTGGTAGCCCTCGACGGTGCGCTCGCCCGTGAGGAACTCGGCGTCGCGCGGGTCGGCGTCCGAGGTGACGAGGTCGGCCGCGAGCGCATCGGTGCGGGCCACGACGATCGTGGGGACCCCGGCGACGTCGGCCGCGAGGCGCGCGGCGGACAGCGTCCGCACGTGCTGGCTCGTGGGGACGAGCACCTTGCCGCCCAGGTGGCCGCACTTCTTCTCGGCCGCGAGCTGGTCCTCCCAGTGCACGCCCGCCGCGCCCGAGGCGATCATCGAGGCCATGAGCTCGTAGGCGTTGAGCGGTCCGCCGAACCCGGCCTCGGCGTCGGCGACGATCGGCGCGAGCCACTCCTGGGTGCGCCGGCCGCCGTTCTCGGAGGACTCGACCTGGTCGGCGCGCAGCAGCGCGTTGTTGATGCGGCGCACGACGGCGGGCACCGAGTTGACCGGGTAGAGGCTCTGGTCGGGGTACGTCTGGCCCGAGAGGTTCGCGTCGGCGGCGACCTGCCAGCCCGAGAGGTAGATGGCCTCGAGCCCGGCCTTGACCTGCTGGACGGCCTGGTTGCCGGTGAGCGCGCCGAGCGCGGGCACCCACTCGCGGGAGTGCAGCAGGTCCCACAGCCGCTCGGCCCCCCGGCGGGCGAGCGTGTGCTCCTCACGCACCGAGCCGCGCAGGGTGATGACGTCCTGCGCCGTGTGGTCGCGGCGGATGCCGGCCCACCGCGGGTCGGTGGCCCACTGCTCGGCCAGCTCGGCGGCGGTCTGGGTCTGGTCGCCGGGTGCGGTCCGTGTCGTCGTCGTCTCGGTGCTCACGATGCCCCTCCGTTGTGGTCGTGGTGCTGGTGTCCCTCCACTGTCCGGGAAGGACAACCCCTCTTCACCCGCCACAAGAGGAGAAGAATCGGGATCTTTCTGCGTGACAGAAGCGAGCCCCGCTGGGACCGTGAACCATGGCGACGACGCAGCAGGGCGAACCCGTGGACGGTCTCGACACGCTCGTGCTCGGCCGCCGCATCCGGCACCTGCGGACCACGCGCGGGCTCACGCTCGACGAGCTGGGCGCCGCGATCGGGCGCGCCGCCTCGCAGGTGTCGATGCTCGAGAACGGCCACCGCGAGCCCAAGCTGTCGCTGCTGCAGCAGGTCGCCACCGCGCTCGGCGTCCCCCTCTCCGAGCTGCTGCGCGACGAGCCGCCCACCCGGCGCGCGGCTCTCGAGGTCGAGCTCGAGCGGGCCCAGCGCGGACCGCTGTTCGCCTCGCTGCACGTGCCCACGGTCAAGGTCGGCCGGTCGCTGCCCAGCGACGCGCTCGAGGCGCTGGTCCGCCTCCAGGCCGAGGTGCAGCGGCTGCTCACCGAGAAGGCGGCGACCCCCGAGGAGGCCCGCCGCGCGAACGCCGAGCTGCGCGCCACCATGCGCGCGCAGGACAACTACTTCCCCGACCTCGAGGACCATGCCCGGCGCCTGCTCGGGGCGATCGAGCACCCCGGCGGCCCGCTGTCGCAGCGCGGCACGGCCGACATCGCCGCACACCTCGGATTCACGCTGCACCACGTGCACGACCTGCCGCACTCGACCCGGTCCGTCACGGACCTGGCCCACGGCCGCATCTACCTGCCGCACGGGCTGACGTCCTCGAGCGACCCACGCTCACCGCTGCTGCAGGCCCTCGCGAGCCACGTGCTGGGCCACGCCGAGCCGCGCGACTACGGCGACTTCCTGCGCCAGCGCGTCGAGACCAACTACCTCGCGGCCGCGCTCATGCTCCCCGAGGACGGCGCCGTGGCCCTGCTGCGCGAGGCCAAGGCCGAACGCCGACTCTCGGTCGAGGACCTGCGCGACGCGTTCGCGGTGACGTACGAGACGGCCGCGCACCGCTTCACCAACCTCGCGACCCGGCACCTCGACGTGCCCGTGCACTTCATGAAGGTGCACGAGGGCGGCACCCTCTACAAGGCCTACGAGAACGACGGGGTGCGCTTCCCGTCCGACCCGCTGGGCGCGATCGAGGGCCAGCCGGTGTGCAAGAAGTGGACCGCGTGGGCGGTGTTCGGCATCCCGGACCGGTTCAGCCCCTACTACCAGTACACCGACACGTCGTCGGGCACGTACTGGTGCACCTCGCGCGTGCAGGGTTCGCCCGAGGGCGAGCACTCGGTGTCGGTCGGGGTGCCGTTCGCGCACGTGCGCTGGTTCCGTGGGCGGGAGACGACCGAGCGGGCGGTCTCACGCTGCCCCGACCCGGCGTGCTGCCGCACTCCCCCGAGCGAGCTGGCCGAGCGGTGGGCCGATCGGTCCTGGCCGGCGGCCCGCCCGCACGCGAGCATGCTCGCGGCGCTGCCCTCGGGGGTGTTCCCCGGGGTCGACTCGACCGAGGTGTACCAGTTCCTCGACCGGCACGCCCCGGCGTGACCGGACCGCCCAGACACGCGGCTCCCGGGCCGACTCGTCGGGCGAGGTCGGTCAGTCCTGGGCGCTGTGGCGCGCGCGGTACGCCTGCGCCACGATGACGGCTCCCCACACGGCCACGGCCGCACCCACGGCTCCGATCAGCCAGTTCGCGGCCGTCGCGTCGCCCGCCGTGATCAGGGGCACCTGGAAGCCGACGACCACCGCACCGAGCACGCCGCGGTAGGTCCCCGTCCACCACCAGCGGTCGCGCAGCGAGGCCGGGCCGGTCGGGCCGTCCGTGTCAGGGGTCGAGGGCTCGGAGGACGGGCCGGTGTGCGGCGTCGCAGGGGGCATGCGCCCAGCGTGCCACGTCGGGCGCCGCGACCTGCCCCGCGACCGGCGCGAGCCGCACGGTCAGAAGCCTGCGCCCCGGTACGTGCCGAGGTTCCACGCGTTGCCCTCTGGGTCGAGGAACGTGAAGCCCACCGCGCCGTAGCCCGTGTCCGCGAGCGGCTGGCTGATGGTCCACCCGGCCCCCGCGACCCGCCCCGCGACGTCCGCGACGGTCGCGACCGGGGCCGCGAGGTACGCGGTCGACGTGCCGGGCTGCCCGATCTCGCCCGACCACCGGTTCCCGGGCTGGTCCGAGCCGAGCATGAGGCCGCCGCCGTAGGGCCACAGGAGCTCGGCGTGCTCGACCGGACGCCCGCTGTCCCCGCGGTGCACCTCGCTGACGACGAAGCCGACCACGTCGACCAGATAGCCGAGTGCCGCGTCGGCGTCGCGGTACGTGAGGGTGGGCCACACCCCGGGGGCAGCCCGACGCGAGGGCTCCGGGGTCTCGTTCTCGTCTGCGTTCTCGTCTGCGGTCATGCACACAGGGTGCACCGGACCGGTCCGCTTTGTCGCGTTCCGGGCTGGTCTGGAGCGGCCGTCCGGAGGATGATCCTGAGGAAGGTCCGACGCGACCCGCGAGGGCCGGCGCCCGCCGGACGGTCCACACCGACCCGAGGAGATCCCCATGGTGCGTCGCCGTTCTTTGTTCGGCACCGTCGCCCGGACAGCGGTCGTCGCGAAGACGGCCACGGCCGTGAGCGCCCGCGAGCGGGAGCGGCAGGCCGCCGCCGCCGATCAGCGGGCGCAGGCCGCCGCCCCTGTCGCCCCTGTCGCCCCGGCACCGCCGGAGGCCCCGGCCCCGAGCGGCTCCGGAGACCGCATCGCGCAGCTCCAGGCCCTCGGTGAGCTGCGGGCGTCGGGCGTGCTGACCGAGGCCGAGTTCGCAGCCGAGAAGGCTCGCATCCTCGCGGGCTGAGCACCGGCCCGGCGACCGGGTGACGGGGGTGCCGGAACAGCGCGCCCCGTCCCTCTGTTGTGCGGAGATGACGACCATCGGGTTCATCGGCAGCGGGCACATCGGCGGGACGCTCGCGCGGCTCGCCGTCGACCAGGGGTACGACGTGGTCGTGAGCAACTCGCGCGGACCCGAGACGCTGGTCGGCCTGGTCGACGAGCTGGGTGACCGTGCACGGGCCGGCACCGCCGACGAGGCCGCGACCGAGGGCGACCTGGTCGTGGTGTCGATCCCGTTCGGTCGGTACGCGCAGGTGCCGGTCGACGCCCTCGCGGGCAAGGTCGTGATCGACACGAACAACTACTACCCGCAGCGCGACGGGGCGTTCCCGGCGATCGACGCGCACGAGGCGACCTCGGCCGGGCTGCTCCAGGAGCACCTGCCCACCTCGAGGGTCGTCAAGACGTTCAACCAGATCCGGTCCACGGACCTCGCCGAGCAGGGCATGCCCGCGGGTACCCCCGACCGGCGCGCGTTGGCCGTCGCGGGCGACGACGCCGACGCGAAGGCGCAGGTCGCGGCACTGGTGAACAGTTTCGGCTTCGACGTGGTCGACGCCGGACCGCTCGCCGAGGGCTGGCGCTACGAACGCGACACACCCGCGTACCTCGATCGGCTCGACGTCGACGAGCTGCGGGCGGCGCTCGCCCAGGCGGTCCGCTGACCCCCCGGCTGCGCACCGGCACGGGCCTGGTCCTAGGTCCCACCTGTCGCACAGGGAACCCGACGATGCTGGGGGGAGTGCCCGCACCGCGGGCCGGTCGAAGACAACCCGGAGCAGCAGATGTCCCCCCAGCCCTTGTCCCTGCCGATCGTCCCCCTGACGCGCCCCGGCGAGCCTGCCCGTACCGGAGGCGGCTGCGGCGGAGGCGGTGGCGGCCGACGCAACGGTGGCTGCGGGTGCGGGGAGCGCCCCGCGACGCAGGTCGACACCGACCAGGTGTCTGACGAGACGGTCCTCGACGTGCGCAACGTGCCGCTCGGCATCCGCGCCTCGACCGCCCTCGGGGTGTTCAGCTCCGTCCCCGTGGACTCCAGCATCCTGCTGATCACCTCGGGCGACCCGACCTCGCTGCTCACCAAGCTGCGCACCGACGCGCAGGGTGCGCTCGACGTCGAGCCCCTCGACGAGACCCCCGGCGCCTGGCGCGTCCGGGTCACCCGCCGGCTGCCGCAGTACTCCTGACCCCTCGCAGGGTGGCCAGGAATGCTGGGACGGCATGCCGGCGTGCGGTGGACGGGCCACCGCGCCCCCTGACGCCCGGCGGCGGCGACGGGGTCACTGTCGGGGTGTCGCCGGCAGCACCGCTCCGGCGCTTCGCAGCCGCGCGTTGACGGCACGCACCACGTCGGCGGGGATCTTCTCGACCCGACGGTCGTACGTCACGAGCCCGTTGAGCTCGTCCTCGACGTCCGAGAGCTGCGTGTAGACGGTCGCGGCGAGACCCTGGTTCACGGCGGGCCGGATCTGCTCGTCGTGCAGGCGCGTGAACGCTCGGGCGAGGTCGGCCGGGCTGCGGAACCGCTTGTAGCCGAAGTCCCGGGCGCCGAACGTGTGGCCGTCGACCCGCAGGTTGTAGCCGCCGTACTCGGAGAGCACGACCGCCCGCGGGTCGCGCCGCCTGCGCCGGGCCATCCGGAACCGCCGGAAGTACACGTGCAGGCTCATGAGGTGGCCGCCGCCCTGGTCGTGCCAGCCGCTCGCGTGGTCGACGGTGCGCGTGGGGTCGAGCGCGGCGACCTCGTCGGCCACCTCGCGCGCGTCGAACTGTCCCCAGCCCTCGTTGAAGGGCACCCACACGGCCAGGCTCGTGACGTTGCGCAGCAGCTCGACGGTCTCGCGCGTCTCCCGGCGGAAGGCGGCGCGCCCGTCGGGGTCCTGCCGCCCGAACGCCCGGTACCAGCGGTCGGGCAGGCGCACCGGGGCCACCGCGGGCACCGTGACCACCGCCGGGTTGTAGGTGCGGCCACCGTTGACCATGTCCTGCCAGACGAGGATCCCCAGGCGGTCGCAGTGGTGGTACCAGCGGAGCGGCTCGACCTTGATGTGCTTGCGCAGCATCGTGAAGCCGAGGTCCTTCATGGTCTGGATGTCGTTCACCATCGCCGCGTCGGACGGCGGCGTGCACAGCCCGTCGGGCCAGTAGCCCTGGTCCAGCACGCCCGCGTGGAAGTACGGGCGGCCGTTGAGCAGCAGCCGGGGGACGCCGTGGGCGTCGGGCCCCACGCCGAACGAGCGCAGCCCGACGTACGAGGTCACCACGTCCTCACCCAGGCGGACCCGCACGTCGTAGAGGAACGGGTCCTCGGGCGACCACTCCCGCACCACGTCGAGCGGCACCCGCACGGGCTCGCCGGGCCGGGCGATGGCGTGCCCGACGACGACGCCGTCCGCGCTGATATCGACCTCCGCGGGCGCCGCACCCCCGCTCGGGGCGTCGACCGTGACCTCGACCGCGCCGCCGCCCAGGTCGGGGGTCAGCACCAGGCGTCCGACGTGCACCTCGGGCACCGACTCGACCCAGACGGTCTGCCAGATGCCCGAATGAGCGGTGTACCAGATGCCGCCCCGGTCGAGCTTCTGCTTGCCGCGCGCGTGCCACGACGTGTCCGAGACGTCGCGCACAGCGACTGTCAGCTCGGCCGTCGAGCGCCCGCCCAGCGCGTCGGTCACGTCGATCGTGAACGGCAGGTAGCCACCCTCGTGCTCACCGACCAGCCGACCGTCGACGAAGACCCAGCAGGTCTGGTCCGCGGCTCCGACGTGCAGCAGGACCCGGTCGCGCACGAAGCCGTCGGGCAGCGTGAGATCGCGGCGGTACCAGAGGACCTCCTCGGGCCGGAGCTGACGCCCGACCCCGGAGAGCTCCGACTCGGGCGAGAACGGCACGACGATCTCGCCGTCCCAGTCGTCAGGGACCTCGCCGAATCCTGCGCCCGGCGCGGGCACGATCGCGTGCTCCCACGGGCCGTTGAGGTTGAGGTACGAGTCGCGCGCGAGCTGGGGGCGCGGGTACTCCGGCAACGGGTGCTGGCGGTCGAAGTCCTCACCCCAGGGGGTCAGCAGGCTCATCGGACCGCGTGCTTCCGCACGAGGCGCACGGCCGGCACCACGAGCACCAGCACCGCGGCGGCGGCCAGGAAGATCCATGGCGTCGGCACCTGCTTGACCAGACCCAGGTCCACGTACGTCTCGTCGGCCCCCCGGATCACCGCGGCCCCCAGGAACGGCCCGACGACCATCGGCACCAGGACGGCCGCGATCATCCGCAGACCCTGCACGTTGCCCGCACGACCCTCCGGCGTCTCGTCGCGCACCAGCGCAGAGATCGTCGCGACCGACAGCAAGAAGCCCGCCATCATGACGATCCCCGCGAGGATCACGCCGGCCATGCCACGCGCGAAGAACATCAGGACGAGCCCGGCTGCGAGCACCCCCACGGCCCACGGCAGGAACCGCAGCTTGCCGACCCGGTCCATGACCCGCCCACCGAGCACGCTCAGCACCGACGCGACCGTGAGCACCACCGCCAGCACGATCGCGTACCCGTCGATCTGCAGGTACCGCTGGATGTAGATGATCAGGTAGGGCAGGAACACCTGGATGCAGGTGGCCACCACGACCCACACCAGCAGCAACGCGTACAGCTGCGGGCTGGCCCGCACCACGGCGGGGCGCAGCCCGTGCAGCACGGCACGCAGGTAGCCGTCGCTCTGCACCTGCCGGGTCGGCGCGTCGCGCACCGCGAACCACGCGTACACGCCGATCAGGGCGGTGATCAGGCCGACGACGCCGAAGAACACGCGCCAGCGGCCGTCCTGGGTGAGCGGGTCGAGGGCCCCGAACACGAGCAGCATCGCCAGCAGCGGCATGATCGCCAGCACCGAGTCGACGCGCCCCCGGTTGGCCGGGACCGTCGTGTCGGTGACCCAGGCGTTGAACGCCGCGTCGTTGGCGCCCGAGCCGAACAGGGTCATCAGGCAGTCGAGCAGCACGACCGCGACGACGGCCGCGGTCACCGCGCTGCCCGCGGCGGCGGCCCCCTCCACGCCGTCCACCGTGACGAACCCGAACGCGGCGGTCGACAGCCCCCACAGCACGTACCCGACCGCGATGAACCCCCGGCGGTTGCCGACCCGGTCGGAGAACGAGCCCACCAGCAGCGTCGTGACCGTCGCGACGATCGCGCTCGCCGCGACCATGCCAGCGAGCACGGTCGGGTCGTCGGTGATCGTGTCGTAGACGAACACGTTGAGGTACATGTTCTCGACCGTCCAGGCGAGCTGGCCCACGAGCCCCAGCACCACCAGGGCGGTCCAGGTGCGGGGCCCGACCCGCGCCGAGGCGCTCGTCGGGGTGGTGACCTCGCTGGTCATGGGGTCCTCATCGTCGGGGAGCGGTGGATCAGCGCGACAGTAGCCGTCGGCAGCCCGTCGCGGCACACGCCATGCCCGGACCCCGCACCCTCGCGGCGAACTGTAGACCGGTTGTAGACTGCGGCATGGCCGAATCCACGACGGTGCGGGTGCACACCACCACGCGCGACGAGCTCAACCGGCTCAGCGCCGAGCGCGACACCACCGTCGAAGCCGTCATCCGAGACGGGATCGCCCTGCTGCGCCGCGAGGAATGGCGTCGCCAGGCCGAGATCGACGCACGCACGGCCGCCGCCGACCCCGCCGACCGCGCCGAGGTCGCCTCGGTGCTGCGCGACCTGCTCGGCTGATGCGCGGCGACGTCCACCGGCTCCGAGCAGGGCAGACGCGAGGTCAGGAGCAGGCGGGCCCCCGGTTCGCGGTGGTCGTCCTGGCCTCGCGACTCGAGCACCTGAGCACCTGGCTCGTCGTCCCGACATCGACGCGCGCCAACCCGTACGTCTTCCGGCCGTGGATCGACATCCCCGGGCACGGGCCGACCGTCGCGCTGTGCGACGCCCTCACCGCCGTCGACCCGCAGACCCGGCTCGGTGAGCACGTCGGCTTCCTGCCGCTCGCGCAGATGGAGCAGATCGACGTGGCCCTCGCCGGGCTGCTCGACCTCGGCTGACCGGGCGACCGGACCGTCACACCCAGCCTGCTGGGCACGGCTGCCAATGAGCTTCTGTACACAGACGTGTTCGGTCACCGCCCCGATGCCCGACCCGGGCGAAGGACCCTGGTCCTGCCCGGGGCGCGCGAAGGGCGGAACGATGTGGCGATGACGTCACTCCCTCCGATCGGCGCGAACGGTGCCCCGGGTCTGGCGACCGCTGTCGTGGACGACGACGGCACCGCTCTCACGGTGCGTGGTCACGGTGACGCCGTGACCGGCTCCCCGGTCACCGAGCGATCGGTCTTCCACGCCTGCTCGATCGCCAAGACCGTGACGGCCGTCGGGGTGCTCAGGCTCGCCCAGGACGGGCTGCTCGATCTCGACGACGAGATCGGCACCGTCGTCACCCTGGCGACGTCGGGCTTCCCCAGCCCGACGATCCGTCAGCTGCTGGCGCACCGCGGTGGTGTGGTGGACCCGCCGGGCTCCTTCAGCCCACGACCGGATCCCGCGAGCCCAGTCGCCGACATCGTGGCAGGCAGGAGCCCTGACCATGACGGGCCGATCCGGGTCTCCCGTGCCCCGGGGCAGACGTTCGAGTACTCCGACGCCGGCTACTGCCTCCTGGAGGCAGCCGTCGAGACGGTCACGGGACGCCCGTTCGCCAGGGTCATGGACGACCTCGTCATCCGGCCGCTCGGGCTGCGGGACACCGCGTTCTGGGCCGGTGACGCGCCCTGCCCGATCGCGGACCCGGTGTCCGGCCACCACTCCGCCGGGACGCGCGTGACGGGTGGGCGCGTGCACTACGGCGGACTGGCGGCTTCGGGCCTGTGGGCCTCGGCCGCTGACCTGGCGCACCTGCTCGCCGACCTCGGACGCGCATGGTCGGGGCGGGGCGCCTCCATGCTGCTCGCGCCGGGCACGGCCGCCCAGATGCTCACCTCCGACGAGCCGGGTGTCGGGCTCGGCGTGTTCCTGGTCGGTGACCTCGCGGCACCGTGGGTGATGACCCAGGGGTGGGGCGTCGGCTTCCAGTGCCAGGCACGCATCGACCCGCGCACCGGGAAGACGGTCGTCGTGATGATCAACGCCGACCCGGGCGTCTCGCAGGCCGACTCACCCGTCGGAGCGACCATGCGTCGTCTCGCGGTGTCGTGACCGCCGGCCGAGCCGCTCGAGCGGCTCGGAGAGGAAGAGCAGGAGCAGCCAGAACATCCCCACGGCGGGTGCGACGACGGCGAGCACGAGCGCGATCAGCAGCAGCCCGAGCGCCACGGCGGCCCCGCGGACGGTGAGCGTGCCGCGGACCTCGGCGCGCTGGAGCTGGGGGTCGCGCACGGCCAGCCACTCGATGAGCAGCAGGCTGCCGGTGGTGACGACCATCGTGGAGATGTACAGGGCGTTGACCGCGGGGTCGTTCGTGCCCTGGTCGGCCAGGAGCTGCGTGGTGAACGGGATGAGCACGATGCTCGCGAGCCACAGGAAGTTGGCCCACAGCATCGCCGGGGAGTAGTCACGCAGGTACTCGAAGACCCGGTGGTGCCCCTGCCAGAAGCTCGCGATGACGACGTAGCTGATGGCGAAAGCGAGCAACGTGTCGCCGTTCGCCAGGAGCGAGGAGACCGAGTGCTCCTCGTCGTCCGTGACCAGGTCGACGAGCGGCAGCACGAGCAGCGTGATCGCGATCGCGACCGCCGCGTCGGTGAAGTTGACGAGCCGGTCCAGGCCTCGGTCCGTGCGGATCACTGCCATCGGCACCCCCCTGCGTCGGCTCCAGCCTAGGAACCGCTCGGCCGTCCGGCGAGGGCTCCTGCTCGGCCACCTCGCCACCGACAGCGACGATCTAGACCACGGCGCTCGTCGAGGCGGGCGCTCCGAAGCGCCCCGCGCGGTGTGGGGATTCGGGCACACTGTCGCCATGCCCGCGTACGAGTCCCGCCGCCCGGCCCGACGCACCGCGCTCCTCGCCGGCACGGGAGCCGTGGTGCTCGTCGCGGTGCTCGCCGGCGCCGTGGCCCTCGCCCAGCAGCGGTCGGCCGACGATGCCGCTGCCACACCCGCCCCGACGTCGAGCGTCTCACCGACGACCGGCGCCTCCGCCTCGTCGGCCGACGCCTCCCAGGCCGACGCCTCCCAGTCTCCCGCCTGGCCCACCGCCGTCACCGAGGCGGACCTCATGGCCTCCCTCGGCAGCGTCTCGGCCGTGTGGCTGGACGTCTGGCCGGACGACGGGTCGACCCCTCCGCTCCCCGTCGAGGCTGAGCTCGCGGACCGGGGTTACGACCCCTCCCCGCTCCGTGTCGCCTGCTTGGACGGGTCGGTGGAGCAGCTCGGCCTGGACCCGACGGTCGACCACTGGGGCAGGCCCCTGTTCTTCCGCTCGGCCGAGGACGCCGACGCGTTCGCCACGCTGTGGAGCGAGCCGGTGGCGGGGGTCACCGAGGGATCCATCGCCTGCGACTGGGGCTAGGCCGTCGGCGCTGGCCAGGCCAGGTCCCGGCAGCATCGCTGACCGGGACGGGCCGCTGACCTGGACGGACGGCTGCCCGGCCACCCGCGGACGGGCGCCGGGCAGCGGTTTCGTCTCTCTGGTGGCTGGTGCTCAGGCCACCGGCACGTACTCGAACCGCTCGAAGTGCGCCGTGGTGGTCGTCGGGCGGCCGTTGCTGGTCGCGTAGACACCGATCCACAGCCCGAGGAACCCGCCGGTGGCGACGCTGTCGAGGGTGCGGCCGTCGGCCACCGCGGCGAGGACCGGCTCCGCACCGGGAGCCTCGACGAGCAGGGAGTAGTCCTGCCCGCGCGCACTGACGGTCAGGGTGACCGGGTCCGCGACGTCGCCGGGCAGCACGGCCTCGCCGAGCACCGTGTCGACGCCGTCGTGGCGGTGGACAGCCACGAACCGGCGCGCACTGGCGGCGCCTTCGTCGGACCCGGTGAGGAACAGCCGGACGTGGTCCTTCTCGGACTGACGCACGACGAGGCCCACGTCCTCGCCCGCAGCGACGTCGGCGTGGAGCGTGACGCGCACGTCGACGTCCACGTGCTGCTGCCGCACCCCGAGGAACGCGGGGGCGTCGGCCTCGGCGAGGGTGGTGGGCCGCATCGGCAGGGTCCACCCGTCGCCGCTGGGGGTGGCGAGCTCGGACGGGAGGCGACGCAGCGATGTCCAGCGCAGGTCGTCGGGGCGGATGACGCCGCTCTCGTGTCCCTGCGCGATGCCGGGCGTGGCGACGCCGCGGGTCGGGACCTCGACCTGCGCGGGGACGCGTCCCTGGCCGGGGGCGAACACCGGCCAGCCGTCTTCCCAGGTCACGGGCACGAGGAAGGTCTCGCGCCCGAGGTTGTAGTGGTACCCGCCGTAGGGGCGCATCGCGAGCATCACGGCCCACCAGGCGCCGTCCTGGTCCTGGACCAGGTCGGCGTGCCCGACGCCGACGACGTCGACCCCGCGCCCCAGGTGCCGGTGCGTGAGGACGGGGTTGCCCTTGTTGCCGACGTAGGGGCCGGTGACGGTGTCGGCACGCGCGACGGAGATGGCGTGATGGATCTCGGTGCCACCCTCGGCGGCGAGCAGGTAGTACGTCCCGTCGACCTTGTACAGGTGCGGGCCCTCGGCCCACACGGCTCCGCGCACCGCGCCGGTCCACAGCACGTGCTCGGGACCGGTCAGCCGCATGGTCTCGGTGTCGAGCTCGCGCAGCCACACCTCGGTCTGGTGGAACCACTCGGCGTCCTCGGCCAGGCGGGTGCCGTGCACCCACACCCGGCCGTCGTCGTCGAAGAAGATCGACGGGTCGATGCCGGATTCGCCGAGCCACACCGGGTCGGACCACGGCCCGGCGGGGTCGGTGGCCGTCATCAGGAAGTTGCCGCCGCGCGACTCGTCCTGCTGGTCCACCAGGGTGCACACCAGCCAGAACACGCCGTCGTGGTGGCGCAGGGTCGGGGCGTACAGACCGCCCGAGGACTCGATGCCGTCGTAGTCGAGCTGACCGGGGCGGTCGACGACGTGGCCGATCTGCTCCCAGTGCGCCAGGTCCTTGCTGCGGAACACGGGCAGCCCGGGGACGTACTCGAAGGTCGACGTCACCAGGTAGAAGTCGTCGCCGACCCGGCAGATCGACGGGTCGGGGTAGCACCCCGGCAGCACCGGGTTGTTCACCACGGTCACAGCGCCGCCACCTCGACCTCGACCAGGCGCGGGTCGGCGGTGGTGACGTGGTGCACGTCGCCGTTGATCCGGACGGTCGCCCGCGGGGTCGCGGTGCCGGGGATCTCGCGCTTCTCGAGCCGCTTCTCGCTCACGATGGCACCTCCGGTCGACTCGTCCACCGCGACGTCCGCGGAGGAGGCCGACGCGTGCGAGCCCACCCACACCTCGACGTCGCCGGGCTCCACGATCTTGGTCATCTGGCGGCCGGTGAACGCGAACCGGGTCGCGGGCACGCTGAACGTCACCCGCGCGGACTCGCCGGACGCGAGCGGCACCCGCGTGTAGCCGAGCAGCTGGACCACCGGGCGGGCGATGCTGCCCACCACGTCGTGGCCGTAGAGCTGCACGGTCTCCGAACCGGCCACGGCTCCCGTGTTGGTCACTGTCACCGCGGCGACGAACGTCCCGTCGGAGCTGACCTCACCGTCGACCGCGAGGTCGGAGTACCGGAACGACGTGTAGGACAGCCCGAAGCCGAAGGGCCGCAGGGGCGTCGAGTCCGTGGCCGTGACGTCGGACGGGCCACCGAGGATCGGGTGCAGGTAGGAGAACGGCTGCGCCCCGGTCGATCGCGGCATCGAGACGGGCATCCGCCCGGACGGGTTGACCGCGCCGGTCACCACGTCGGCGATGGCCAGGCCGCCGCCCTCGCCCGGGAAGAACGCCTGCAGCACCGCGGCGGGCCGGCGGTCGGCGCCGTCGAGCGCCCAGCCGATCGCATAGGGGCGACCGGTGATCAGCACCATCACCACGGGCTTGCCGGTGGCGACGAGCGCCTCGACCAGCTCGCGCTGGGCGCCGGGCAGCTCGAGCGACTCGCAGTCGTTGCCCTCGCCCACCGTGCCGCGGCCGAACAGCCCGGCCTGGTCGCCCACGACCACGACGGTGACGTCGGACGTGTTCGCGGCGTCGACGGCCTCTTGGAAGCCGGACGTGTCCTCGCCCTCGACCGTGCAGCCCTCGGCGAAGGTGATCTCGGGCTGCGGCAGGCCGGCACCCTCGAACGCGGTGCCGAACGCCTCGAGCACGGTCGGGATGGCGAAGCCGAGCTCGTGGTCGGGGTACTGCCCGAGCACGTGGTTGGCGAACGAGTAGCAGCCCTGCAACGCCTCGACGCGGTGCGCGTTGGGCCCGACCACGGCGATGCGCCGCGGGGCCGCGTCCCACCGGTTGAGGGGCAGGACGCCGTCGTTCGCGACCAGCACCAGCGACTCCTCGGCCAGGCGTCGGGCGATCGCCTGGTGGCGCGGGGAGTCGAGGTCGACCTCCGTCGGGGGCTCGTCCTCGAACGCGTCGGCGTCGAGCAGCCCCAGCTCCTCCTTCTGCCGGAGGGCGCGCAGCACGGCCCGGTCCACGTAGGCCACGTCGAACTCGCCGGCCCGGATGCGCTGCGCGAGCGGCTCGAGGTAGGCGTCACCCGTGGGCAGCTCGATGTCGATCCCGGCCTCGAGCGCGAGGGCGGCGGCCTCGCCGCGGTCGTGGGCGACGGCCTGCATGACCTCGAGGAACGCGACGGCGAAGTAGTCGGCGACGACGACCCCGTCGAACCCGAGGCGGCCGCGCAGCACGTCCGTGAGGTACTCGACGCTGGACGCCATGGGCACGCCGTCCACGTCGGAGTACGAGTTCATGACGGACTTCACGCCGCCGTCGACGATCGCCATCTCGAAGGGGGGCAGCAGCACGTCGGCGACCTCACGAGGCCCGGCGGACACGGGCGCGTGGTTCCGGCCGGCCTTGGAGGCCGAGTAGCCGACGAAGTGCTTGAGGGTGGCGTGCACCCCGGCGTCCTGGAGCCCGCGGACGTACGCGGTACCCACCGTGCCGACCAGGTACGGGTCCTCGCCGATGCACTCCTCGACCCGACCCCAGCGCGGGTCGCGGACCACGTCGAGCACCGGGGCCAGGCCCTGGTGGACGCCGAGCTGGCGCATCGACTCGCCGATCACCGCGCCCATCTCGTAGACGAGCTCGGGGTCGAACGCCGCACCCCACGCGAGCGGCGTCGGGAAGGTCGCGGCCTTCCACGCCGCGAGGCCCGTCAGGCACTCCTCGTGGACCAGGGCGGGGATGCCCAGGCGCGTCTCGCGCTTGAGCCGTCGCTGCTCGTCCCACAGCCACGCCGCGCGATCGACGGGCTCGACCGGGCGCGTCCCGTACACCCGCGTGAAGTGCCCCAGCCCGTTCCGGGTGACCTCGGCGACCTCGTCCGAACCCTTCTGCCCGGCAGCCATCTCCCCCTGCATCGGGGCGACCACCTTGCCACCCTGGTCGAGCCAGTAGCCCACGATCTGGGCGAGCTTCTCCTCGAGGGTCATCTGCGCGTGCAGGGCGCGCACGCGCTCCGACACCTCGGGCATCGCGGCGACTGCTTCGGGGACGACTTCGGGAACGACGGACACGGGAACTCTCCTAGCGAAACAACTGAGGTGAAAGTGAGGTGGCCCCGCCGCGGCGGGTGCGGCGGGGCCACCGAGGGTGGGGGTGCGGACGTCAGCCCTTGACGGCGCCCGTCAGGCCGCCGACGATCCGGCGCTCGAAGAGCGAGAAGAAGATCAGCGCGGGGATCATCGACAGCGCCGTGAACGCGAGCACCCGAGCCGTGTCGACCGAGTACTGCGAGGCGAACGACTGGACGCCCAGCGGCAGCGTGTACGACGACTCGTTGTTGAGGACGAACAGCGGCAGCATGTAGCTGTTCCAGGCGGAGATGAATGCCAGGATCCCCGTCGTCACGACGCCCGGGATCGACAGCGGCACGACCATCCGGAAGAAGAACCCGAGCCGGCTCGTGCCGTCGATCGACGCGGCCTCCTCGATCTCCTTGGGGATGGCCCGCAGGAACGGCACCAGGATGATGATCGTGGTCGGCAGGGCGAAGGCGATCTGCGGCAGGATGATGCCCGCGAGGCTGTTCGTCAGGCCGAGGTTCTTGATGAGGATGTACAGCGGCGTGATCGCCACCGTCATCGGGAACATCAGCCCCGCGGCGAACAGCGAGTACATCGCGCTGCGGCCCACGAACTCGTAGCGGGCGAGCACGTAGCTGGCCATCACCCCGAGGACGACGACGCCGAGCGTCGTGCAGATCGCGGAGATCGCCGAGTTGCCGATCTGCTGCCAGAACATCGAGCTGCTCAGCACGTCGACGTAGTTGCTGACCTTCCACGGGCTCGGGAGCCCGGACGGGTCGGACGTGATCTGCGCGTTCGTCCGGAAGCCGCCGATGATGATGTAGAGCACCGGGGCGATGCAGATGCCGACGAACGCGTAGGCGATGACGTAGGTCATCGGGCCGGCGCGGCCGATCCTGGTCTTGTTCTTGCGCGCCCGGGGTGCGGTCGCGGTGAGCGGTGCGGTCATCGCCGTCATCACTTCTTCTTCCCTTCGGTGAGCGCACCCTCGGTGTCTCGCCGGAGCACGTACCGCTGGTAGACCAGCGCGATGACGAGCGAGATCAGGAAGAGCACGACGGCGACCGCGTTGCCGTAGCCGTAGTTGCCGGCGTTCCGGCCGTTGGCGACCATGTACGTCGCCATCGTCGAGGTGCCGGCCGTCGAGGACACGTACTGGCCCCAGATGATGTAGACGAGGTCGAAGAGCTGCATCGATCCGATGATCGACAGGAACGCCCAGATGCGCACCGTCGGCCCGAGCAGCGGCAGGGTGATGCGCCGCTGCATCTGCCAGTACGTGGCGCCGTCGATCGACGCGGCCTCGTAGAGCTCCTCGGGGATCGACTGCAGGCCCGCGAGGAAGAGGATCACAGCGAAGCCGACGTACTTCCAGCTGATGATGATCATCAGGGACCAGATGGCCACGCTGGGGTCGGAGAGCCAGTCGACGGCCCAGCTCGGCACGCCGATCTTGGTCAGCAGGTCGTTGACCGCGCCGCTGGTCTGGAGCATGAGGCCCCAGCCGGTGCCGACGATGACCTCGGAGATCACGTACGGGACGAAGATGAGCACGCGGATGAGCGAGCGTCCGCGCATCTTCTGGTTGAGCAGCAGCGCGAGCGCCACCGCCGCGGGTCCCTGGATGACCAGGGACATCACGACGATGAAGCCGTTGTGCATCAGTGCTTCGTGGAACCCGGCGTCCTTGAAGATCACCAGGTAGTTCTCGAGCCCGACGAAGTCGGTCGGGACCCCGAAGCCCTTCCACTTGAAGAAGCCGTAGTACGCGGCCATCACCACGGGGAAGATCACGAACGCGACGAACATGATGATCGCGGGCCCCGAGAGGATCGCGATCTCGGCGCGCTTGCGCCAGTCGGCACCCCCGCGCTTCCGGGTCCGGCGGGCCGGGGACGGCGCCGTGACAGCGCCGTCCCCCGCCGTCGAGCGACCCCGGGGCGGAGTCTTGGTGGCTAGCGAGCTCTCGCCCTGGGTGTCACTCATGAGCTGCTGCTACTCCTTGGCTGCGGCGTCGTTCACGGACTTGATGATGCTTGCCGCATCGCCCTTGCCCGCGAGCATGTCGACCACGCCGGCGTTCAGCGCGTTGCCGACGTTCTGACCGAACGTGGTGTCCATCCAGATCTCGACGTACGGGGCGCTGTTGTACGCCTCGAGGATCGACTTGAGGACGGGCTCCGTCACGACGCTCTGGGCTTCCTTGCTGGCGGGCAGCGTGTGGAACGCCTCCGCGTAGCCCTCCTGGTACTTCTTCTGCATGAAGAAGTTGAGGAACGCGGTGCACTCCTTCTTCGGCGCGGTGGCCGAGCAGGTGAAACCGTCGACGCCGCCCATCATCGCGCCGGCGCTGCCTGCGCCACCGCTGACCTCAGGGAACGGGAACCAGCCCAGGTCGGCGAGCGGCTGCTCGTCCGGCGTGAGGGACGCGATGACACCCGGGTTCCAGGCGCCCATGAGCTCCATGGCGGCCTTGTGGTTGGCGATCAGGCCTGCCGACGAGCCGGCACCCTGCTGCGCGGACGTCGTGAGGAAGCCGTTGTTGAACGGCTCGGTCCCGGCGAACGCCTCGAGGTCCTCGCCGGCCTTGGTCCAGCACGGGTCGTCGAAGGTCTTGGTGGAGCCGGCCTCGACGATGGTGTCCTGCGAGCAGGCGCGCAGCGCGAAGAAGTAGTACCAGTGCGCGGCGGGCCACGCGTCCTTGGCGCCGAGAGCGATCGGGTCGATGCCCGCCGCCTTGAGCGCCGTCACCGCGGCGTCGAGCTCGTCCAGCGTCTTCGGGACCGACGTGATCCCGGCCTGGGCGAACAGGTCCTTGCTGTAGTAGATGCCGCCCGGCAGCACCGACGTCGGCATGCCGTAGATCTTGCCGTCGACCGTGAACGCGCTGAACGCACCCTCGCCACCGAGGGCGGTCTTGGTCGCCTCGTCGATGGAGTCGGAGATGTCCATGGCCTGACCGGCCTCGACCACGTCGGCCAGCTTGCCGCCACCACGGGCCAGGAAGATGTCCGGGGCGTCACCCGAGTTGAGGGCGGTCTGGAGCTTGCCGTCCATGTCCTCGTTCTGGATCGCCTGGATCTCGACCGTCACACCCGGGTTGGCCGCCTCGAAGTCGGCGACGGTGGCCTCCCAGTAGGCCTTGCCCTCACCGGTCGTGGAGTTGTGCCAGAAGGTCAGGTGGGCCGAACCATCGTCCGAGCCACTGCTCTCGCCACCGGCGCAGCCGGCAGCCAGGAGCGCGACTGTCGCGCCGAGCGCGACGGTGCTCACCGCACCGCGAAACTTCCTCGTCATCGTGGAATCCCTTTTGTCATCTTTGACGTCTCGACAGATGCCTGCCGCCCGGTCAGTGTTACTGGTGCCCCCCCGCGATGTCAAACGTTGTCGATATCGTTATCGACGCTCTGACCTGGTGGTTCGTATGACCACAACTGATAGTATCCGCGGCATATGACAGGGTTTTCGGGCCGCGACACTGCGGCCCCGTCGGCTCCGCCGAACCCGGCGGTGGGTACGATCGACGACGAGCCGTGCCGGGGGACGAGCCCCCGACCACCCGACGACGGAGCGCGCATCACGATGCAGCGAGGAAGCGTGGCGGCCGTTCTGGCCTGCTCAGCGGAGGCCTGGACGCCCGCTCAGCACGCCTGACGCCCGCAGGGCGCGCACCCCCGGATCACGCTGATCCGGGGTGATCGGCAGTGCTCAGCGGCGCGTGCCCTCCCGTCGACGACCGACGGGACCCGCCATCCGTGCCGTCACACGCCCGCCGCCCCGCCGTGCCGTCGACCTCGCTCCACGAGCCGCTCGACGCCGGGCCCTGACGGATCCCCGTCACCCGAGAGCTGAGAACATGGACCCCCTGACCGAGCAGCAGATCCGCGCGTCCTTCGTGAACTGCTCCCGCGGCGAGGCCTCGCGCCTCAACCTCCCCGCCGATCTGGCCGACCTGGCCTGGGACCGGCTCGACCACCTCGGCTGGATCGACCGCAAGGCCCCCCAGCGCGCGTGCGTCGTGCTGCCCGTCGACGACACCCTCGTCGGCGTGATGCTCCGCTCGCCCGAGGGTGGCACCAAGCGGCGGCGCGCCGTCTGCGCGTGGTGCGAGGACGTCTACTCGAAGGACGACGTGTCGCTGTACGTCGCCCGGCGGGCCGGCGCCGCGGGGCGCAACCTCAACTCGATCGGCACGCTCATCTGCACGCGCTTCGGGTGCTCGCGCAACGTCCGGCGCCGGCCCACGATCATCGAGGCCGGTCAGGACCCCGAGGGCGTCGTCCAGCGGCGCATCGAGGGGCTGCGCGAGCGGTCGCAGCGGTTCGTCCGCGAGGTGCTGCAGGACGGGTGAGCCCGACCGGCGCGGCCTGGGCAGGTGCCCAGACCGCGCCGGTCGGGTCGTTCAGGTCGGTCAGGTCACGGACCCGACCACGACGGGCTCACGCCACCATCGCGCCGACGGACCGTCCCGCGAGCCATCCCACGAGCCGGTCCGGGCGGTCGGTGATGATCGCGTCGACACCGGCCTGCGTCGCGGCCGCCCACTGCTCGGGCTCGTCGAGCGTCCACACCATGACGGCGAGCCCCGCCGCGTGGAGCTCGTCCACGAGGCCCGGGTGATCGAGCAGCAGCTGCCCGTGCGGGTTGCAGGTGACCACGTCGAGCGTCCGGCACAGGCCGATCAGGTCGTCATGGACCGCCGCGACGAGCAGCCCCCGCCGGAGCGCAGGCGCGGCCTCCTGCAGCGCCGCCACGGTGCCAGGCCAGAAGCTCTGCGCGATGACCCGCGAGCCGAGGCCCGCGGAGTCCACGGCCTGCGTCAGCGGGCGCACCTGCTCGACCGTCCACTCACCCTTGACTTCGAGCAGCAGGTCGAGATCGGGCCGGGTGAGCAGGAGGTCCAGCACCTCGTCGAAGGTCGGGACCCGCTCGCCCGCGAAGGTCGGCGAGAACCAGGAACCGGCGTCGAGGTCGCGCACCTCGGCGACGGTCATCGCCCGCACCTCCCCCGAGCCGTCGGTCGTCGCGTCGACCGTGTCGTCGTGGATCACCACGACCTCACCGTCGGCGGTCAGCTGCACGTCGATCTCGATGCCGTGCGCGCCGGCCCGCCACGCCGCCTCGAAGGCGACGATCGTGTTCTGCGGTGCCACCGAGGAGTTCCCCCGGTGCCCGATCACGACGGTCACAGGTACGGCTCGACGTTCTCGCTGTACGCCCTCTCCAGCTGTGGCGTGATGGCCTCGAAGGCGGCCTTCGGGTCCTCGCCCTTGAGCACGATCTGCTCGATCGCCTCGGTGAGGATCTTGTCGGCACCCGGGACGAAGACGCGGATCCAGTCCTGCGACCGGGCACGGTCGGCGAGCTGGTCCACAGCGGTGCGGAACTGCGGGGTCGAGGCGTACACCTTCTTCATCTCGTCGGACTCGACCGCCGACGTCCGCACCGGCATGTACCCGGTGTTCTGCGAGAAGTACGCGGTCGAGTCGGTCGAGGTCAGGAACTCGAGGAACATCGCGGCGGCGAGCTGGTTCTCCACCGGGCGGGAGGACGGGATCGCCAGGCCGGTGCCACCGGTGGGCGTGCCGCCACCGTCCGGGCCGTCAGGCAGGTACGCGGTGCCGACCTCGAAGGACGCCGCGTCGAGGATGCCCTTGAGGCTGCCCGTCGAGCCGATCGTCGCGGCGACCAGGCCCCCGGCGAAGTCGGCGTTGGAGTCCGTCGAGACGGTGGCGACCTTGCTCCCGTGGAACAGGTCGCGCAGGAACTCCCCGGCCTCGAGAGCCTCCGGCGAGGTCAGGGTCGTGTCCCAGCTGTCGGAGTACTGGCCGCCGTGACCCCAGATCATGTTCTCGAACCACCACGCGGCCCACGAGGTGCCGGTCTGCATCCCCAGCGGCGCGCTGTCCGCGGGGATCTGCCCGCGCAGCGCTGGGCTCCACTCCTCGAGCTCGGCCCACGTCTTCGGGCCGCGGTCCGGGAGCCCGGCGGCCGCCCACATGGCCTTGTTGTAGTAGAAGAGCGGGGTGGAGCGCGCGTACGGCGCAGCCCAGTGGGAGCCGTCGTACTCGTAGTCGCCGTACAGCGTCGGCACGAAGTCGGCCGTGTCGGCGTCGAGGTGCTCGAACACGTCGTCGAGCGCCATGATCTGGTCGTTCAGGTGGTATCGGAACCACCACACGTCGGAGGAGATCACCAGGTCAGGCAGCTCGTCGGTCTGCGAGGCGGCCTGGAAGCGCTGCGCCACCTCGTCGTAGTTGGCGCCCGCGGTGACGAGCTTGACCTTGATGTCGGGGTTCTCCGCCTCGAACCGGCGGATGAGCTCCTCCTCGACCTTCTGCGACGACCCGGGGTGGTTGCTCCACCAGGTGATCTCGGAGGCGGGGGTCACGCTGGACCAGTCGACCCCGGGGGTCGAGGTCGCGCCGGCCGGCTTCGCCTCGGCGCCCACGGTCGGCGTGGAGCAGGCTGCGGTCAGCGTCAGGGCGCCGACTGCTGCCAGGGCACCGAGGATGAGAGCAGGCCGACGACGCCGGCTCGCGAGGGGTTCGGACACAGGATTCTCCTAGGGTAGGGAGCTCGCACGGTGCTGCGGTCGCAGCCCGGACGTGGGAGGGGTCAGCCGGTGACGGCGCCCGCGGTGAGGCCGGCCACGAGCCGCCGCTGCAGGACGAGGAAGAGCACCAGGACGGGCAGCGTCACCACGACGGTGGCCGCCAGCAGCACGCCCCAGTTGCTCATCCCGTCGATGTTCTGCAGCAGCGTCAGGCCGACGGGCAGCGTCATCTTCTGCGCGTCGTCGACCACGAGGAACGGCCACAGGTAGTCGTTCCACTCGGTGACCACGGACACCAGTCCGACGGCCGCCAGGGTGGGTGTGGACATCGGGATCACCAGCTGCCACAGCCGCCGGAGGTGCCCGGCCCCGTCGAGCTGGGCGGCCTCCAGCACGGACGCGGGCAGCGTCAGGAAGTGCTGCCGGAACAGGAAGGTCCCGAACGCGCTGGCCAGGCCCGGCACGAGGATCCCCTGGTAGGTGTTGAGCCAGCCCAGGCTCGCGACGAACGTGTAGTTGGGGATGATCGTGATCTGCGGCGGGATCATCAGCGTCGCCAGCACCAGCAGGAACACGGCTCGGCGGAACGGGACGTCGAGGAAGACCAGCGCGTACGCGCAGCACAGGCCGAGGAGCACCTTGAGCCCGGCGCCGACGATCGTCAGGCCGATGCTGTTGATCAGCAGCCGGCCCAACGGGATCGTCTGGGCGGCCTGCGCGTAGTTCGCCAGGTCGACCGACCCGGGCATCCACTGCAACGGCACGCGGTAGAGCTCTTCGGGCGTCTTGAGGCTGGCGAGCACCATCCACAGCAGCGGGGCGCCGAGCACCACCGCGGCGGCGATCATCGTCAGGTAGCCACCGGCGTCGAGCAGCCAGGGGCCCGAGGCGCGCCGGCCCGGCGGCGTGGGTCGCACGACGACGTCTTCTGCGACCGGTCGGGGAGCGAGGGCGGTCATGCGTAGTGCACCTTCCGCTCGACGTAGCGCATCTGGACCGCGGTGACGGCGAGCAGGACGAGGAACAGGATCGTCGCCCCGGCCGACGCGTACCCGGCCCGGCCGTTGACGAACCCCTCCTGGTAGATCTGGTACATCAGCGTCGTGGTGCTGCCGAGCGGGCCGCCCTGCGTCATGGCCTTGATGACGTCGAAGGACTGCAGCGAGCTGAGCATCATCGTCACGAGCAAGAAGAACGTGGTCGGGGTGAGCAGCGGGATCACCACCGAGCGCAGCGTCCGCGTCGGCGAGGCACCGTCGAGCGCCGCCGCGTCCCGCAGGTCCTGCGGGATCGCCTGCAGTCCCGCCAGGTAGATGAGCGCGACGTACCCGACGTGCTTCCACAGGTAGACCACGGTGATCATGACCATCGGCCACGGCTCGGCCGTGTACCACTGCGGGGAGGACAGGCCCACCATGCGCAGCAGCGCGCCGACGAGCCCGTAGCGCGGGTCGAACATGAACAGCCAGAGGATCCCCACGGCGAAGCCGGAGAGCACGTACGGCGCGAAGGCCACCGTCCTCGCCAGACCGCGACCGACCATCCTCCGGTTCAGCAGCAGCGCCAGCCCGAGCCCCAGCACCAGCGACCCGCCCACCGTGGCGATCGTGAACACAGCCGTGGTGGTCACCACCTGCCCCGTGCCCGGGTCGGTGAACCACTCGCGGTAGTTGCCCAGCCCGACGAACCGGGCCACCGGCGAACCGAGGTTCCACTGCATCGTCGACAGGTAGAAGCTCTCGAGCAGCGGCCGGTACACGAACAGCAGGATCAGCACGACGTTGGGCCCGGCCAGCACCGCGAAGGCCACCAGGTCACGCCTCCGGCGCCGGCTGGTCTGGCGCGACGGGCGCGATGATGCGGTCATGACCGCCGCGGGCGGGGTCGCCGCGGGAGTGAGGTGCCCGGGCGGGAGCAGCCCGGGCGGGGAGTGCAGAACAGTCGCAGACATGACACGTCTCTTCGTGGGTCGGGCGCTCCGAGGAGCTCGGCCGAGACGAAGCTAGAGGCGTGCCTGGGACGTTGGACACCGATGTAACGAGAGTTGCCGCGCCGTTGGCGGAAGGTTCACGCGCCGTGCAGGTCGTTCGCCCGCCCGCTCACCGGGAGACACCCGGCAGCGGGACGGGCGGCGCAGCGTGGACCGAGGACGTGCAGGTTCGACCGCGTCAGGCGGCTGCATGGGGGTCGGCGCCGTTCAGGGCCGCGACGACCTCGTGGTAGTCGCCACGCACCGCCCCGAAGCGCAGGAACTTCACGTTCTCGACGAGGATCTCGGGGGCGTCGGGCTCGGCGGCGATGAGGGCGACGACCTCGTCGGCGAAGTCGTCGAGGGGCATCGCGAACCCGCTCTGGGCCTGTCCCGGGAGCAGGTCGGTGCGCACCGAGGGCGGGACGAGCTCGAGCACCTTGACGGTCGTGTCGGCCAGCTGCAGCCGGATCGACTCGCTCAGCATGTGGATGGCCGCCTTGGTGGCGTTGTAGGTCGGGGTCACACGCAGCGGGGCGTGCGCGAGGCCGCTCGAGACGGTGAGGATGGTCGAGTCGGGTCGGCTCTGCAGGTGCTCCGTGAACGCGGCGATCAGCCGGATGGGGCCGAGCAGGTTGGTCGTGACGACCTCCTCCGCGTCGGCGAGGAAGCCTGCGGGCGTGTGCCAGTCTTCGATGCGCATGATGCCGGCCATCGCGACGAGCACGTTGAGGTCGGGGTGGTCGGCGATGACGGTGGCCGATGCCGAGAGGACGCTGGCGGGGTCGGTGGTGTCGATCTGCACCGTGCCGATCCCGGGGTTCTCGGTGGCGATGCGCTCGAGCAGCTCGGTGCGCCGCCCGCCGATGACGACGGTGTTGCCCTGGGCCTGCAGGCGCAGGGCGAGCGCGAGACCGATGCCGCTGGTGGCGCCGGGGATGAAGACGGTGTTTCCGGAGATGTTCATGCGGCCACTGTGGGTTCGCTGCGCCGGGACCGTAAGAGACCTGGTGATCCAGGGATCGCCAGTGCCTGGTTGCGCGGGCGTGCACGTCGGATGATGGCGTCATGGACCGCCGTGAGCTCGCCACCTTTCTGCGCGCGCGCCGTGAAGAGCTGCAACCGGGTGATGTCGGCCTGACGGCCGGCGCTCGTCGGCGGGCCCCCGGCCTGCGCCGCGAGGAGGTGGCTGCGCTGACCGGCATGTCACCCGACTACTACGCGCGCCTCGAGCAGGGGCGCGGGCCCCAACCCAGCACGCAGATGCTCAGTGCCCTGGCCCGCACGCTGCGCCTGACCGAGGACGGGCGGGACTACCTGTACCGGATGGCCGGTCATTCGGCGCCCGACCGCACCAGTGCGACGTCGCACGTGGCGCCCGCGCTGCTCCGGGTCCTCGACCAGCTCGAGGACAGCCCCGCGATGATCCTCTCCGAGCTGTGCGAGCCCCTCGCCGCGAACCAGATGGCGGTGGCGCTCTTCGGTGACCCGTCCGCGCGCTCGGGCCTGGCTCGCAGTGACATCTACCGGTGGTTCACCGAGCCGGAGGCCCGCCGGATCTACCCCGAGGACGATCACGCCCGACAGGGGCGCGCCCTTGTCGCCTCGCTCCGGGTGGCGTACGGACGTTCCGGGCCCCGGTCGCCGGCTGGGACCCTCGTGACGGCGCTCCAGCGCGCGAGCTCGGAGTTCACCGAGCTGTGGGCCATGCACGAGGTGGCACGCCGCTTCGAGGACCACAAGACCCTCCTGCACCCCGAGCTCGGGCCTCTCGAGCTCGACTGCCAAGCCCTGTTCACCGAAGACCAGACCCAGGCACTGCTCGTCCTGACCGCCCCGCAGCGCACGGAGGGCTGGGAGAAGCTCCAGCTGCTCCGCGTGGTCGGCGCCCACCGGTTCGAGCACTGAGTCCAGCCGAAATCTGTCGCTGACGAGGGCGTACAGCACTAGCCTCGGCCCGACCCTGAGAGGTGGGCGATGGCGACCGGACGCGCATACCGGGGCAGTGACCACGACGGCGACTTCACGGCCGTGCGCGACCTGCTGCGCCGGATCAGCCAGGACAGCACCTCGGCGCCGCACTTCGGCTGGGTCAGGTGGGAGTGGGCGTTCGCGCTGCCGTGCCTGGACAGGTCCTCGCTGCACCGGATCGGGGTCTGGGAGGACGACGGCGAGGTCGTCGGGGTCGCGACCTACGAGGACCGGCTCGGCGACGCGTTCCTGCTCGTCGACCCGGGCCATCGTCGGCTGCTCCCCGCGATGCTCGACCACGCCCTCGACCGGCTGCGGGGTCCGCAGGGCGTCCGGGTCCTGATCGACGACACCGACGCCGAGCTGCAGCACCTGGCCCGTGACCGTGGACTCGTCGCCACCCAGGCCGATGACCGGTTGGCGGTGCTCGACCTTGCCGGTGACCTGCGCTACGAGGTGCCCGCCGGGTATCGGATCTCGAGCCTGGCCGACGGGGTGGACCTCGAGCAGCTCGACCGCCTGATGCACCGGGGATTCCACCACCCCGGCGAGCACACGGTGACCGCGGAGGGGCTCGTGTGGCGTGAACATTCGATCTCCGCGCCGTCGGGCGACCGGGCGCTGTCGATCGTGGTCGAGGCGGACGACGGCAGCTATGCCGCGTACTGCGGTGCCTGGTACCGCGACGGCGACCGGACAGCCCACGTCGAACCGGTGTGCGCCGACCCCGACCACCGCCGCCGCGGCTGCGCCCGGGCTGCGGTGCTCGAGGCGATGACCCGCTGCGCGGCACGTGGCGCACAGAGCGCCCTGGTCGGGTCGGACCAGCAGTTCTACTACGCCCTCGGGTTCGCCCCGCGGTACTCGGCGACATGGTGGGCGGCGCCCGCACGGCCTTGACCTTGCCACTGTGACAAGGTCTTGGCTGGGCTGCAGGAGGTGATCGCGATGAGCACGCAGCTGATCGAGGCGCTGGCGGCCGGCGACGCGTCGGCCCGGCTGAGGGCGGCACTGGCCGCAGGGACGTATCCCGACGCGGGCCTTGTCGGGGTGCTCGTGGAACGCAGCGCGATCGAGCCGGACTTCTCCGTGCGCGAGATGCTCACGTGGGCGCTCACCCGGCTGCCCGCCGAGCTCACGGTGCCGGTGCTGCGCGCCCAGCTCGGGTCCGACCGGCCGCAGGCGAGGAGCCAGTCGCTGCACACGCTCTCCAAGATCGGGGACACGAGCGCGTGGCCGTCCGTGACACGGTCCTTGCTCCACGACCCCGACAACGAGGTCGCCCGGACCGCCTGGCGCGCCGCCGTCGTGCTCGTGCCCGCTGGCTCGGAGGAGGCTCTCGCGGCCGACCTCGTGGCGCAGCTGGGTCGCGGCGACCGCGACGTGCGGCTCAGCCTCAGCCGCGCCCTCGTCGACCTCGGAGACGCTGCCCGCCCCGTCGTCGAGGCGGCGCTGACGCACCCGGACCCCGACGTCCGCGCCCACGCGCGCGCGACCGAGAACCTGCTCGACGACCCCGATGCGAGCTTCGACCTCGCGGTCGACCAGGCGAGGCGGGTCGTCGCGCTCGGCCCCGACCGGACGGGCTGACGCATGCTCATCGGTGAGGCGGCACGCGACTCGGGGGTCAGCGCCCGCATGCTGCGGCACTACGACGCGCTCGGGCTGGTCTGCCCGACGGGTCGGACGGTGGGTGGCTACCGCGAATACTCGCCCGACGACCTGCGGCGGATCTTCCACGTCGAGTGCCTGCGGTCGCTCGGGCTGTCGTTGCGGCAGATCGGGCGCGCGCTCGACGACCCCGAGTTCACCCCGACCGCGCTGGTCGCCGATCTCGTCCGACGCTCGCGGGATCGTCTGCAGCGCGAGCAGGAGCTCCTCGACCGACTGCGCGCGGTCGACTCCTCAGGACCCGCCGTGTGGGACGACGTCCGTCGCATCGTCGAGCTCCTGCACGGCCTCGCCTCGCCCAACCCCGCACGCCGGCAGCAGACGGCGCTGGCATCGGCCGACGCCGAGCCGGCTCCCGCCCAGGTGCTCGCCGAGGCGATGCTCACCGAGTCGGACGAGAACGTCGCCGGGGCGCTGCGGTGGGCCCTCGCCCGCGCGGGCGGCGAGGGGATGGCGGTGGTGGTCGCCGGTCTGGCATCCGACGACGTCGCGGTGCGTCGCCGTGCGGTCTTCGCCCTCGCCCGCACCCCGGGCGACGAGGTGACGGCGGCGCTCGCGCGTGCGCTCGAGGACCCGGATGCGATGGTTCGCGGGCACGCCGCCCTCACCCTGGGCGGGCGCGGCGAACCCGCCGCCGTACCGATCCTCGTCGACATGGTGATGACAGGATCGAAGGACGTCGAGGCGTCCGAAGCGCTCGGAGCCGTGGCCCGGCACCGGGCCGAGGAGGCATCGCGGGTGCTCGACGCCCTCGTCGGCGCGCTCGCCACCCATGCCGCGGACGCTGCGGTGCGGTTGCGCGTGGCGCAGGCGCTGGCCGAACTGCCCGGCGCCGGTGCCACACGCGTGCTCGCCGACCTCACCCGCGACCCTGATCGGGCCGTCGCGCTCACCGCCTCGGCGATCTGGCGGACACGTGCCGGCGACTCCATGTCAGAAGTTCCGGTCGGCCACGTCGCGGTCGACGTCACATCTCGCGGATGACATTCCGTGAGCGTGTCGTGATGGCAGCGTTCGCGGCCTCGATCCGGGGGTCGGACAGCGACCGGCGCACCTCGTCCTCGAGCAGCGCCGCGAGGTCGTCCTGCCCCTGGCGGATCATGAGTCCGCACGGCACGAGCCACAACGGCTCCTCGGTGAAGCGGATCATGAGCAGCTCGGACATGTCCGGGTTCGCGTCGAGGTAGTCGAGGCAGGTCAGTCCGTCGGTGATCGCGACGTCGGCGTGCCGGGACAACACCTGGCCGAAGATCGAGGAGACGTCGCTCGTCACGATCTCGTGCAGGCGGCCGTTGTCAGTCGACATCCCGAAGTGCCTGCGGGCGACTTCTGCACCGATCTCACCCTCGGCGACGACGGCGCGCACGTCCGGCTTCCGCAGGTCGGTCTGCGACGAGATCCGGGTCGAGTCGCGCCGGACCACGCCGCAGATGGCCATCTGGTGGATCCGCGAGGTGAACGACGCGAGCTTCACGCGCTCCGGCGTTTCCAGGAGGCAGGCGACGAGGTCGACCTTCCCGTCCAGGAGGCGGTCCATGGCCGTGTCGTTCCGGAGCGGGACGTACTCGACCGCGAACCCGAGCCGTGCCGCCACGTCTTCGAGCACGAGCGCGTACAGGCCGTCGGCCGACCCAGTTCCCGGGGAGCAGCTCATGAGCGGCGGGAACGGTATGCAGCCCACCCGGATCACGCGCCGTTCGCGGATCGACTCGAGCACGCTCACGTCGGGCGTGGGCGCTGCGGCCACTGCCGTTGCGGTCCGGTCCCGACGCCAGTCAGCGAACGCGGGCCACGCGAGCACGACACCCACGACGGCGGCGACGGTGGACACGATCGTCGTCAACCACGTCACGGCCTCGTTCACCGCGCACGCTCCCACTCCGCGCGCAAGATTCCCATGACGTCGACCGACCGCCACCGGGTCCCGTCGAGGCGGGACTCGCGCAGCACACCCTCGGCCGTGAAGGCGGCAGCCCGATAGCAGCGTTGAGCCGCCACGTTGTCCGAGGCGACGACGAGCTCCAGCCGATGCATGTGGCCGTCCTGGAAGAACCTGTCCTGCGCGGCCCTGACCACCGTGCGGCCCACGCCGCGACCCCGTGCTGCGGGTGCGACGATCATGCGCTCGAGGCGTCCCGACCGGTTGGCCTCGTCGATCGAACCGATCTCCAGGTAGGCGACGAGCTCGGTCCCGTCCTCGTACGCCCCGAGACAGGCACGCCCGCCCTTCGCCTCCGCTGCCGTGACGTGACCGGCCAGATCGTGGGACCGCACAGGCGAGTCGAAGGTGTTCGCGGTCCACCAGAACTGGACGAGCGGATCCGTCACCCAGGCGACGACCTCCGCGCACTGCTCGACGGGTAGCTCACGGAGGATCAGCACGGTGCCTTCATCTCAGTATCCGAGGACGGGGTCGACGAGCGTCGAGGGCCGGTTGCCATCGCGCAAGGCGACCCAAGCACCCATCAGGCTCGTGACCGTGTCCAGGGGCGCGGTCCGGCCTGCGATGTGCGGCGTGATCACGACGCGCGGGTGGGACCACAGCGGTGACGCATGCGGCGGCGGTTCCTGCGACAGGACATCGAGCGTCGCGTGCCGTAGATGACCGGTGTCGAGGCCACGGAGCACCGCATCGGCGTCCACCGTGGCTCCGCGTCCCACGTTGACCAGATGGGCGCCGACGAGCCTCCCGATGAACGAGTCGTCGATGATCGCCTCGGTGGAGGATGTCGAGGGCAGTGCGATCACGAGCACCGAGACGTCGAGGTGCTTCGGCAGATCGGCGAACGGCACGACCGTCGGGACGCCCTGCACCGGGCGTCCGGACAGGCTCGTCCCGGTCACGTCGTGCCCCTCCCGCACGAGGCGGTGAGCGATCGCCTGGCCGACCTCCCCTACGCCGATCACGAGGCAGCGCTCGGGCGCCAGCGGAGCCGGGTCCATGGCGGGTGCCCAGCGGCCCCCCGCCTGGTCCCGTACGTACCGGGCGAGCTGCCAGCGTTCTGCCATGAGCACCGCGGAGGTGTACGACGCGATACGCCTCGGCATGTCCCCCACGGTCCTGGTGAGCAGGCGCGTGCTGTCCCATCCCGGAGCCAGGAGCCGATCGACGCCCATGGAGGGCGTGTGCACCCATCGTGTCCCCGCCGGGACGGCTGCGGCATCGCCCGTCACGGTGACGAGGGCGGACGACGAGCTGCGTGTCGTCTCCACGCCGCGCGCAGTGAGCAGCGCCTCGGTGGTGGCGTCGATGTCCGGTCCGAGCTGCACGATCAGAGGACCGGAGAGCTGGTCGCCCACCGCCCTCAGGAGCGAGTCAGGCACGGAGCTAGCGCGTCGCACAGGGCCGCCCTGCTCCGACCACCAGGTCGACGAGAAGCGCGCGCGTGAACCGGTGTGCGGCCGGCGCGGACACGACGGCCGGCGTGTCATCGTCCGCGTGCACGTACTGGTCGGTGACGGCCAGGGCGACGACAGGGCTGCGCACATGCCCTCCTCAGGGCTCGACCACGTTGGCCCAAGGTAGTCGTGACACCCGCAAGGGGCCGCAGCCCACCGGCGGACAACGCGGCGCCAACCAGACAGTGCGGACTATCGAGCGGCCCTTTTCACCCGGTCGCCGTGCGGCTCGCTGCCGGCCTGGCGGAGCCGAAGCTGTTCGGTGATGTCACCGGCACCCTGCGCGCCACACGCGCGCGGCGCCTCCGCACGCCCTCGCACACCAGGAGCCCCATGCCGTCCTCACCCCTGTCCCGGCCCGAACCGTTCAGCGTCTTCACCACGCCCGCCTTCTGGGACGACCCGCACATCTCCGCCCAGATGCTCGCCCTGCACCTCGACCCCGACGCAGTCCCGGCCTCCCGTCCGCACGCCGTCATCGACCGCTCGGTGGCGTGGCTCGTCGACGTGCTCGACCTGCACCCGGGGAGCCGGGTGCTCGACCTGGGGTGCGGCCCCGGGCTGTACGCCTGCCGCCTCGCCCGCCAGGGCATCGCGGTCACGGGTCTCGACGTGTCCCGCCGGTCGATCGCCCATGCGCGCTCGGTCGCAGACGCTGAGGGGCTTCCCGCCGAGTTCCGGCGGGCCGACTACCTGCAGGACGACCTGGGCCACGGGTACGACGCCGCGATCTTCGTCTACGAGGACTTCTGCGTGCTCAGCCCCGACCAGCGAGCAGGTCTGCTGCGCAGAACCCGGGCGGCGCTGAATGAAGGGGGCGCAGTCGTGATGGACGTGACCGCAGCTCCGCGCTTCGACCACGAACACCCGGGCGTCGTCCGCGAACACGACCTGATGGGCGGGTTCTGGGCGCCATCGCCCTACGTCGGGACCCACGAGACGTGGACGTACCCCGAGCTCCGGCTGGTGCTCGACCGCTACACGATCGACACCGGCACCGAGGTCCGGCAGTTCTGCAACTGGCTGCACTGCCTGACACCGGCCGAGGTCACGGCGGAACTCGTCGCTGCGGGTCTGACCGAGCCGGAGCTGTTCGGTGACATCACCGGCGCCCCGTTCGACCCGACCGGACCGACATTCGCCGTCATCTCCCGGACTGCGCCGAGCTAGCCAGAGCAGGTCGGACGGCCTCGTAGAGGATCAGGTCCGCGAGGCCGTCGTCGGCAGACACCCCTCGGACCGTCGGGCCGATGGAGATCGGGGTGAACCCGAACCCTCGGTGCAGCCCGATCGACGCGCTGTTGTGCTCGTTGGTGAAGAAGAAGGCGCGGTCGCTCCGCTCCCAGATCCACTCGAGACGGGATCGCGTCAGCCGCGACCCCAGCCCATGGCGCCGCCACTGCGGAGCGACCTCGATGCCGCAGAGGTAGTGGCCCGCCGGTGCGTCGCCGTCCGGCTCCTCGAACAGGTGCGTCTTCGCCACGCCCACGACCTCACCGTCGACGGTCGCCACGACGGCCAGACGGTCGACCTTCGAAACGAGCGCCTGCGGACCCCACACAGCACGGCGGTTCGCCCGGCATATCTCTGCCACGGCACTGTGATCCTCGGCGGCAGCCTCGCGCAGCACCACCTGAGCGTTCTCAAGAGCCACGATCAACCGTCACCTCCTCACCCGTCGGTGGGTGCTCGTGCCTCTGGGTGCGCGGGGGCCGAGGCTGCGGGCGTTCGAGTGGGATCTGCGCGAGACGCAGGCTAGCGGAGCGCCCGCCCATCACCGGCTACGCCAGGTACGACGACCTCGGCGTCCACCCGCGGCTGCACGGCAAGATGTGGGTGCACCACGCGTCGAGCACGTCGTCCTAATAGAGCACCCGGGCGGGTGGCCCGCTCGCAGATCACCTCGTTCGAGACTGCGGGGCATCCCGAACCGGGTGAACTCTGATGTTCACCTGTCACAGATCCGCAGGGAGTGGCATGAGCGTGTACGAGCTGGAACCGGAGGTCCCCGGGCACGCAGGCCCGGAGACGGTGTGGGACACATCGGTGAGGCCCCCTCGGCTCTCGAACGTGTCCCTCGAGTTCGACGGGTGGCTCGGCGACGACGTGATCGAGACCTATCCGCTGTTTGCCGTGACGGCCAGGCTTGGCGCGGCACTGGAAGAAGCCGGGCGTGCGTGGGGTGTCGTTCGCGCCGGTGCCGGCCGTGGCATCCGAGCAGTTCGCCGGCCTGCGCCCCGACACACAGATCGGCACGTGGTCGCTCATGACGGTGACCGGCCGCGAGGGCGGCGGCGATGACGCCTGGTTGAACTCCGGCTCGGTGCTTGTGGTCTCCCAGCGCTTCTGGGACGTCGCCACTCGGTTCCAGGTCTCGAACTGCGGGGTCGTGGAGCGCCCGAGCTGACAAACCTCCAGGCCAGCAGCACAACAAGGAGCCCCGGTTGATCGTCGGACGGGCGTCGGTTCTCGAAGTCGAGAAGCGTGGGGGAACCTCGGCCGGGGAAAGCCGGCCGGGGTCCCCCCTCTCTCGCCGTTGCTCGACGAGCCCATCTCCCCGGCTCGCCTCGTGAGGCGGCTACTGTCGATCGCGTTCAGCAGCTGTGCTCGGGTACCGACCCCGGACCGCAGACAGGCGGGTCGATCGCCGGAGCCGTCTCGGTCGGTCCCTGCGACAGGATCGTCATCCGGTAGATGACCTTGCCGTGCTGGTCATAGGACACCTCCTCCAGCAGGTCCCCGGTCGCGGGGTCGATGATGTAGCGCTCGCGGTACCAGTTGTCTGCGGTCGCGTCCCGCTCGACGGCGGTGCCCACCCGCCCTGTGGAGTCCGTGGCGTCGCCGACTAGGACGACGCCCGGGATTCGCGACGCGACCGTCCAGAGCGCAGAGCGCAGGGCCGGCGGCGCGGGAGTCTCGCGCTGCAGTTCGCCGATGTCCGACCACAGCTGGCTATCCGGATCAGGTCCGTGGCCTTCGCCTGTCTCGCGGAGAACTCGCTCGAGCTCGGTCGGTTCGGTTGGCAGCGCGTAGAGGCCTGCCCAGTCGAAGTATCCGGCGAACAGCGCCGGGCCGAGGCCCGCGGTGTAGACACCGTCTGGCCCGCTCAGTTCAGCTGCCTCGTTGTACAAGGCCGTGTCCTGGAGCGCACCATCGGCCGCCCGGCCCTGCCACATCTCGCGCGGGTACGCCACGCCGTCGTACTCCTGTGCGGAGACGACGTGCCAGTAGGCGGCATCGGGCCACCCGCCGGCTTGGTCGCCCGCCGCCGCGGCCGCAGACACGAGCATGGCCGCAGCCTGCGCGCTGTCGGGGCGTCCGCCGCCAAGGTCGACGGTGGGCGCGATGACGAACGCAGCAGCGGCGGCTACGGAGACGAAGGAGGCCAGCGCGGCACGACGGCGGCGCTTGGCTCGGCGGACGACGTGCACGCGCTGAGATGCGGCGAGCACCTCGGAGTCGACTAGGTCGGCTGCCCGCGCTCGAGCGTCGTCGGACAGGAAGGTGGGCCCGGGTGCGGTCTCCTGCAGCAGAGTGGTGAGGTCCATGATCAGCTCCTTGGTTCCACGACGAGGGTGTCCAGCACGGACTGCGCGCGACGGCGCGCCCGGGAGAGTCGCGCACGCGCGGCTTCGGCTGTGATGCCGAGGACGGCGGCGGACTCGGACGGCGACAAGCCGTCCCATGCGACGAGCAGCAGGACGTCCCGTTCGTCGGACGTCAGCTCGGCGAGCACCTGCCGCAACTCGTTCCGGCGACCTGCGGCGTCGACACGCTCGTCGACCGCGGCCCAGTCGATGTCGTCGTCCGGCGGCCAGCCGTCAGGTCGGGGCCGTCGTCGCAAGTGCGTGGCGGCGACGTTGCGCGCGATGCCGTACAACCATGGAAGAGCAGAGCCAGACTCGTGCGGGCGGACCCGGACGCGGGCCGCGACGGCGGCGACGAACACCTCGGCGAGAAGGTCCTCCGCGACTTGCGTTCCGACGCGTCGGGCCAGGAACTGGTAGACGGCACCCGCGTGGCGCTGGAACAGCAGCCCCATGCCGTCGGGGTGCAGCGGCAGCCGGAAGAGGACCTCGTCGTCGGACGGTGGTGGCGAGTTCATACCCCTCTTATCGCGCGCCGGCCCGTCGGCGTGACAGCACGACGTTGGGCCACGATCGCACGAGCGAGACGACTTCGGGGGCGCTCTACTTCACGGCACCACGGCGATCGCCAGCAGTCCGGCACCGCTGGTTCATCGGGCCTGGCGAGCGGGCGCGACAGGTCCTCGATCGTGCCCTCGGCGGTGGCGCTCGCACAGCAACAAGGCGGCGGTGGGCTCGCTGCTTGCTGACCATCGGGTCGTCGTCAGACACCTTCGCCGCGAGCGTTGGGGCGCCCATGGAGGGCGAGCGCCACAGGGATAGCGGCACTCGCCCTCGTGCACGCGTCGGTGGTGTCAGCGGTCCCGGTCGGTCGAGTGGGCCAGGTCCCGGCCCGCCGCGACGTCGGCTGCCAGGGCGGCGGCCTTGTCACCTGCCATGGCCGAGGAGTCCGAGCCGAGCTGCTGGCGCAGGGGGCCCTGGCCGCGATCGTGCACGGCGGCGATCGCCGCGGCGGCCTTGGCCGGGTCGCCGAGCTGCGTGCCGGGCATCGCGCGGTGCGCCTCGATCATGGCGCGGATGCCTGGGTAGGCGTCGCCGGCGCCCGTGGTGACCTCCAGGGAGTCTGCCGTGAGGAAACTCGTGTCGAAGTACCCGGGCTCGACGATGGTGACTCGGATCCCGTGCTCGGCGACCTCGCCGGCCAGGGACTCGGTCAGCCCCTCCACGGCGTACTTGGCCGCGCAGTACAGCCCCCAGCCGGGGAACGACACCAGGCCCAGGATCGAGGACACCGTGATGACGTGCCCCGAGCGGGCGGTGCGCATGCCGGGCAGGACGGCGCGCAGCACGTTCCAGGTGCCGTTGACCTGGACGTCGAGCATCCGCCGCACGTCGGCGTCGCTCGTCTCCTCGACCGCGCCGAGATAGCCGTAGCCGGCGTTGTTCACCACGACGTCGATACCGCCGAACCGCTCGGTGGCCGCCCCGACGGCGGCGCGGACGGAGCCACCGTCGGTCAGGTCGACCTCGAGCGGCAGCAGCTGATCGGTCCCGGCGCCGCCGAGCGCGGTCAGCAGCCGGTCGGTCGAGCGGGTGGTGGCGGCGACCCGGTCGCCGCGGTCCAGCAGGTGCCGGACGAGGGCGAGGCCCAGGCCGCGCGACGTGCCGGTGACGAACCAGGTGGTGGGGGTGCGGGACATGGAGCCCTCCTGAGGCTGTCGGTGCGGGCACGCGGTGCCCGTACGTGCTCCTCGAGTCTTGGGCGACAGCAGGGCCCGCGGGGCGTCATGTCCGGCCCGGTCCCGCCTGGGTTGCCGGTGGGTAGGACGCGCAGGGCCAGGCAGCCGGACGCCCCGCGCGGCACGATGTCGTCATGGCCGACCTGAACCGAGAGCTCGCGGACTTCCTGCGTCGCGCCCGCGGAGCCGAACGCGCCGAAGACTCAGACGAGCAGGTCTCGGCCGGCGAGATCACCTGTAGCGGCCTGAGCCTCGTAGACGGCTTCCAGGGCGGATTGCAGGGTGTCACCGTCCAAGGCGAACCAGACTGCCGAAGCCGCTCGAGCGAGCGAGAAGGCAACTAGGTACTCCTCCTGCCGGGCCCTTCCCGCATCAACCTCGTCCTGAACATCCCACGCGCGCTCGTCGAGCTCGTCCACGAGCAACTTCAGCGCATCTCGCTCGGGCGAACGCCCCACTCTCATCTCCCGCAAGGCGGCGAAGGCCGCATCAAGCCTGGGATCGACCAGACCGACCTCCTCAACGATCCACGCGCTGGCCTGCACCGCGATGGCCCGCAGCTGCGCCGGAGACTTCCGCCCAAGGACCTCCACTAAGTCCGGCGCCACGGTGGCGAGACGCGCGGTCACTGAGGCACCTTCAGCGCAGTCGCGGGAATGACACCGGCGCGGTCGAGCAGTGAGGCACACGCAGGACAGATTGACCTGCCAGCACCGACTGTCAGCGGCCGGATTCCGTTCGTGCTCATGTAATCAAGGATGCTTGCCTCCGCGTGACCCCCACAGGAGTGCGAACACGGCAGCAAGGAGTGCGCCGGTCCAGCGCCATGGGCGGTTCAGGTGGGCAGACTGAGCCAGCGCGCCGATCACCTCGTGAACTCCTGGCTGAGCAAGCGCCCCGTCGCAGGATCAAGTCGGACGCGGTATCCAGTCCACGTGGATGCGAGCACAACCCCGTCGATGTCGGTGTCCAGGCTCACGAACGCGTCCGTCGCGCCAGCCTGCGGGAGTTCGCCTCGCCAGGCCACTTCGGCGGCCGACGTGATTCGCACGAGGTTCCTGACTCGGCCCCCGCCAGCTGGTGGGTCGAGCAGCGCAAGGGCTGAACGACCATCCGAAGCGATACGCAGATCGAGAACGCGCATTCCGTCCGGCAGGCCCGCCCACACGTCCGACGCATCGTCCAGAGAGACCGTGAGGATCCCGTCGCTGACGGAATAGAAGACACGGGTGCTCATGGGAGGAGTCCCCCCTTCCCGAAGCTGGAGAGCGGGATGCGTTCCAGAAGCTGGGCTTGCGCCCAACCGCCCGACTGACCGAAGGCTGGTGCGGCCGTGCCCACCTGCATGCGAACGCCTTGCGGGAGGGTCACCCGCGAGACGTAAGTCGCCGCGTTCTCGGCCGGGAGTGCAAGGCCCTCTTGCGCGGCAGCCGACGAAACCGGCCTGATGGCGGTCAGCCACGAACCGGCCTGATCCGCACCGCCACCCCAGACGCGATACATCGTCTCGCCCTCTGTGGACAGACGACTGAGCGAGTTCCCTGCCCAAGGCGCGACCCGGGGCGATGCCTCGATAGCCGTGAGACCGGCGTTTACCGCAACATTAGCGGACGCCGCAGTAGAACTCGCTGCCTTGGCACCACCCGTTGCGGCGCCGGCGACTTTGGCACCACCCGTCGCCGCGCCGATGACCTTGGCGCGTAGTTGCCCTGTCAGGGCTGGTGCTCCGCCGCTCAGCTTGGGTGCTAGAGCCGCGAGTCCCCTACCGACGACTGCGCCTGCGGCGCCCGAGGCGAAGCCAAGGCCGGCGTCGAGGGCCAGGAACTTCGCGGAGAACTTCGTGGTGTGCTGAAACCTTGGAAGCCCACAGGTTGCTCACGGCACCGGACAGGGCCCCGGCGGCCATGCCACAGACCACTGCCCCGGCCCCGACTGTCAAGATCCCGCAGGCGGTACCCGCACGTCGCCATCGGCGACACGACCGACCCGGACTTCTCCGCCATCCACGCCCGCCGCACCGCCTCGCCACGCAAGCAGGCGCTGCACGTGCGCGTCACCACCGGCGACATCCCTCGGCGTACCGGACCCCGACGCCGCTACCCGCTCGTCGCCAGGCACCACCGCGACGCGATCAACATCCCCGTCCCGGCGGAGTCCGACGCTGCCGCAGCCAACCGCGACACCACCGCGGATACTCCGCCCGACCAGCCCGGCTAGACCTGACCAGCGGCGGGGGCACCACCCGCACGAACTGAACAGCACCACCAGCACAGCCCGCTGACCACCACGGTCAACGGGCTCATCGACATGCGCCCGCAAGCGCCATCCGACCCACACGTCAGCACCTGAGCACGCCAGTGTGCTAGTACAACCGCAGGTCAGGCCCACAAACAGGAAACCCCCGGCCGGAGTCACTCCGACCAGGGGTTACCTGAACTGCTCTGCCTGTCCTAGACGAACAAGCCACTGTGCGCGAGGGGGGATTTGAACCCCCACGCCCTTTCGGACACTGGCACCTGAAGCCAGCGCGTCTGCCGTTCCGCCACTCGCGCGCGCTGAGAACATTAACACGTGTCGGCACTCAGGTTCGCACGCGATCCTGGTCCCCCGCGGGCCGGTGGTGTCGGCGTCCGCGCGGCCCGGCAGCGGGTGCGCGCACCACCTCCACGGCACGTGCACCGTGCACGTACGGGATCTGCCCGACGACTCGGACATGCTGTGCTGCCTGAACCAAGGCTGTCCGTACAGTCCGTGGATACGATCAAGCCCGACGACCAGCAGACGAGCACCGTGAAGGAGGTGGAGGCGTGGGCATCCTCGACAAGTTCGAGCACTCCGTGGAGCGTGTGGTGAACAACGCCTTCGCCAAGGCGTTCCGCTCCGAGGTCAAGCCCGTCGAGCTCGCGAGCGCGCTGCGGCGTGAGGTGGACGACCGGGCCGCGGTGGTGGACCGGGACCGCACGGTGGTGCCGAACGAGTTCACGATCGAGCTGTCACCGGTGGACCACGAGCAGGTCGAGGCGTGGGGTGCGGAGGCGCTGGCGGACGAGCTCGCGGCGAACGTCACGGAGCACGCGTCGGGCCAGCGGTACGCGTTCGTGGGTCCGGTGACGGTGACGTTCCTCGAGCACGAGGACCTGGAGACGGGTCGGTTCCGGGTGCGCAGCGCGACGGTGCGCGGCGCGGTGGCCCCGGCGACGTCGTCGTCGGCGCCGAGCCCGCGGCACCCGCTGGTGGACATCGACGGGCAGCGTTACCTGCTGACGGGCCCCGTGACCGTCATCGGGCGCGGCTCGGAGGCGGACATCATCGTCGACGACCCGGGCGTCTCGCGGCGTCACCTGGAGATCAGGGTCACGCCTGACGGCGTGGTGGCGAGCGACCTGGGGTCGACGAACGGCCTGTTCGTGGAGGGTCACCAGGTCCCGGCGGCGACGCTGCTGGACGGGAACACCCTGACGATCGGTCGGACCCGGATCATGTTCTGGACGGGCGAGACCTCCGACGAGCAGGACGAGTGATCGGTCCGCATGAGTGAGCTGACGGTCACGCTGCTGCGACTGGGGTACCTGGCCCTGCTGTGGGTCTTCGTGCTCTCGGCCATCGGCGTGCTCCGCCGCGACCTGTACGGGACCAAGATCGTCGACCGTCGGGGGCGCAGCCCGCGGGCCGCGACCGCGGGGGCCGGTGGTGACGCCGCGCGCAGCGTGCCGCCGTCGGGCGCCCGGGCGCCGCGGGGCTCGACGTCACCCACCCGGCTGGTCGTGACCGAGGGTCCGCTGCGCGGCACGACGCTGCCGCTCGGCACGTCGGCCGTGCTCATCGGCCGAGCGCCGTCGTGCACCCTCGTGCTGGACGACGACTACTCGTCGTCGCGCCACGCCCGCATCTTTCCCCAGGCCGACCAGTGGTGGGTCGAGGACCTGGGGTCGACCAACGGCACCTTCCTCGGTGACCAGCGAGTCGACCGTCCGACACCCGTGCAGCCCGGTATGCAGGTGCGCGTGGGCCAGAGCGTGCTCGAGCTGCAGAGGTAGCCCCCCGTGTCCATCGCGCTGCGTTACGCGGCCAGGTCCGACATCGGGCTGGTCCGTTCCAACAACCAGGACTCCGCGTACGCGGGTCCGCACCTGCTCGTGGTCGCGGACGGGATGGGTGGCCACGCGGGCGGTGACGTCGCGTCCTCGGTCGCGATCGCGGCCCTCGCCCCGCTCGACGGCGAGTCGCACGGGCCCGACGACGCGCTCGACGAGCTCGAGCGGGCCCTCGAGGCGGCGCGCGACGAGATCGTGGCCCGCTCGCACGCCGAACCGGACCTGAGCGGCATGGGCACCACCGTCACCGCGATCCTGCGGGCCGGCAACAAGCTCGCGATGGTGCACCTGGGCGACTCGCGCGGCTACCTGCTGCGGGACGGCGCGTTGTCGCAGGTCACCACGGATCACACGTTCGTGCAGCACCTCGTCAACACCGGCAAGATCACGGCCGAGGAGGCCGAGCACCACCCGCAGCGATCGGTCGTGATGCGCGTGCTGGGTGACTTCGAGCCGGACGTCGCCCCCGACCTGTCGGTCCGTGAGGCGCGCCCGGGCGACCGCTGGCTGCTCTGCTCGGACGGGCTGTCGGGCTTCGTCAGCGCCGAGACGATCGCCGAGACGATGCGCACCCTGACCGACGTCGACGCGTGCGCGGACCGCCTGGTGCAGCTCGCGCTGCGGGCCGGCGGCGGCGACAACGTGACGGTGATCGTCGCGGACGTGGTCGAGCTCGACGACGTGCCCGACGGCACGGGCCCGTCGACCGCCGCGAGCGTGGTCGGGTCGGCCGCCTCGACCCGGCACCGTCCGACCTCCGCGGCGGACGGCCCCGCGGCCCGCGCCGCGACCCTCAGCAAGCAGGCGGCAGCCGCGGCGGCGGCCGCCCGGACCGACTCCCATGCGGGGCAGGACGGGACGGCCCCCGCCGGCGGTGCCGCAGCGCTCGGCGTCGACGACCTGGACGAGCTCGACGACCCGGTGGACCCGCGCGCCCGCCGTCGCCGCCGCGTGGTCGGCACCCTGGTCACGGTGCTGGTCGTGGGCCTGCTCGCCGGCGCCGGGTACCTCGGCTACCGGTGGACCCAGACGCAGTACTACGTCGGGATCTCGAACGACGTGGTGACGATCTACCGCGGCATCCCGCAGACCATCGGCCCGATCACGCTGTCCACCGTCGTCGAGCGCTCCGACGCGCACGTCGACGACCTGCCCGCCTACGTCCGCACCCGCCTCGACCAGACCATCCCCGCCGAGTCGCTCGACGACGCCCGCGACCGGGTCCGGATGCTCCAGGACGACGCGCTGACAGCCCCGGCGGCGACCGGCTGATGGCCACCGTCCAGCCGCACCGCGTCCGGCCGGGCAGAGGGATCGAGCTCGGCCTGCTCGCCCTCGCCCTCGTCCTCGGGATCGCCGCCTACGCGCTCGTGGGGATCGGCGTCACGGGTGAGCTGCCCGCGGACGTGGTGGGGTACGGCGCCGGCATGACGGTGATCGGGCTCGGGCTGCACGCGGTGCTGCGCTGGCGGGCGCCCTACGCGGACCCGGTGATCATGCCGGCGGCGGTCGCGCTCAACGGCATCGGCCTGGCGATGATCTACCGCATCGACCTGGCCCGCGCGGCGCGCGAGAACTACTCGCCGTTCGCGACCCGCCAACTCGCGTGGACAGCCGTGGCCGTGGTGCTGGCGTGCGCGGTGATCGTGCTGCTGCGCGACCACCGGACCCTGCGGCGCTACACGTACACCGCGATGATCGTCGGTCTGGTGCTCATCGTGCTCCCCCTGGTGCCGGGCCTGGGCGCGGAGATCAACGGCGCGAGCATCTGGATGCGCATCGGGCCGTTCTCGCTGCAGCCCGCCGAGCTCGCGAAGATCGCGCTGGCCATCTTCTTCGCGGGGTACCTGGTCACGAACCGCGACACCCTGGCCCTGGCGGGCCCCAAGGTGCTGGGCCTGCAGCTGCCGCGCATCCGCGACCTGGGCCCCATCGTCGTGGTGTGGGCCGCGTCGCTCGCCGTCCTCGTGCTCGAGCGGGACCTGGGCACGTCGCTGCTGTTCTTCGGGCTGTTCGTCGCGATGCTGTACATCGCGACCGAGCGCCTGAGCTGGGTCATCATCGGCCTGGTCCTGTTCGTGGGTGGTGCGGGGGTCGTCGCGACGACGTTCCCGCACGTCGGGGCACGTTTCGACGTGTGGCTGCACGCCCTCGACAACGACGTGTTCCAGCAGGACCCGGGCGGCTCGGGCCAGCTCGTGCGCGGGCTGTTCGGCCTGGCGAGCGGTGGGCTGTTCGGCGCCGGCTGGGGATCGGGCCGCCCGCAGCTCGTCCCGTACGCCGAGTCGGACTTCATCGTCGCGTCCCTCGGCGAGGAGCTGGGCCTGACGGGCCTGCTCGCGATCCTCATGATCTACCTGGTCTTCACCGAGCGGGGGCTGCGCACAGCGATCGGCGTGCGTGACGGCTTCGGCAAGCTGCTCGCGGGCGGCCTCGCGTTCGTCGTCGCGTTCCAGTGCTTCGTGGTGGTGGGCGGGATCACCCGCATCATCCCGCTGACCGGCCTGACCACACCGTTCCTCGCGTACGGCGGCTCGTCGCTGCTCGCGAACTGGATCATCGCCGCGCTGCTGCTGCGCATCTCGGACGACGCGCGCCGGCCCGCGGGCGTGGTGCAGGGCCCGTTGCTGCCGACCCCGCCGCACGGTTCGCCCGCGCCGACCGTCGTCGGCGGTGGCTCGGGTTCGGCCCCGGCCCGCCCGTCGACGGCCTCCCGTCGCGGCGAGGGCACCGAGGTCGGCGCGACCGACGACCACCCGACCGAACGGATCGACGAGAGGCGAGGTGACGACTCGTGAACACCCCCCTGCGGCGCCTGGCACTGGTCGTCGTGTCGATGTTCCTCGTGCTCATGGTCGGCACCACCTGGGTGCAGTTCGTGCAGGCGGACGCGCTCAACAACGACACCCGCAACGTGCGCACCCTGTACCGCGAGTTCGGCAACCCGCGTGGGCCGATCATCGTGGCGGGCACCCCGGTCGCCTGGTCGGAACCCGTCGACGACGCGTTCGGGTACCAGCGCATCTACGATCCGGGCGCCCTCTACTCGTCGGTCACGGGCTTCTACTCGATCGCCAACGGCCGCACCGAGATCGAGCGCTACGAGAACGACGTGCTCACGGGCACGTCCGACTCGCTGTTCCTCTCGCGCCTGCAGGACCTCATCACGGGCAAGCAGCCGCAGGGGTCCTCGGTCGAGCTGACGATCAACCCCGCCGCGCAGCAGGCCGCGTGGGACGGGCTGGGCGACCAGGTCGGCGCGGTCGTCGCGATCGACCCGAAGACGGGGGCGATCCTCGCGCTCGTCTCGAAGCCGGGCTTCGACCCGAACCTGCTGGCGACGCACAGCTCGACCGAGGCGAACGCGGCCTACCAGGAGCTCCTGGCCGCCCCGAACGACCCGCTCGAGAACAAGGCCATCAACGGCAAGACGTACCCGCCGGGGTCGACGTTCAAGCTGGTCACGACCGCGGCGGCGCTCGAGAGCGGGCAGTACACGGCCGACAGCGTGCTCACCGCGCCCGACGTGCTCACCCTGCCCGGGACGTCGACCACCCTGAAGAACTACGGCGGCGAGTCGTGCGGCTCGGGCGGCCAGACGACGCTCACCGACGCCCTGCGCATCTCCTGCAACACGGCGTTCGCGCAGCTCGGCATCGACCTGGGTGACGACGCGCTGCGCGAGCAGGCCGACAAGTTCGGCTTCGACGACCCGTCCCTGACGATCCCGATGCCGGTCACGAAGAGCTTCTTCCCCGGGTCCGACGACCTCGACGCGGCGAAGCTCGCCAAGTCGGCGATCGGCCAGCAGGACGTGCGCGCCACCCCGATGCAGATGGCCATGGTCTCGGCGGCGATCGCCAACGGCGGCAAGCTCATGACCCCGTACACGGTGCAGACCATCCGCACGGCCGACCTCGACGTGATCTCCGAGACCAAGCCGTCGGTGCTCTCGACGGCCGTCTCCACGTCCACCGCCTCGACGCTGCGGGACATGATGATCTCGGTCGTCGAGAACGGCACGGGCAAGGCCGCGCAGATCTCGGGCGTGCAGGTCGCCGGCAAGACGGGCACCGCCGAGACGACGGCCGAGGCCGCACCGCACGCCTGGTTCACGGGCTTCGCGCCGGCCAACGACCCGCAGGTCGCCGTCGCGGTCATCGTCGAGCACGGTGGCAGCGTCGGCAGCGAGGCCACGGGCGGCAAGATCGCCGCGCCCATCGCGAAGGCCGTCATGCAGGCGGTGCTGAACCGATGAGACCCGCCACGGGGACGATGCTCGGCGAGCGCTACCGCCTGGTCCGCGAGATCGCGGTGGGCGGCATGGGCGAGGTGTGGGTCGGCCACGACGACGCCCTCGCACGGGACGTCGCCGTCAAGGTGCTGCGCGAGGAGTTCGCGGGCGACCCGGGCTTCATCAAGCGGTTCCGCACCGAGGCCCGCAACTCGGCCTCGCTCTCGCACCAGAACATCGCCCAGCTGTACGACTACGGCGAGCAGGACGGCTCGGCGTTCCTCGTCATGGAGCTCGTGCTCGGTGAACCCATGAGCGACCTGCTCGAGCGTGAGCCCGTGCTGCCCACGCAGCGGCTGCTGCGGATCCTCGCGCAGACGTCGCGGGCCCTGCACGCCGCGCACGTGGCCGGGGTGGTGCACCGCGACGTCAAGCCCGGCAACATCCTGCTCGGCCGGGCCGGGCGCGTGAAGATCACCGACTTCGGCGTCTCGCTCGCCACCAACCAGGTGCCGATGACCGCGACCGGCATGGTCATGGGCACCGCGCAGTACCTGTCCCCCGAGCAGGCCGTCGGCAAGCCAGCGACACCCGCGTCCGACCTGTACTCCCTCGGCATCGTCGCGTACGAGTCGCTCGCGGGGAACCGGCCCTTCACGGGTCCGACCGCCGTCGACATCGCCGTCGCGCACGTCAACTCCCCCGTGCCGCCGCTGCCCGCGGCGGTCGACACGCGGCTCGCCGAGATCGTCATGCGGCTGCTGTCGAAGGACCCCGCCGACCGGCCGCGCTCCGCCGCCGCGCTCGCCCGCACCCTCGACGCGATGGTCGAGCAGACCCCACCCACCGGGGTCTCGCTCGTGGTGCCCGAGCCGGTGCAGCGCCGTGCCCCCGAGCCCGTGAAGGCCGCCGAACGTCAGGTCGAGGTGGCCGAGCGTCCGCGCAACACCACCCGCACCTCGCGCGAGGAACCGCCCCCGCCGTCCTACCCGCCGCGCCGCGAGCTGCGCGACGGCACCGACGCCCGCCGACCCACGGGTTCGCACCGTGCCGCGCCGAAGGGTCCGCGCCGCACGCTCCCGACGGGCGGCATCCGCATCGGGCGGCTGACGTGGCCGCTCGTGGCGATCCTGCTGCTGATCGTCGCGGTCCTGGGCGCGGTGGTGGCCGATAGGCTCACGCGCGCCGAGGGGATCTCCACGGTCGACCAGCAGGTCACCGCCACGATCGAAGGTCCGCTCCACGTCGGATCCCTGACGACCAGGACCGGCGGATACCCTTCCGCGGGCCCGGTCGATGGCATGATCACCCAGCATGTGCCGACCGCCACCGTGGTCGGCACTCGAACGACAGCGAAGGACGTCTAGTGATGGACGACGGATCCCGGATCCTCGCCGGACGGTACGAGGTCGGCGAGCTCATCGGGCGCGGCGGCATGGCCGAGGTGCACATCGGGCACGACACCCGGCTCGGTCGCACCGTGGCCATCAAGGTGCTGCGCTCCGACCTGGCCCGTGATCCGTCCTTCCAGGCGCGTTTCCGTCGCGAGGCCCAGGCCGCCGCGTCGCTCAACCACCCCGCGATCGTCGCCGTCTACGACACGGGCGAGGACGTCGTCACCGAGCCGTCGGGCGTCGTGGCGCACGTGCCGTTCATCGTCATGGAGTACGTCGAGGGCCACACCGTCCGCGACATCCTGCGCGACGGCCACGCGGTGCCGATCGAGGAGGCCGCGGAGATCACCGCGGGCGTCCTCTCGGCGCTCGAGTACTCGCACCACGCGGGCATCGTGCACCGCGACATCAAGCCCGCGAACGTCATGCTCACGCCCACGGGCGCCGTCAAGGTCATGGACTTCGGCATCGCGCGCGCGGTGGCCGACTCGGCCGCGACCATGACGCAGACGCAGGCCGTGATCGGCACGGCGCAGTACCTCTCCCCCGAGCAGGCCCGCGGCGAGACGGTCGACACCCGCTCCGACCTGTACTCGACCGGCTGCCTGCTGTTCGAGCTGCTCACCGGCCGGCCGCCGTTCATGGGCGACTCGCCTGTGGCTGTCGCGTACCAGCACGTGCGTGAGGCTCCCCCGGTGCCGAGCTCGGTCGCGTCCGACGTGCCCGAGTCGCTCGACCGCATCACGCTCAAGGCCCTCGCCAAGGAGCGCGACTCGCGCTACTCGACGGCAGCCGAGTTCCGGTCCGACCTCGAGGCTGCCGTGCGCGGCGGGCACGTCACCGCTCCCGCCGTCGGCACCTTCATGGCTGGCGCGGCTGCGGCCGACGCGACGCAGGTGATGGGTGCGACGCCCGGCACCACGCAGGTCATGCAGGGTCCGGGTGCGGGCGCCCCCCCGTGGGGCCCGACGGGTCCCGGTGGCACCGGGCTCCAGCAGCAGCCCGGTGGCGGCGCGCCCGACGCGTCCCACGAGGACGAGCCGAAGAAGCGCTGGCTGCTGTGGACGCTCATCGGCGTCGCCGCGGTCGCGGTCATCGGCATCATGGCGCTCCTCCTCAGCCAGGGTGAGAAGGGCCCGAAGCAGGTCCCCCTGCCGACCGACCTGGTCGACCGCCCGGTCGCCGAGGTGGTGGACGAGCTCACGAAGCTCGGACTCGACCCGATCCAGAAGCAGGAGGCGAGCGACACGATCGCCGAGGGCCACACGACCCGGACCGACCCCGCGGGCGGCACGTCCGTCAACGAGGGTTCCGAGGTCTCGGTGTGGGTCTCGACCGGCGCGGACACCGTCACGCTGCCCGACCTGACCGGCAAGACGCAGGACGAGGCGCGCGCGGCCCTCGCTGCGATCGGGCTCACGGTGGGCAACGTGACACCGGTGAACGAGCCGGCGCAGCCTGCCGAGAAGATCATCAGGACGAACCCGACCGCGAACGAGTCGGTGCCGGCCGGGTCCGCGGTCGAGCTGTTCATCTCGACCGGCCTGGTCGAGCTCCCCGACCTGACCAAGGTCACGCAGGACGAGGCGCTAGAGAAGCTCGACGAGCTCGGCCTGACCCCCAGGATCAACGAAGTGCAGTCAGACGAGGCCCCAGGCACGGTCCTCAGCCAGAGCCCGACCGAGTCGCTCGTCAAGCAGGGCAGCGTGGTGCGGCTCGAGGTCGCCATCGCGCGCGCGCCCCAACTCTCGACGGTCCCGGCCAACCTCGTTGACCTAACGTATGAGCAGGCCGCGGAACGCATCAAGGGCGCCGGCCTGGTCCCGCAGCGTGCCCCCGACGTCGAGAGCGACAAGCCCAAGGGCACCGTCGTCTCGGTCGAGCCCCTCTCGGGCCAGCAGGTCCCCGCCGGCTCCACGGTCACCGTCAAGGTCTCCAAGGGCTCCACCCCCAACAACAACAACCAGGCCCCCACCCCCACCCCCACCCCCACCCCCTGACCCCGTGTTTTCGCCGAGATAGAGCCGTCGCGCTGAGGTAGTGCCGTAGACGGCTCTATCTGAGCGGAACGGCTCTATCTCGGCGGATGGGGTTGTCCACAGGTGATGCGTGGGGGCGTCGGGGCAGGTTGCGGTGGGGCAGCCTGCGGGGATGGACATCCCGACCGTGTGGCGTGCACGGGACCTGGCGCGCGACGCCCGACGACCTGACGGCGGCGAGCTCGAGCGGGTCCGTCGCGGCCTGTACGCCCAGCCGGTCGCAGCGGATCCCGAGGACCATGCAGGCCAGGCGCTCGCCCGCGAGCAGCGGGTCCTGCAGCGCGCCGCGGCCGTGCGCGCCGCGATCACCACACCGTCCTGGTTCAGTCACGAGACGGCCGCGCTTCTCTGGGGCTGCGATGTCTGGCAGCCGCAGGACGCGGTTCATCTGACCCAGCTCACGAACCCGCGCGTCCGCAGGGCGGAGGACCCGTGGCTGCGTCGGCACTGGACCCCCGACCTCCCGCCGACGCACCGGGCGGAGGTCGCCGACCTGCCGGTCACGAGCCTCGAGCGGACGCTGCTCGACTGCGCACGCCTGCTGCCCGAACGTCGCGGCCTGGTCGTCGCCGACTCCGCGCTGCGGCTGGGCGCCGACCCGCGGGCCCTGACGGCGATGCTCGACGCGACCCCCGGCAGCCGGAACATCCGCCGCGCCCGCCGGGTCGTCGAGCTCGCCGACGCCCGCGCCGAGTCACCCGGTGAGACCTTGACCCGCCACGCCCTGCTGACCGACGGGTTCGCCGCCCCGGTGCTCCAGCACGAAGTCATGACCCATCTGGGGGTGTTCCGTCTCGACCTCGCCTGGCCCGAGCTCCGCGCAGGCGTCGAGTTCGACGGCTTCGTGAAGTACACGCGCCACGCGCCGTCGGGCGGTGCCGCCGAGGTGCTCTTCGCCGAGAAGCGCCGTCACGACGCCCTGGTCGAAGCCGGCTGGACCCTCCTCCGGATCACCTGGCAGGACCTCTCCGACCCCACCACCATCACCCCCCGCCTCCGCCACCTCCTCCGCACCCGAAGCCCCTCCCCATCGCCCAGATAGAGCCTTGGGGGGGGGGGGGGGGGGGGGGGGGGGGGGGGGGGGGGGGGGGGGGGGGGGGGGGGGGGGGGGGGGGGGGGGGGGGGGGGGGGGGGGGGGGGGGGGGGGGGGGGG
>NZ_JBISBW010000017.1:0-50284 GCF_044392165.1 Cellulomonas sp. P22
CGCGGAAAGGGGGGTGGGTGGGTCAGGTGCGGACGAGGGGGTGGAGGCCGGCTGAGCGGGTGACGGCGTCGGGGGCGCCGCACAGCTCGAGCCAGTTGGCCAGCAGGCGGTGGCCGCCCTCGGTGAGCACCGACTCCGGGTGGAACTGCACGCCGTGCAGCGGAAGGGTCCGGTGCTGCAGGCCCATGATGATCGGACCGTGCGCGGAGGGCACCGTGGCGGTCACCTCGAGCTCGTCGCCGACGGTGCCGGCGACGACCGCGAGCGAGTGGTAGCGGGTCGCTGTGAACGGCGACGGCAGCCCTGCGAGCACGCCGGCGCCCGCGTGCTCGACGCGGCTCGTCTTGCCGTGCATGAGCTCGGGCGCGTGCGTGACCGTGCCCCCGAAGACCTCACCGAGGGCCTGGTGGCCCAGGCACACGCCCAGCATCGGGGTGCCCGACGCGGCGCAGTCGCGGATGACCTGCATGCTCGCACCGGCCTCTGAGGGCGTGCCGGGCCCGGGCGAGATGAGCACGCCGTCGAAGTCGCCGCGCTCGTCCACGGGCGGGACGGCGTCGTTGCGGACCACGACCGTCTCGGCACCGAGCTGGTTCAGGTAGCCGACGATCGTGTAGACGAACGAGTCGTAGTTGTCGACCACCAGGATCCGGGTCACGTCACTCCCCCACTGTCGTGTCGTTGAAGGGCATGTACGGCGCGACGGCCGGGAACACCCACAGGAAACACACCACGAGCACGGCCGCGGCGGCCAGCGCGAGGATCACGGCGCGCACCGGGCGCGGACCGGGAAGGTGACGCCACAACCACCCGTACATCATGCGCCTCCGGCGAGCTCGGCCGGGATGCCGTCCGCGACGGGAGCCCAGTAGTCGAGGGTGCCGTGCACGATGATCCGCTCGCGCGCGGAGAACATCGGGTGGCACGACGTGAGGGTGATCAACCGCTCGGTGGGCTCGGCCGTGGGGTCGCCGGGCACGGGCGCGATCACGTCGACGTCGCTCGGGCTGACGATCGACGTCGACGTGACGCGGTACACGTACCAGGTGCTCTCGGTACGGATGACGATCGGGTCGCCCTCCTGCAGCTCCGCGATCCGGTGGAACGGCTTGGCGTAGGTGGTGCGGTGCCCCGCGAGGGCGAAGTTCCCGATCCCGCCCGGCATCGCGGTCGCGGGATAGTGCCCGATGCCGAGCACGTCGAGCACGGTCGAGCGTTCGACGCCCTGGCTGACGGGGCGCTCGGGCTCGCCGTCCCAGCGCGGAACCTGCAGGGTGGCGAACGTGGTGGCGTGCTCCGGCTCGGCGTCGACCGGCGGTGCGTCCCGGCGCGGTGCGGCGATGACCGGGCCCGTCGTCGACCCGTCGGGCACGGTCGGCGGGGTCTGCCACGTGAGCCCGCTGACGACCTCGGCCTGCGCGCGGTTGCCCTGCACGTCTGTCCACCACAGCTGCCAGACCAGGAACGCGAAGATCAGCACCCCGAGCGTGATCATCAGCTCGCCGAGCACGCCCACGGCCCCGACCAGCAGGTTCGTGGTGCGGGGGGCTCGTCCGGATCTGCCGTGCCGCGGCTGCGCGGTCTGCGTCGAGCTCATGCGTCGTCGTCGGCCGGGGAGGGGCGGGCCGAGCGCGAGGTCGCGTGGCGCGCGCCGGCGACGATCCCGGGCATGACCTCGGTGCCGTCGGGAACCGAGGCGAAGCTCAGGTCGCCGGGTCCCTCGTAGGCCGGCAGCGTGAGCGTCCCCTGGGTGGTCACCGACCACCCGAGCCCGTACGCGTCGACGTACTGCTGGTACACCCGGAGCGGCTCGCTGCGGTCGAGCGCCGCCTCGAGCTTGGCCGGGTCGCCGATCGCCCGGATCGTGTACGGCGGCGAGAAGCGCAGTCCGTGCAGGTACAGGACGGCGCCGATGCACAGCACCGAGGTGGTCATCACGACCCGCTGGTCCATGACGGTCATCGCCTCGGCGCCACCCGCCCAGAGCGCGTGCATGACGGCTTCGATGTCCTGCTGGTGGATCACGAGGTCGTCGGGCTGGACGCCCGCGGGCTGGGTAGACGCGTCGTCGAGCCGCACAGTGATGCCGCTGCCCGTGACGGGCACCTTCGCGCCGCTGACCTGCTCGGCTGCGGTGGGGGTCGGCAGCTGCAGGCCCGAGATCCGGGTCTGCTCTTCGAGCAGCCCGTCGACGTCGGCCCGCAGCGCGGAGGCGGACTCGAGGAGCCGCTCCACGCGGGCGTCCTCGACGCGCGCCAGGTCGACCAGGTCCTGGGGCTGGCGCTCCTCGGTGCGGTGGGCGAGCCGGGCGTTCGCGGCGAACAACGTGCCCGACAGGGCCAGCACGACGGCGACCGAGATCGTCCCGCGTGCCGCCTTGCGGGCAGGACGCGATGAGTGGTCCGGCACCCGTGCTCCTCTCCCGCAGGTCTCGCCACTACGCTAGGCCACATCCTTGTGCGTCGGTGTCAGACGGCCGGCCCACTCCCTCATGTGACAGGAGCTGCCGACGTGCCCGAGTCCAGGTCGCGGAAGAAGCCCGCTTACGTCCCGCCGCCCACCAAGGCCTCGGGTCCGAAGACGAACCCGCGGTGGCTCGTCCCGACGATGCTCGGGCTCATGCTGCTCGGGCTCGTGTGGATCGTCGTCACGTACATCTCCGGTTCGAAGTACCCGGTGCCGGGCATCGACCAGTGGAACCTGGCGATCGGCTTCGCGCTGGTCATCGCGGGCTTCGGCCTGACGACCCGCTGGCACTGACGGGACGTGGCCGGTGTGCGGCGGCCCACATCGTCGCACACAGGCCCGGACCGGGTGTTGACGAACGTCAGCGCTGTGACCTGCGCAGATGCCCGTCTGTCCCCAGCGGTGGACATCCCTGTGGATAACTACACGGTTGTAGTTCCACAGGTGTGAGTAACTCTGGGGACCCGCTCGACGGCCCGGAAACGTTCGTCAGGAAGCGACGTGCGCGGCCGGGCCCGAGGGCTCCGCGCCACCGGGCGGCCAGGGCCGTCCTCAGACCGCCAGGTAGCGCAGCGCCGTGACCAGCATCAGCACGACGGCCATCAGCGTCGTCGCACCGATCCCGACGGCTCGTCGGTGGGCGACCGGCGCGTAGGCGTACGCCGCTCCCAGCAGCGCGCCGACGGCGAGCCCGCCGAGGTGCGCCTGCCACGCGATCTGCGGCACCACGAAGCCGATCACGATGTTCAGCGCGATGATCACCAGGATGCTGCGGGCGTCCCGCCCGAGCCGGCGCAGCACCACGAGCACAGCTCCGAACAGCCCGAACACGGCACCCGAGGCGCCGACGACGCCCTGGTACCAGCTCAGCGCGTCGGGTGAGGCCAGGAGCAGCACCCCGACCGAGCCGCCGATCGCGCTCAGCACGTACAGCGCGGCGAAGCGCGCACGGCCCAGCACGGCCTCGAGGTAGGGCCCGACCATCCACAGGGCGACCATGTTGAACAGGATGTGGACGATGCTCGAGGAGTGCAGGAACGCCGAGGTGAGGAAGCGCCACGGCTCGCTCTCGCCGAGGAACGGCTTGAACACCCAAAGTCCGGTCCAGCCCGCGACGATTAGCTGGAGCAGGAAGCTCACGACGCACAGAGCGATGATCGTGATCGTCACGACGGGTCGCCCGGTGCTGACGGGCGCACCCAGCGCGGTCCGTGGTTCGCGCTGGGTGCGGGCCGCCTCAGCGACGCAGTCGACGCACTGGATCCCCACCGCCGCCTGCCGCTGGCACTCCGGGCACGTCGGACGCCCGCAGCGTTGGCAGCGGACGTACGAGACGCGGTCGGGGTGCCGCGGGCAGACCGGCAGGTCGACCGGCGGGGGGGTTCCGGTGCTCATGCGGGGAAGCTCAGGTCAGCTCAGTCCTCGACGGTGATCGAGGAGATGACGACGTCCTCGACGGGACGGTCGCCGGGGCGGGTGGGGGTCGCGGCGATCGCGTCGACGACAGCACGGCTCTCGTCGTCGACGACCTTGCCGAAGATGGTGTGCTTGCCGGTCAGCCACGTGGTGGGCGCGACCGAGATGAAGAACTGCGAGCCGTTGGTGCCGGCCGGCTTGCCCGTGATCGGGTCACGGCGCAGGCCCGCGTTGGCCATGGCGAGCAGGTAGGGCTCGGTGAAGCCGAGCTCGGGGTGGATCTCGTCGTCGAAGTTGTAGCCCGGGCCGCCCGTGCCGGTCCCCAGCGGGTCGCCGCCCTGGATCATGAAACCGGGGATGACCCGGTGGAAGATCACGCCGTCGTACAGCGGGTCGGTGCGCTCGGCACCCGTCTTGGGGTCCTTCCACGCCTTGGTCCCCGTGGCCAGCCCGGTGAAGTTCTCCACCGTCTTGGGGGCGTGGTTCGGGAAGAGCTCGATCCGGATGTCACCGGCGGTCGTGTGCAGCGTCGCGAACATGCCGACATTGTTCCACGTCCGAACGGGTTGGACCGGATGTCGGGCCTGCGGCGCGGGGCCCCTGGTGGCAGAGTGTGGGGCCAGCAGTAGTCGACATGCCGTTGACCGTTGGGGAGTGGACATGACCTTCAGCATCCGTCGCCCGAGCTTGGACTCGGTTGACACCGATCGACTCAAGGACCAGGCCGCCGACGTGAGCGCGACGCTCGCGGACGCGAGCAGCCAGGCCGCGGAGCGCGCCACCGTGCTCGCCGCCCAGGCCATCGACGCCGCGGCCCAGGCCAAGGACTGGACGGCGCCCAAGGTGGAGGCCGCGCTCGAGTGGCTGAGGCCGCACCTGGAGCACCTGTACAAGGAGGGCGTGAAGGCTGCAGCCCCCCGCGTCGAGGCGGCCGCGGACAAGGCCGCCCCGGCGATCGACACCGCGCACGACAGGCTCGTCGACGAGATCCTGCCGCGCGTCGTGGCCGCCGTGAACGAGGCCGCGGTCCGCGCAGGGGTAGCGGTCGAGCAGGCCAGCGACCTGGCTGCCAAGCGGTCGGTCGCCGCCGCGGAAGCCGTGTCGGACGCCGCGGGCAAGGCTGCCGGCAAGAAGCACACCGGCCGCAAGGTCTTCCTGCTGCTCGCCGCGATCGCCGGCGCGGGTGCCGCGTTCGCGGCGTGGAACCGCACGCGGGTCACGACCGATCCGTGGGCCGAGCCGTGGGAGCCGACGTCGGAGCCGCTGTCGGGCACCGAGGCGCTGCGGGAGCGCGCGCACGAGGCCCGCGAGGACATCAACGACGCGGTCGGCGGGGCCGCCGAGGCCGTCGGTGAGGCTGCCGGTGTGACGGTCGCGAAGAGCCGGGAGGCGACCCGCAAGGCCGCCGACAAGGTGAGCGCAGCGGCCGACGACCTGCAGGACCGTGTCGCCGAGGCTCGCGAGGCCACCAGGAAGGCCGCGACCCGCCGATCGGTGCCGAAGACGCCCGACGGGGGCGTGACCGACGCGGGCGTGACCGAGGCAGAGGCCCCGGTCCTGGACGAGGCCCCTGACGCGAACAGCTCTGAGGACAAGCCCGCCGACTCCTGACGCGGCGGCACCGCACGTTCGACCCGGCGACGGCCCGGCCCGATGATCGGGCCGGGCCGTCCGCACGGGAGCACCGGCACAGCAGCGGTCGCCGATCGCCGCCTAAACGTTTCGGGCGTTGACCTGCGCGACGGCCGGTCTGGACGATGCGCGAGGCGGCCGGTCCTGGGCGGACCGGGCGAGCGCACCGTCGCGCCTCGCGTCTCCCGCGCCACGAAGGAGTCCTCTGTGCCACGTCACCACTCGCCGGCGCCCGACGCCGCGTCCTCCACCCGACGACCTCGCCGCGGCCTCGTCGCCGGCGCGACAGCCCTCACCCTGGCCGCCGGCGCCCTCGCCGCCGGGGTCGCCGCCCTGCCGGCCTCGGCCGCACCGGCCTTCAACTACGGCGAGGCGCTGCAGAAGTCGCTGTTCTTCTACGAGGCCCAGCGGTCGGGTGACCTGCCGAGCACCAACCGCGTGTCGTGGCGGGCCGACTCGGCCCTGACGGACGGCGCCGACGCCGGCCTCGACCTGTCCGGCGGCTGGTACGACGCGGGCGACCACGTGAAGTTCGGGCTGCCCATGGCGTTCACGTCGACCATGCTCGCGTGGGGCGCGATCGAGAGCCCGGCCGGCTACACGGGTTCGGGCCAGATGGCTGCGCTGAAGAACAACCTCCGCTGGGTCAACGACTACTTCATCAAGGCGCACCCGTCGCCCAACGTGCTCTACGTGCAGGTGGGTGACGGCGAGGCCGACCACAAGTGGTGGGGCTCGGCCGAGGTGATGCCGATGGCACGACCGTCGTACAAGGTCGACGCGTCGTGCCCGGGCAGCGACGTCGCGGGGGAGACCGCCGCGTCGCTGGCGACCGCCTCGATCGTGTTCAAGACCGACGACCCCGCGTACTCCGCCAAGCTCCTGACGCACGCCAAGCAGCTCTACACGTTCGCCGACACGTACCGCGGGAAGTACTCCGACTGCGTGACGGCGGCGGCTTCGTACTACAAGTCCTGGTCGGGGTACCAGGACGAGCTCGTGTGGGGCGCCTACTGGCTGTACAAGGCCACGGGCGACGCGGCTTACCTGGCCAAGGCGGAGTCCGAGTACGACAAGCTCTCGGTCGAGAACCAGACCTCCACCCACTCGTACAAGTGGACGGTGGCCTGGGACGACAAGACCTACGCGACCTACCCGCTGCTCGCGATGGAGACCGGCAAGCAGAAGTACGTCGACGACGCGAACCGCTGGCTCGACTACTGGACCGTCGGCGTCAACGGCTCCCGGGTGCCGTACTCGCCGGGCGGCCAGGCCGTGCTCGACACCTGGGGCTCGCTCCGCTACTCGGCGAACACGGCCTTCGTCGCCCTCGTCTACTCCGACTGGCTGACCGACGCGACCCGCAAGGCCAGGTACCACGACTTCGGGGTCCGTCAGATCAACTACGCGCTCGGCGACAACCCACGCAACTCGAGCTACGTCATCGGCTTCGGCACCAACCCGCCGCAGAACCCGCACCACCGCACCGCGCACGGCTCGTGGCTCGACTCGATGACGTCACCCGAGAAGACCCGACACGTGCTGTACGGGGCGCTCGTGGGAGGTCCGAGCTCGCCGAACGACGCCTACACCGACTCGCGCAGCGACTACGTGTCCAACGAGGTCGCCACCGATTACAACGCCGGCTTCACGAGCGCCCTCGCGCGTCTCGTCGAGGAGTACGGCGGCACACCGCTCGCCACGTTCCCCGTGGCCGAGCAGCCCGACGGTCCCGAGATCTTCGTCGAGGCGATGCTCAACCAGGCCTCGAGCAGCGGGTTCACCGAGATCAAGGCCATGATCCGCAACCAGTCCGCCTTCCCGGCGCGAGCGCTCAAGAACGGCACGTTGCGCTACTGGTTCCGGCTCGACGCGGGGGAGTCGGCCGCCAACCTGACCGTCTCGGCGAACTACAGCGAGTGCGGCCCGCAGACCGCGAAGCCCGTCTCGGCCGGCGGCACGCTCTACTACGCCGAGATCAGCTGCGTCGGGCAGAACATCTACCCGGGCGGTCAGTCCGCGCACCGCCGGGAGATCCAGTTCCGCGTCACCGGCGGCAGCGGCTGGAGCCCGACGAACGACCCGTCGTTCGCGGGTCTGAACTCGACCGCGCTGGCCCGGACCTCGGCGATCACGCTGTACGACGGCGGGAAGCTCATCTGGGGGACCGAGCCCTCGGGCACGGTCGACCCGACGCCCACCCCCACGCCCACCGTGACCCCGACCCCGACGCCCACGCCGACCGTGACGCCCACGGTGACGCCGACACCCAGCGTGACGCCGACGCCCACGCCCACGCCCAGCGTGACCCCGACGCCCACGCCGACCGCCGCGGCGGCCTGCACCGTCAGGTACACGACCAACGACTGGTCGACGGGCTTCACCGGCTCGGTCCGGGTGACCAACTCGGGCACCACTCCGCTGACCTCGTGGAAGCTGGTCTTCAGCTTCCCGTCAGGTCAGCAGCTGACCCAGGGGTGGAGCGCCACCTGGTCCCAGACCGGCACCCAGGTGACCGCGACGAACGCCGGGTGGAACGGCTCGCTCGCGGCGGGGGCCAGCACCGAGATCGGCTTCAACGCCAACCACACGGGCACCAACGCACGCCCGACGTCGTTCACGCTCAACGGCACGACCTGCACCAGCAGCTGACAGCAGCACAGCGCGAGAGCCCCGTCGCGTCGACGCCCTGAGCGCCGGCGCGGCGGGGCTCTCGCGCTGACCTGCACAGGGCACACCGGGTCGCCGCCGACAACCACGAACGCCCCGTCCGAATCGTTCGGACAGGGCGTTTTTGCAGCTCATCGCGGTGTTGATGGTGGAGCCAAGGGGACTCGAACCCCTAACCCCCTGCTTGCAAAGCAGGTGCGCTACCAATTGCGCCATGGCCCCGCGCGGTGGACGACCAGCGCCGCCCGACCGACCGTGCGAGGCTCACTCGAAGGTGTCGGTGACCTCGGCCCACAGGTCGCGGTCTTCGCGGTCCTGCGCGTAACGCTGCCACACGACGTACCCAGCGCCGGCAACCGCCAGCAGGAGCAGTACCTTCTTCATGGGTCCCTCGCAGTTGTCGGGAGTGGGCCTAACAGGACTTGAACCTGTGACCTCTTCCTTATCAGGGAAGCGCTCTAACCGCCTGAGCTATAGGCCCGTGCACTGCACATCCGGAGATGACCGCGCCGTAGGAGACTACCCCAGCCGAGGCGTGCCGCCCAAACGCGCGTCACTCACTCGTCGGTCAGGGTCAGGTGCACGCCGCCCACGAGTGCTGCGGTGATGTTGTAGAGGAAAGCACCGATGGTCGACAGGGCCGTCAGCAGGAACACGTCGACCACCGCCACGAGGGTCGCGGCGGAGATGATGCGCCCGAACTCGACGTACTGGAGGAAGTCGACCTGGTTCTCGGTGCCGAGCACCTCCTTGACGAGGGTGTCGATCTGCGAGAACACGTGCAGGCTGTCGAGGGTCAGCCAGACGACGGCTGCCGCGACGACGAGCATGATGCCGATCGCGACCGACAGCAGGAACGACAGCTTCATGACGGACCACGGGTCGACGCGCGAGACCGCGAGCCGCACGCGGCGGGGTGCACCGGGCGCGGGGATCGTGGTGGGACGCCCCGGGCCGGGCCGGGTGGGCGTCACGCGCGGCGTCGGGTCGGACGTCGCGTAGGCGCCCGTGTCGGAGTTGTCCGTCGCGGCGCTCGAAGGTGAGCTGCTCATGGTGGTGTCCTCGGTGCGGGGGCGCTTGGCCGACGAGAGGGCGGCGCTGGTCGCGGCCGCCGCCTTCTTGAGCGTCGCGGTCACGGAGTCGACCGCGACCTGCAACGGCGACGGGGGTTCTTCTTCGCTCTCGCCGGGCGAGTGCGGCACACCGGTCGTGGCCGTCGCGGCGGAGAGGTGGTCACCGTCGGCGGACGCCGTCGCGCCCACGGGCTCACGCGTCGCCGTGGGCGCGTATGCGGCACCGGGGGCACCGTTCACCTCGGCGTCGACGGCAGGTCGCGGGGAGACCCCGGGAGCGGGGACGGCGGGCTTGCCGGTCGCGGGCTTGGCCGCCGCCGACGTCCGGGGCGGCTTGGACGCCTCGCCGCGACCCGCGTTCCCGGCACCGCCCGACGCACCGGCGCCGCCCGAAGCCTTCGCCGGGGGGCGGCTCGCCGGCGTCACCGGCCGCTTGCGTGGCGGGATCGACGGCGGATTGGTATCGCTGCTCATTCGTCCTCCAGCGCGGATGACTCAGCGACGGCCGGCTCCGCCGACTCGCCCTGCGCGGGGGCCTCCGAGGCGTCTTCCTGGACCTCCGGTGACCCGTTCTCGTCGCCCACGCTACCTGCATCCTCACCCAGGTGCCGTTCGATGTTGCGAGCAACTGCGATGATCCGGTCACCGTTGTCGGGCTTGGCGAAGATGACGCCCTGGGTGGTGCGCCCGGTCGCGTTGACCTCGGCCACCGCGGACCGCACGATCTTGCCGCGCTCCATGATCACGAGGACCTCGTCGTCCGGGTCCACGACCAGCGCGCCGACCAGGTCGCCGTTCGCCTCGGGCAGGTTCGCGACCTTGATGCCCAGCCCACCGCGTCCCTGAACCCGGTAGTTGTCGGTCGTGAGCGCCGTGCGCTTGGCGATGCCGCCCTCGGTCACCGTGAACAGGTAGGCGTCCTCACGCACGACGTCCATCGCGAGCAGCTCGTCGTCCTCGCGGAACTTCATGCCGGTGACGCCCGACGTCGCGCGACCCATCGGGCGCATCGCCTCGTCGGTGGCCGTGAAGCGGATCGACTGGCCCTTGCGCGAGACGAGCATGAGGTCGTTCTCGGCGTCGACGATGCGCGCCGAGACGAGCTCGTCGGGGTTGCCCTCGTCGTCCTCACGCAGGTTGATGGCGATGACGCCGCCGCTGCGGTGCGAGTCGTACTCGGAGAGCCGGGTCTTCTTCACCAGGCCGCGCTTGGTGGCCAGGACCAGGTACTCGGCCGCTTCGTAGTCGCGGATGTCGAGCACCTGCGCGATGCGCTCGCCCGGCTGGAAGGCCAGCAGGTTGGCGACGTGCTGCCCCTTGGCGTCCCGGCCGCCCTCGGGCAGCTCGTACGCCTTGGCGCGGTACACCCGGCCCAGGTTCGTGAAGAACAGCAGCCAGTGGTGCGTGGTCGTCACGAAGAAGTGGTCGACGATGTCGTCCTCGCGCAGCTGCGCGCCGCGCACACCCTTGCCGCCGCGGCGCTGCGCGCGGTAGTTGTCCGAGCGTGTGCGCTTGACGTAGCCGCCACGGGTGATGGTGACGACCATCTCCTCCTCGGCGATCAGGTCCTCGATCGAGACCTCGCCGTTGAACGGCAGGATCTTGGTGCGTCGCTCGTCGCCGTAGCGGTCGACGACCTCGGCGAGCTCCTCGCTGACGATCGTGCGCTGCAGCTGCTCGTCGGCCAGGATCGTGCGGTAGCCGGTGATCTCCGCCGCGAGCTTGTCGTGCGCCTCGATGATCTTCTGGCGCTCGAGGGCGGCGAGCCGGCGCAGCTGCATCGCGAGGATCGCGGCGGCCTGCACGTCGTCGATCCCCAGCAGCTCCTGCAGGCCGGCGCTCGCCTGCTCGGCGTCGGGGGAGCGGCGGATCAGCGCGATGACCTCGTCGAGCGCGTCGAGCGCCTTGAGGTAGCCGCGGTAGATGTGCATCTGCTCCTCGGCCTTGCGCAGCCGGTAGCTGGTGCGGCGCACGACGACCTCGAGCTGGTGCGTCACCCAGTGGCGGATGAACGCGTCGATGCTCAGCGTGCGGGGGACCGCGTCGACCAGCGCGAGCATGTTCGCGCCGAACGTCTCCTGCAGCTGGGTGTGCTTGTAGAGGTTGTTCAGCACGACCTTCGCGACGGCGTCGCGCTTGAGCACGATCACGAGGCGCTGGCCGGTGCGGCCCGACGTCTCGTCGCGGATGTCCGCGATGCCGGTGACGCGGTTCTCCTTGACCAGGTCGGCGATCTTGCGCGCCAGCGTGTCGGGGTTCACCTGGTACGGCAGCTCGGTCACGACGAGGCAGATCCGGCCCTGGATCTCCTCGACCTCGACGACCGCGCGCATCGTGATGGAGCCGCGACCCGTGCGGTACGCCTCCTCGATGCCCTTGTGGCCCAGGATCGTCGCGCCCGTGGGGAAGTCCGGGCCCTTGATGATCGTGAGCAGCGCCTCGAGGAGCTCCTCCTTGGTGGCCTCGGGGTGGTCCAGGTGCCACTGGACGCCCTCGGCGACCTCACGCAGGTTGTGCGAGGGGATGTTCGTCGCCATGCCGACGGCGATGCCGGCCGAACCGTTGACCAGCAGGTTCGGGTACCGCGCGGGCAGCACCGACGGCTCCTGGGTGCGGCCGTCGTAGTTGTCCTGGAAGTCGACCGTGTCCTCGTCGATGTCCCGGACCATCTCCATGGCGAGCGGGGCCATGCGGCACTCGGTGTACCGGGGGGCTGCGGCCGGGTCGTCGCCGGGGGATCCGAAGTTGCCCTGGCCAGAGACGAGCGGGTACCGCAGCGACCAGTCCTGCACCAGGCGCACGAGCGCGTCGTAGATCGACGTGTCGCCGTGCGGGTGGAACTTGCCCATGACGTCGCCGACCACACGCGTGCACTTCGAGAACTGGCGGTCGGGCCGGTAGCCGCCGTCGTACATCGCGTACAGCACGCGGCGGTGCACGGGCTTGAGGCCGTCGCGCACGTCGGGCAGGGCACGCGTCACGATGACGGACATCGCGTAGTCCAGGAAGGACCGCTGCATCTCGAGCTGCAGGTCCACCTGCTCGATGTTGCCGTGCTCGATGTCGGTGTGGTTCTCAGTCACAGATCAGTCCTTGGTCTCGCGTGGGGGCGGAGGTGCGCGTTCCTCAGATGTCGAGGAAGCGCACGTCCTTCGCGTTGCGCTGGATGAACGAGCGGCGCGACTCCACGTCCTCGCCCATGAGCACGGAGAACGTCTCGTCGGCGGCCGCGGCCTCGTCGAGCGTCACCTGGAGCAGCGTGCGGTGCTCGGGGTCCATCGTGGTGTCCCAGAGCTCGGTGTAGTCCATCTCGCCGAGACCCTTGTAGCGCTGGATCGCGTTGTCCTTCGGGATCCGCTTGCCGTGCGCCTGGCCGTCGAGCAGGACGGCGTCCCGCTCCTTGTCGCTGTAGACGTAGTCGTGCGCCGCGTTCGACCACTTGATGCGGTACAGCGGCGGCTGGGCCAGGTAGACGTAGCCGCCCTTGATCAGGCCCGGCATGTACCGGAAGAGCAGCGTGAGCAGCAGCGTGCGGATGTGCTGACCGTCGACGTCGGCATCGGCCATGATGACGATCTTGTGGTACCGCAGCTTCGTGAGGTCGAAGTCCTCGCCGATGCCGGTGCCGAACGCCGTGATCAGCGCCTGCACCTCCTGGTTGCCCAGGGCGCGGTCCAGGCGGGCCCGCTCGACGTTGAGGATCTTGCCTCGGATGGGCAGGATCGCCTGGGTGCGCGGGTTGCGCCCACGGACCGCGGAGCCACCTGCCGAGTCACCCTCGACGATGTAGACCTCGCACTCCTCGGCCCGGTTGGACTGGCAGTCCTTGAGCTTGCCGGGCATGCCGCCCGACTCGAGCAGCCCCTTGCGGCGGGTGGCCTCGCGGGCCTTGCGGGCCGCCATGCGCGCCGCCGCGGCCTGGATCGACTTGCGGATCACGTCGCGCGCCTCGTTCGGGTGCGAGTCGAGCCAGTCGCCCAGCTGCTCGTTGACCACGCGCTGCACGAACGTCTTGGCCTCGGTGTTCCCGAGCTTGGTCTTCGTCTGGCCCTCGAACTGCGGCTCGCCGAGCTTGATCGAGATGACAGCGGTGAGACCCTCGCGGATGTCGTCCCCGGTGAGGTTCTCGTCCTTCTCCTTGAGGATGCCCTTCTCGCGCGCGTAGCGGTTGATCAGCGACGTCATCGCGGCCCGGAAGCCCTCTTCGTGCGTGCCGCCCTCGGTCGTCGAGATCGTGTTGGCGTACGTGTGCACCGACTCGGAGTAGGAGGTGGTCCACTGCAGCGCGATCTCGACCGAGATGCGCCGCTCGGTGTCCTCCGACTCGAAGTCGATGATCTCGGGGTTGACGAGCTCGACCTTCTTGGCCGAGTTGAGGTGCCGGACGTAGTCGACCAGACCGCCGTCGTACTTGTACGTGACGGTGCGGGCCTGCGGTGCGGCCTCCTGCTCGGCCACCTCGTCGTCGGTGCCGATGTGCTCGGGGCGCTCGTCCGTGAGGCTGATCTGCAGGCCCTTGTTGAGGAAGGCCATCTGCTGGAAGCGCGAGCGCAGCGTCTCGAAGTCGTACGTCGTGGTCTCGAAGATCTGGTCGTCGGCCCAGAACGTGACGGTGGTGCCCGTCTCCTCGACCAGCTCACCCTTGGCGAGCGGGGCCTGGGGCGCGCCGCGCATGTACTCCTGGCGGTAGACGTTGTCCTTGCGGACCTCGACCGCGAGCCGCTCGGAGAGCGCGTTCACGACCGAGACGCCGACGCCGTGCAGACCACCCGACACCGCGTACCCCGCGCCGCCGAACTTCCCGCCTGCGTGCAGCACGGTGAGCACGACCTCGACGGCCGGCTTGCCCTCGGACTTCACGATGTCGACCGGGATGCCACGACCGTTGTCGACGACCCGCACGCCGCCGTCGGCGAGCAGGGTCACCTCGATGTGGTCGCAGTACCCTGCCAGCGCCTCGTCGACCGAGTTGTCGACGACCTCGTAGACGAGGTGGTGCAGCCCACGCTCACCGGTCGACCCGATGTACATGCCGGGGCGCTTGCGAACCGCCTCGAGCCCTTCGAGGACCGTGATCGCGCTGGCGTCGTAGCCGCCGTTGGAAGATGCTGGGGGGGTGCCGTCGGTCGTCGCAGGTCCGTCGGTCAGGCTCTGGTCAGCCACTGGTTGCGGTGCTCCTCAAGGTCTCACACGCGAACGGAGCGATCCCGGAGAGCGGATCACCCCATGACGCTGGAGTTCTGGGCGCAGACGCGCCAAGAATGACCCTCACAGTCTACCTGGACAACGGTTCCGAACCCCCTCCATGACCCGCGGGACCTCAGCCCCAGGTGTCGCGCGGACCTCGGCCCGGCACCGATCGCGGCCCGCGCTTGAACCCCGGACCCGCCGGACCCAGCACCCGCACCTCGCGCACCACGTCCTCACCGACCACCTCGGAGATCTGGCGCATCATCGACGACACGTACAGCCGCACGTTCGTGGCGTACGCGGTCGAGTCCGCCCGCACGGTGAGGATCCCGTCCTCGAACGTCTCCGGCACGCAGTGGTCCGCGACGTCTCCCACGATCTCGCGCCAGCGTCCCATCAGCCCACCGACCGACAGGCTCTGCACCCACCCCTGGTTGCGCACCAGGCCGGGCAGGGTCGCCCCGATCATCTGCGGATCGCGGCCGCCCGGCCCTGGCGTCCCGCGGGGGAGGTCCAGCGGCGTCCGACGAGCGGGCTGACCTGGACGGATGCCTCTCGCACGCGCTGCCTCCTTGGCCCGGGCGAGCGCCGCGCGGGCCACCTGCGCGGGCGGCGTCAGGTCCACGACCTCGCCCACGGGGACGCCGTCGACCGCCGCCTGCGCGCCGGCCGTCCGGGAGTCCGGGGCGTCGTCCGCAGCGGTGGCGTCGGCGGCGTTCGTGGCGTTCGTGGCGTCAGAGGACACGCGTGGCCTCACCTCCCATGACGTCGACCCGCGAACCGGCGAGCTGCTCGGGCACGTCGCCCGGGACGGCCGCGGTGATGAGCACCTGGCGTGCCGGCGCCACGAGCTCGGCCAACCGGTCCCTGCGCCGGACGTCGAGCTCGGCGAACACGTCGTCGAGCACCAGCACGGGTTCACCGTCCTCGCCCCAGTCGGCCATCCACAGGTCGCTCGCTGCGGCACCCGCTCCGTCGCCCGCGCCCGGCGTGTCGGCATCAGGACCGCGGGTGAGCAGCGTGTACGACGCGAGCCGCAGCGCGAGCGCGAACGACCACGACTCGCCGTGGCTCGCGTAGCCCTTCGCGGGCAGCCCCCCGAGGGTGAGCGTCAGGTCGTCACGGTGCGGGCCGACCAGGCAGACCCCCCGCTCGATCTCCTTGGTCCGCAACCGGCCCATCGCCTCGAGCAGCTGCGCCTCGACCACCTGGACCGGGGCCGACCCGCTGGGCCCGTCGATCCCGCCCATCCCGGCACCGGGCCCGTCGGCGCCCTCCATCGCGGCGTCGAGCGAGGCCTTGTAGGTGACCACCGCCTCACCCTGCCCCGCGCTGACCTGCTCGTACGCCCGGGAGACGTGCGGGGCCAGCGCCGCGACGATCGTCCGCCGCGCGACCATCAGCTCGGCCCCGACCTGCGCGAGCTTCGCGTCCCACACGTCCAGGGTGCGCAGGTCCACAGCACCGCGCGTGCCCCGCATCGCCGCCCCCGCGGACTTGAGCAGGGCGCTGCGCTGCCGCAGCACCCGGTCGTAGTCGGTCAGGACCCCCGCGAGACGAGGCGTGACCAGCACCGCGAGCTCGTCGAGGAACCGGCGGCGCCCGTCCGGGTCACCCTTGACCAGCGCCAGGTCCTCCGGGGCGAACAGGACCGTGCGCAGCAGGCCCAGCACGTCACGGGCCCTACCGGGCGAACCACCGTTGACCCGCGCCCGGTTGGCCCGCCCCGGGGTGATCTCGATCTCGATGAGGTGCGTGCGCTCGGCGCTGCCCGCCCGCTCGCGCACGACCTTCGCGCGGACCACGGCCCGGTCGGTGCCGGCCCGGACCAGCGCCTGGTCGGAGGGCACCCGGTGGCTGCCGAGCGTCGCGACGTAGCCGATCGCCTCGACCAGGTTCGTCTTGCCCTGGCCGTTGGGGCCCACGAGCGCCGTGACTCCGGGCTCGAGCGGCAGCTCGACGTGGGAGTAGGAGCGGAAGTCGGTCAGTGAGAGGTGAGAGACGTACATCTGCGCTGTTCAGGAAGGGGAGAGGGGAGGGGGAGCTGTAGGCCGCCCGGATTCCGTGCCACCCACGACGCCCGCCGGGCGCACGGCGTGCCCACCGAACTGCTGGCGCAGCGCCGCGACGGCCTTCATCGCCGGCGAGGCACCCTGCCGCGAGGAGAACCGCGCGAACAGCGCGGCCGAGATGACCGGCAGCGGGACCGCGAGCTCGATCGCCTCGTCGACGGTCCATCGCCCCTCGCCCGAGTCGTCGACCCAGTCCTCGATCTCCGACAGGTCGTCGTCGTGCTCGAGAGCCTTGACCAGCAGATCCAGCAGCCACGACCGCACCACGGTGCCGCGGGACCACGCCTTCATCGTGCCCGGGACGTCGGTGATCAGGTCCTTGGCCTCGAGCAGCTCGTAGCCCTCGGCGTAGGCCTGCATCAGCCCGTACTCGATCCCGTTGTGGACCATCTTCGCGTAGTGGCCTGCACCGATCGGGCCCGCGTGCACGAAACCCTCGTCGCGCGGACCCTCGGGGCGCAGCGCGTCGAAGATCGGCAGGGCGCGCTCGACGTCCGCCTGCGCGCCGCCCACCATGAGGCCGTAGCCGTTCGCTAGACCCCAGATGCCGCCCGAGACGCCCACGTCCAGGTAGCCCACGCCGTGCTCCGCGAGCTGGGCGCCGTGCACCGCGTCGTCCGCGAAGTAGGAGTTGCCGCCGTCGATGACCAGGTCACCGGGCGCCAGCAGCTCCGCGAGCGTGGTGACCACGTCCTTCGTGACCTCACCGGCGGGCACCATGACCCACACGATGCGCTCACCCGCGGGCAGCACCGCCACGAGGTCGGCGATCGTCGCGACGTCCGAGACCTCGGGCCGGGGGTCGAAACCCGTCACCTCGATGCCGGCGGCGCGGATGCGCTCGCGCATGTTGGCGCCCATCTTGCCGAGTCCCACCAGGCCGATGTGCATGACTTCGCCTCTCGTTCGTCGAGCTGCACCGCTGGCGACAGTCTCGCGCCGTCGGTGCCCTGCCGCAGGCCAGCGCCCGCGAGAACGGTCAGCTGGCGAAGCGGATCGGCACCAGCAGGTACCGGTACTCCTGCAGGTCGTCGCCCTCGAGCGACTCCTGGCCCGTGAACTCGACCGGCTTGTTCGGGTGCGTGAACGACAGCCGCACGAACGGCGTCGTCAGCGCACCGAGCCCGTCGAGCAGGAACTGCGGGTTGAACGCGACCGAGATGTCCTCGCCCACGAGCGTCGCCTCGAGCGCCTCGGAGGCCTGCGCGTCGTCGCCCTGACCGGCGTCGAGCACGACCTGACCCTCGCTGAACGACAGCCGGATCGGGGTGTTCCGCTCCGCCACGAGCGCGACACGCTTGGCCGCGTCGGACAGCGACTGCGTGAGCACCACAGCGTGGATCGGGGTCTCGTCCGGGAACAGCCGCCGCACCGGCGGGTAGTCGCCGTCGACGAGCAGCGACGTGGTGTGCCGGCCGTTCGCCTCGAAGCCGATGAGGTCGATGCCCTGGCCCGTGGACAGCGCGACGCTCACCGTCGAGGACGAGCCGAGCGACTTCGCTGCGTCGGACAGCGTGCGCGCCCGGACCAGTGCCGTGGTCGACAGGTCGGGGGAGGTCGGCGTCCACGTCAGCTGACGCAGCGCGAGCCGGTAGCGGTCTGTTGCGAGGAGTGTGATCTTCTCGCCCTCGATCTCCATGCGCACGCCTGTGAGCAGCGGCAACGTGTCGTCACGGCTCGCGGCGACCGTCACCTGCGCGACGGCGTGGCTCAGCTCGTCGCCGTCGACGGTGCCCGAGACGTCGGGCATGACCGGGAGCGCGGGGTAGTCGTCCACGGGCATCGTCAGCAGCGTGAACCGGCTCGCGCCGCACGTGACGGTGACCTTGGTGCCCTCGAGCACGACGTCGACCGGCTTGGCCGGGAGGGCACGCGAGATCTCGGCCAGCAGACGGCCCGAGACGAGGACGACACCCGGCTCGCTCACGTCTGCGGGGATCTCGGAACGGGCCGAGACCTCGTAGTCGAAGCTCGAGAGCTGGATCGTGCCGCTCAGGTCGGCCTCGATGCGGACTCCTGCCAGGACCGGCACGGGCGGTCGCGTGGGAAGGCTGCGTGCCGTCCACGTGACGGCGTCGGCGAGTACGTCACGGTCGACGCGGAACTTCATGCCCCACCCTCTCGGTCCTGGATCAGTGACCTGGGCGTCGTGCCGTCGCTCTCCGGACCGCTCAGCGGGCCGGGGCGCACACGTCGAGCCCTGGTCGGAGGGCAACACTACGCGAGACAGGTGTCCGTCGGTACCGCTCTGCGGTCGTGTCCTCCGCAGCGGCCCCGGTCGTCCTCGGCCCCCTCATGACGGTGTGTGGATTCCCCTCCTAGGTAGAGCTCGTCGTCATCATCGGGTCTGTGCACTGTGTGGACGACCGTCGTTGTCGCAGGTCAGACCGTGCGCCGGGGTGTGCACGAGATGTGGGTCGGATCGGTGGACGACGACGCGATCTGTGGACGGACCTGAACGCGCCGTTCTCTGTCCACCGGGAAGCCATGTTCTGTCCACATGTCTGGGGGCTCCGTCCACCGTCATCCACAGGTCTGTGCACAGGTGTGAATTCGTCCTACGGATAAGGGTGGCGGGCACGACAAGTCAGGAGATGTCAGGAAGAGGACGCGTCGCGAGGGTGCGACGAACACCGACCGAGCGGTCAGTCGGCGCGGTCGGGAGGGGGGAGGGTGGTGCTCCCTCAGCCCCGGTTCTGCTGCTTGATCCGGTTGGTGAGCTCGGTGACCTGGTTGTAGATCGAGCGGCGCTCGGCCATGAGCTCGCGGATCTTCCGGTTCGCGTGCATCACCGTGGTGTGGTCGCGACCACCGAAGGCCTGCCCGATCTTGGGCAGGGACAGGTCGGTCAGCTCGCGGCACAGGTACATCGCGATCTGGCGCGCCGTGACGAGCACCCGCGAGCGGGAGGACCCGCAGAGGTCGTCGATCGACAGCCCGAAGTACGCGGCCGTCTGACCGATCACCGCCGTGGCCGTGATCTCCGCGGTCTGGTCGTCGGTGATGAGGTCCTTGAGGACGATCTCCGCGAGCGACAGGTCGACCTGCTGGCGGTTGAGGCTCGCGAAGGCCGTGACGCGGATGAGGGCGCCCTCGAGCTCACGGATGTTGCTCGAGATCTTGGACGCGATGTACTCGAGCACGTCGTGCGGGGCCTGCAGCCGTTCGTTGCCGGCCTTCTTGCGCAGGATCGCGATGCGGGTCTCGAGGTCCGGCGGCTGGACGTCGGTGATGAGGCCCCACTCGAAGCGGGACCGCATGCGGTCCTCGAAACCGTTGAGCTGCTTGGGCGGCAGGTCCGAGGTGAGCACGATCTGCTTGCTGGCGTTGTGCAGAGTGTTGAAGGTGTGGAAGAACTCCTCCATCGTCTGCTCTTTGCCCTGCAAGAACTGGATGTCGTCGATGAGGAGGACGTCCACCTCGCGGTAGCGCCGCTGGAAGGCGCCCGCCTTGCCCTCACCGATCGAGTTGATGAAGTCGTTGGTGAACTCCTCGGAGTTCACGTAGCGCACGCGCACGCTCGGATAGAGGTTCTGCGCGTAGTGGCCGATCGCGTGGAGCAGGTGCGTCTTGCCGAGGCCCGAGTCGCCGTAGATGAACAGCGGGTTGTAGGCCTTGGCAGGAGCCTCCGCGACCGCGACCGCGGCGGCGTGGGCGAAGCGGTTGGACGAGCCGATGACGAACGTCTCGAACAGGTACTTCGGGTTGAGCCGTGCGGGCTCGGTCGGCGGGGTGCGCCGTGCCGTGCTCATCCGCACCGGCTCGGGCTCCTGCGAGGGCGCGGACAGCGAGAAGTCCGGGGGGTTGGACGTCAACGGGTCCGGGGTCGTGGTGCGCAGGGGGGCGACGGCGGGACCGGCGTTGTCCGCCGGTGCGAGCTCGGCATCGACTGTGATCGCGAAGCGGGCCTCGCGGCCGAGCGCGGACGACAGCGCCTCGATGACCTCGGTGCGCACCCGCGTCTCGAGGTACTCCTTGGTCAGGTCGTTCCCCACTGCGAGCAGCATCGTGCCGTCGACCAGCCCGAGCGGCTGGGCGAGCTTGACGAACGCCAGCTGACGCGGGGTCATGTCGGGGCTGCTGTCCAGCTCGGAGAGGGCGTGTGCCCAGACAAGGGCCAGCTGCTCATCCTGTGGTGACACGTTCTACCCTCGTTCGTGCGGTCCTGGCTCGGGGTCGAGTGTTGCACGCCGGCGGTTCATCCACATAGTTATCCACAACCTGTGTGTGACGGATCACCGCCGATCAGCCCGCCCCCCGCCTCGCGCCGGGACGAGCAGCCGCACCGCAGACGGGTCCTTCTGTCGGACCGTTGTCCACAACCTTGTGCGACGCGCCGACTGTAGTGGCGCCCAGCCCCCGGGGGCAGTCCGCCGGACGGACGAATCGCGGTGCGCACGACGCACCCGTAGCGTGTCGGTGGTCGAAGCACGTCAGCGCATCGGGCAGGCGGGAGAGCGTCGCGGACGGCCGACGGGTGGAAAGGGTGGTGCTCCGCGCTCCGGCGGGGGTGGCCGCCGGATTTGACCCTTCGTCGTCGCGCGGCGTAGTGTTGACCAGCCTTCCTGATGGCTCCTGCTGGCGTGCCTTGACGCCAGACGCACACTGTGCGTCGCACACGGAGCAGTCGAGCTCGGCACCCCTACCTGGTCGCGTGCGAGTCCGCGCGAGACCGATGCCCCGAAGTACTTGGAGATCCTCGTGAGCAAGCGCACCTTCCAGCCGAACAACCGGCGTCGCGCCAAGACCCACGGCTTCCGTCTGCGCATGCGCACTCGTGCCGGCCGTGCGATCCTCGCCGCCCGCCGGCGCAAGGGTCGCACGGAGCTCTCGGCCTGATCTTTGCGGTGCTGCCTGCTGCGCACCGGATGCGCCGGCCTGCGGAGTTCGAGCAGGCGGTGCGACGTGGTGCGCGCGGGGGACGTGAGTCGTTGGTCGTCCACCTCGTGACGAAGACCGACCCCGGACCTGGTCCGGTGGTCGGTTTCGTCGTGTCCAAGGGTGTGGGCAACGCGGTCACACGCAACACCGTCAAGCGACGGTTGCGCGCGCTGGTCCGCGAACGGCTCGACGTCCTGCCCGCGGACTCCGCCGTCGTGGTGCGTGCCCTGGCGCCCGCCGCGACCCGCGAGTACGCCCAGCTCGGTTCCGACCTCGACTCAGCGATCGACGTGGCGCAGCGGCGTGCTCGTCGCCGCGCGGGGGAGTGATCGACCCATGGCACGCGAGAAGATCGTTGCCGCAGCGCGCCTGGCGGCCCGGCTGCCCAGCGTCCTGCTGCTCGGTGTGCTGCGTGGCTACCAGCTGGTCATCTCACCGATGACGGGACCCAGCTGTCGGTTCTACCCTTCCTGCTCGCAGTACGCGGTCATCGCGGTGACCCGGCACGGCGCGGTTCGCGGCACGTGGCTCGCGGCCCGCCGACTCCTGCGATGCAACCCCTGGAATGCCGGCGGCGTCGACGACGTCCCGCCGGTTCGTCCTCATCACAGGCATCGCCTGACGCACGTGGTCTCGACCACGTCATAACCCCCCACCGAGGAGCTCTGCCACATGTCGTGGTTCGACGGACTGCTATGGCCCATCATGGTCGTGGTCGCTTGGATCATGGTGCGGTTCCATGAACTCCTGACCTGGCTGGGTCTTGAGGAAGCGGGCGGGCTGTCGTGGACGCTCGCGATCGTCGGCCTGGTGATCGTCATCCGCATCCTGCTGATCCCGCTGTTCTTCAAGCAGATCAGAGCCTCGCGGGGCATGCAGATGCTCGCACCCGAGATGCAGGCCATCCAGAAGAAGTACAAGGGGAAGACCGACCCCGCGTCCCGCGAGGCCATGAGCCGCGAGACGATGGCGCTGTACAAGAAGCACGGGACCAACCCGTTCTCCTCGTGCCTGCCGATCCTGCTGCAGTCCCCGATCTTCTTCGCGCTGTTCCGCGTCCTGTACTCGCTGCCGAAGCTGTCCGAGGGCGTGTACCCGAACGCAGAGAACCCGAAGCTGCACATCGGGCCGCTCACGGCGCAGATCGCCGACCAGATCGAGCACGCCACGATCTTCGGTGCACCGCTCTCGGGCTCCTTCCTCCAGGCAGACGCCATCAGCAACACCAAGGTCGTCTCCGTCGTCCTCATCGTGGCGATGTGCCTGACCCAGTTCCTCACGCAGCGTCAGCTGACGATGAAGAACATGCCCCCGTCGGCCCTCGAGGGTCCGATGGCGCAGCAGCAGAAGATGCTGATGTACGCGATGCCACTGATCTTCGCGTTCTCCGGCGTCAACTTCCCGATCGGCGTGCTCATCTACTGGACCACCACGAACCTGTGGTCGATGGGCCAGCAGTTCTACACGATCCGTCGCATGCCGGCCCCCGGCTCGCAGGCCGAGCTCGCCTTCAAGGAGCGCAAGGCCAGGAAGGCCGCCGCGAAGGGCATCACGATCGAGGAGGAGAAGCCGGCCGCCATCGAGGAGAAGCCGCGCGGGCAGCGCCAGCAGCCCAAGCGCAAGGACCGTGCCAAGCCGGTGACGACGTCCACCGACAGCGGGTCGGCTCCCAAGACGACGGGCACCTCCAGCTCGCCCAAGACCGCTCCTCCGGCCGGGCCGTCGGCCAGCAGGCCGAAGCCGCCGGCCAAGAAGAAGCCCACGAAGTAACGCTCACCCGGCACTGAGCCGACTCACGAGGAGCCCCGATGACGTCACCCGAAATCACTCCAGCGCCCGCTGAGGGCACCACCACGACCACGCGCCTCGAGGAGGAGGGCGAGATCGCAGCGGACTACCTCGAGGAGCTGCTCGACATCGCCGACCTCGACGGCGACATCGACATCGACGTCGACCACGGTCGCGCCGCCGTCGAGATCATCGGCGAGGACGGTTCCGAGCGTGCCCTCCGCCGACTCGTCGGCCGTGACGGCGAGGTGCTCGACGCTCTCCAGGAGCTGACGCGTCTCGCGGTCCAGGCGAAGACGGGCGAGCGGAGCCGGCTCATGCTCGACATCGCGGGCTACCGCGCTGCGCGGCGCGCGGAGCTCATCGAGATCGCGAACGAGGCCATCGGTCGCGTCAAGGAGTCCGGCAACGACGTCGCGCTCGACGCGATGAACCCGTTCGAGCGCAAGGTGGTGCATGACGCCGTGGCCGCCGCCGGGCTCGTCAGCGACTCGGACGGCGTCGAGCCGGCACGGCACGTGGTGATCCGCTCCGCATAGTCATGCGTCGTTCCGCGACGCACCTGCTCTGACGACGGCCGACCTCGCGAGGGGTCGGCCGTCGTTGTTTCACGTGAAACAGGACGCTCACCCGGGCAGATGGGCGGGACTCGCTCGCGCGAGGGGCGCCCCCAGGGTTCCCAGGGGCGCGCGTGCGCGGTTGCCGAGTGCGCGCGCCGGCCACGCTCGGGGGGTGGTGTGCGCATGCTCATGCATCGGCGTGGGCATGCCCGCGGGTCGCGCACCCGGTGAGAACGCGCCCTTGGACGGGACGGCCGCCGACCAGGTCTCGATGCCGGACGTGCTGGTTTCACGTGAAACATGGCGTCGGCGTGGGCGTCCTCGCCGTGTGGGTTGTGAGCCGGGAGCCCTCGGTCGGATGGTTGGTCCCGCGTCGACCGTGGGGCTCCGGTCCGTGGGGGCGGGTCGCGGGCCCGGATCGGCAACGGTGATCAGCGCAGGGCCGCGCAGCACGAGCAGCCGTGACCAGTGGCCGAACGACGTCGTCATCGGAGTGGCAGGCAGCCGATCGGCGGCGCTGCGCGGTACGGTAGGGGCCGTTCGTCGTCGCCACGCGATCGTCGCCCTCTGGGCGTGGTCGCGGCCGGCCGCGCAGGAGCCACGACGGCCGCGCGTCAGCCGCCGAGGCGAGCCATCAGACACACACGAGAGCTGTTGCCCCGACTCATCGCGGGTTGCACGGGAAGGGGCCAGAGGTGTCGAGCGACGAATCCAGTACCGACGTCGACGCAGTCGACCCATGGGACGGCGATGTGCGCCTCCCGGAATTCTTCGGCGGGGCCTGGGAAGCCGTCGAAGGATTCCATCGCCTGCTCGTCGAAGAAGGCGTTCTTCGCGGGCTCGTCGGGCCGCGCGAGGTCTCCCGCCTGTGGGAACGCCATCTGCTCAACTCGGCAGCGGTGGTTCCCTTTCTACCGAGCACGGGGAGCATCGTCGACATCGGTTCCGGTGCGGGCCTTCCTGGGGTGGTGGTCGCGGCGATGCGTCCCGACGCCGAGGTGGTGCTGCTCGAACCGATGGAGCGTCGCATCGACTGGCTCAACGAGGTGGTCGAGACCCTCGGTCTCGCGAACGCCGTCGTCATCAGGGGGAGGGCCGAGGATCTGCACGGTGACCTGCGCGCGGATGCCGTGACCGCACGGGCCGTCGCACCCCTCGACCGTCTGTACCGCTGGGCGCTGCCGCTGCTCGACAAGGACGGCGTCCTCGTCGCACTCAAGGGCGCGCGGGCGCAGGACGAGGTCGAGGCAGGGGCCCGGTGGGCGAAGAAGCTCGGTGGGGGGCCGGCGGAGATCGTGAGCGCGTCGACGATCGACGGTGCCGAGAAGACGACGGTGGTGCGGGTTGTTCGGGAAGTTGTTCGCGGTGTTCGGTAGGAAGAAGCGGCGCCAGGATCCGATCGCGACCCCGAGCGACCGAGCGTCGGACGTTCGTGCTGACGGGCAGAGCTCCGTCGACACCACTACGGTCGCCATCTCCGCTGTCCCTGCGGTTTCACGTGAAACAGCCGGACTGCCGGCGGGAGTCGCCATCGGAGCGCCCGGGGGCATAGCGGTTTCGCGTGGAACCACAGCAGACGAGCCGGTGTGGACGGCAGATGTGACACCCACAGGCACCGGGTACGCGTACGAGCCCCGAGTGACGGCGCTTGGGCCGGATGCCACGCCGGCTGCCGGCGGGAGCACGTCGACCGCGACCGGACGAGGTGCAGCCGACGGTGCGTCTGCCGAGCCTCTTGTCGGATCGACGGAAGACGGTGCCCTCAGCCCGGCGGCCGCCCCAGGGTCCGCGGGGGCCCCGAGCTCGGCGCGTTCCGGGGGAGTCGCACCGCAGACGTCCCACGGGTTCCCCGGGGGCCAGATGTGGGCGCCGGTCCGCGCACCGGGACCCGCGGATCCGACGGGCGACGTGGCGCCGGATCCGGGCGAGGGCGGCGACCCGGAGCGCGACGCCTGGGCACGGTCGGTGCCGTTGCCCGAGCCGGCGGACGGCGATGCGACACGGCCGGGCATGCCGGAACCGGCCCGTGAGATGACGACCCCGGAGCTCGGCGAGCAACCGGTTTCACGTGAAATCAACGGGACCTCGGAGCACGTGCCAGCGCGCAGCGAAGCAGAGCGCTGGGAGCAGGGCTCTGTCCTGGAGTGGGGCGGGGGAGCCTCACCGGCGGTTCGGCGCGACGACCTCGGCCAGCCCGAGGGGCTGGAGCAAGAGGTGACCGTCGGTGATCACAGCGACGAGCCGGTGGGAGTTGCCGGATCGTCGGCGATCGATCACCCGGTTCGGGGCACGGACGCTGCCTTCGCTGGGCGGACCGACAGCGGGCTGGAGCAGGCGGCGGGGGGCCCGAGCCACACCGAGCTGGCTGCGAGCGGCGATGAGCTCACTGCGAGCGGCGATGAGAGCACCACGGACCACCCTCAGCTTGTCGCGGGCGCTGCTCGGCAGGCCGCCGAGGCGGCCGAGCGATACGCATCGACCAGACCGCGGGGGCCGGCCGCGAACACGGGCGTCGGCGCAGGACCACAGCCCGGGACGGGCGCCGAGCACGACCATGACTCCGACGAAGAGAGGCGTGCGGCGCTCGTGCAGAGCCTGCCGGACGCAGACGAGGACACACCGCTGATGGCCCAGATCCAGGAGGATGCGCGCCGTCGCATCGAGCTCCGTGGACGCAAGTTCCCCCGCCCCGCGAGCACGCGCGTGATCACCGTCGCGAACCAGAAGGGCGGCGTCGGCAAGACGACGACCACAGTCAACCTGGCGGCGGCGCTGGCGCAGGCCGGTCTCAACGTGCTGGTGCTCGACAACGACCCGCAGGGCAACGCGTCCACGGCGCTCGGTGTCGACCACCGCGCGGGAACGCCGTCGATCTACGAGGTGCTCGTCGACGGCGCCGCGATCGCCGATGCGGTGCAGGAGAGCCCGGACGTCCCGAACCTCTGGTGCCTCCCGGCGACGATCGACCTCTCCGGTGCCGAGATCGAGCTGGTGTCGATGGTCGCGCGCGAGACCCGCCTGCGATCTGCGCTCGACACCTATCTGGCAGGACGCATCGCCGCAGGTCAGGAGCCGATCGACTACGTCTTCGTCGACTGCCCCCCGAGCCTCGGGCTGCTCACGGTCAACGCCTTCGCGGTGGCCCGCGAGGTGCTCATCCCGATCCAGTGCGAGTACTACGCGCTGGAGGGGCTGAGCCAGCTGCTCAAGACGATCCAGCTGATCCAGTCGCACGTGAACCCCCTGCTCCATGTCTCGACGCTGCTGCTGACGATGTACGACGCGCGGACGAACCTCGCGCAGCAGGTCGCGCAGGAGGTGCGCGACCACTTCCCGGAGACCACGCTGCGCACGACGGTTCCTCGCTCGGTGCGGATCTCCGAGGCCCCGAGCTACGGCCAGACCGTGATGACGTACGACCCGGGCTCGACCGGCGCTCTGGCGTACCTCGAGGCCGCGCGCGAGCTCGCAGAGCGCGGCGCGCGCGACGTGGCCGGGGGACCGGCCGCCACCCCGAGCGGCGACCGCCCTCGTCCGGTGGCCATGAGTGTTCCGCAGTCCGACGGCGGACGCGGCGACTTCGCCGCGGCCGAGGCCCCCCAGCATCAGGAGGAGCAGTGAGCGAGAAGCGACGCGGTCTCGGGCGTGGACTGGGGGCCCTGATCCCGACCGGTCTCGACGGCAACCGGTCCTCAGACACGCAGCGCCCGGTGGATGTCTTCTTCCCGGACAACGTGAAGGAGGCCCGCGACACAGCGGCGGCAGCGGCTGCAGCCGCCGAGGCCGCAGAGCTTCTGGTTTCACGTGAAACGACGGAAGCAACTGCTGCCCCGGCTCAGCCGACGCCGACCGACGACGCCCTTGCGAGCGGCGAGGCCCCGGCCGCGGCCGCCGCCTCGGTCACCGAGGTCGAGGTCGACGCCGGTGCCCGAGAGGTCACCGACGGCACCCAGAATGGTCAGCACCCGGTCACCGAAGGAAGCTCCGACGCTCTGACCAGGGAAGATGTTCCTGCGGGGGAGGGGGCCGCCACGGAGGACGGTGGCCTTCTTCCCGTTCCGGGCGCGCGCTTTGCCGAGCTGCCGGTCGGCTCGATCAAACCGAACCCCCGCCAGCCGCGCACCGTCTTCGAGGAGGACGCGCTCGACGAGCTGATCGGCTCGATCCGCGAGATCGGCGTGCTGCAGCCGATCGTCGTCCGCCCTGATGGTGAGGACGGCTACGAGCTGATCATGGGTGAGCGCCGCTGGCGCGCCACCCAGGCGGCTGGGCTCGAGACGATCCCTGCGATCGTGCGCGACACCGAGGACAGCGACCTGCTGCGGGACGCGCTGCTCGAGAACCTGCACCGTGCCGAGCTGAACCCGCTCGAAGAGGCCGCGGCGTACCGTCAGCTGCTCGACGACTTCGGATGCACGCACGAGGAACTGGCGGCGCGCATCCACCGCTCGCGGCCGCAGATCTCGAACACGCTGCGACTGCTGCGTCTGCCCCCGCTGGTGCAGCGCCGGGTTGCGGCCGGGGTGCTCTCGGCTGGGCACGCGCGGGCGCTGCTCGGTCTCACGGACGGCGCGGCGATCGAACGACTCGCGCAGCGCATCGTCTCCGAAGGTCTCTCGGTGCGTGCTGTCGAGGAGATCGTCTCGCTCGGCGGCGACGCCGCACCGGTTGCGCGGCGCGGCCCGCGGGCAGGGGAGCGGAACGAGGCGCTTGACGAGCTGGCAGCACGGCTCTCCGACCGGCTGGACACGCGCGTCAAGATCAACCTGGGCAAGTCCCGTGGACGACTCACCGTGGAGTTCGCCTCCGTGCAGGATCTCAACCGCATCCTCGAGAGCCTGACCCCCGAGGAGCCCGGCTTCCTGCGCAACTGATCGACCGGACGTCCGTACCCCGCCCGCCGTGGCCCGGCGCGCGGGGTACGGACACGTCTGGCCCCGCGCGCCACGTTGTTTCACGTGAAACAGGCGCTGGGCGGCGCGCCGCTCACGTCCAGCGGCGAGGCGAGCCGCGGTGCAGGGGTATCGGTGCAGGTCAGAGGCGCTTTCGTGCCAGCAGTAGGGCGACGAAGGTCACGCGCTCAGACGCGGGCGGCGGCCCTGACCAGAGCGAGGTAGAGCGCACTCAGCTCGAAGCCGGCGGCCTCGGCGGCCTGTGGCAGCAGCGAGGTCTCGGTCATCCCGGGAGCCACGTTGACCTCGAGGAACCACACGGTGCCGTCGTCGCCGACGATGAGGTCGGTACGCGAGACGTGCTCGAGCCCGAGAGCGACGTGGGCAGCGACGGCCGCCTGCCCGACGCGATCGGCGACCTCGGGGGACAGCCGAGCAGGGCTGAAGTACTCGGTCCGCCCGGGGTTGTAGCGGGCGTCGTAGTCGTAGGGTCCGTCGGTGACGATCTCGACGGCCGGCAGCGCGGTGGGCCCGTCGCCGGTGTCGATCACGCTCACGGCAAGCTCGGTGCCCGTCACCGCACGCTCGATCAGCGCGGTGTCGCCGTAGGCGAAGCAGTCGACCATGGCGCGGGGCAGATCCGCGGCGTCGCGCACCAGGCTCACCCCGAGCGCCGACCCGCCGCTGGCGGGCTTGACCACGAGGGGGAGCCCGAGCCGTTCGGTGATCGCGTCGAGCACCCGCGTCGCACCGAGCTCGCGGAACAGGCTCTGCGGCAGGGTCACGAACTCGGGCGTGTCGATGCCGGCGAGCGCCACGACGGTCTTGGCGATCGGCTTGCTCCAGGCGACGCGACTGGCCCGGGGACCGGTGCCGAGGGTGCGCATGCCGAGCAGCTCGAGGACGTCGCGGACCGAACCGTCCTCACCGCTCGCGCCGTGCAGCAGCGGCCAGACGACGTCCGGGTGGGTCTGGGTCAGCGCCGGGACCAGATCGGCGTCGACGTCATGGACCGTGACCTCGGCGCCGGCGGCACGGAGCGCGTCGGCCACCCGCCGCCCCGAGCGGAGCGAGACGTCGCGCTCGTGCGAGAGCCCTCCGGCGAGGATGACGACGCGCGGGGAGGTGGGGACGATGGTGTCGGTCACGGGGGCGACGCTCCGGGTTCTGCAGGTCGAGCGAAGGCTCGAGGGGACGAGCGGGGGAGAACGAAGCGCTGGTCAGGCGAGGTCGGGACCCGGAGACTGCACGTCACGTGGACGGGGCACACCGGTCGTCGTGCCGAACAGCGAGACGAGCTCGCTCTCACCGGCCACGACACCGGCGAGGCGACGGACGCCCTCGCGGATGCGCTCGGGCGTGGGGAAGCAGAAGGACAGCCGCATGTGGTCGGCGCCCTGCCCATCGGCGTAGAACGCGGTTCCGGGCACGTAGGCCACCCGGGCGGTCACGGCACGCGGGAGCATCGCCTTGGCGTCGAGCCCTTCGGGGAGGCCGACCCACGTGTAGAAGCCGCCGTCGGGCACGGTCCACGTCGCGTCGGGCAGGTGCTCGGCGAGGGCACCGACCATCGCGTCGCGTCGTTCGCGGTAGAGCTCGCGGAACGACTTGATCTGACCACGCCAGTCGCACGTGGCCAGATAGGCGCTGATCGCGAGCTGCGAGGCGTTCGAGGGGCAGAGGATCGCGGACTCGCTCGCGAGCACCAGCTTCTCGCGGACCGCATGGGGGGCGACGGCCCAGCCGACGCGGTAGCCGGGGGCGAACGTCTTGGAGAAGGACCCGAGGTAGACGACGCCCTCGTCGTCGGCGGACCGCAGCGCGGGGATGGGGTCGCCCTCGAAGCCGAGGAGCCCGTAGGGGTTGTCCTCGAGCACGAGCACCCCGTAGCGCCGGGCGATCTCGAGGATCTGGGGGCGACGCTCGGCGGACAGCGTCACACCCGCCGGGTTGTGGAAGTTCGGGACCGTGTAGAGCAGCTTGACGCGCCGGCCCGCGCGCGCGAGCGAGGCGAGGGTCTCCTCGAGCGCGGCGGGGATGAGCCCGTCGGCGTCGAGGGGGACGTGCACGACGTCGGCCTGGTAGGCCCGGAAGACGCCCAGGGCACCGACGTAGCTCGGTGCCTCGGCCACGACGACGTCACCGGGATCGATGAAGATCCGTGTCACAAGGTCGAGAGCTTGTTGCGAGCCGGTGGTGACGACCACGTCGTCGGGGTGGGCCTGGATGCCCTCGAGCCGCATGACCTCGAGGATCTGCTCGCGCAGCTCCTCCTCGCCCTGTCCCGACCCGTACTGCAGGGCGGTGGTGCCCCGGGTGGCGACGACGCGCTTCGCGAGGTCGCCCAGCACGTCGAGCGGAAGCCCCTCGAGGTACGGCATCCCGCCCGCGAGCGAGACGACCTCGGGCCGGTTGGCCACCGCGAACAGTGCGCGGATCTCGGAGGCGCGCATGCCGTGCGTCCGGTCGGCGTACGAGCTCAGCCAGGGATCGAGCCTGGTGCCGGCGGCCGGGGTCGGTGATGAGCCCGACGCACGTCCGCCGGGGTTCAGGGTCTCGTCGCTCATCCTCCGAGTGTCGCACGCGCTCGCCGCGCGCACGGACCGTGGACCAACGCGCGGGCGAACCCGCACCGGACTCCCACACCGCACCTCCGCGGGGCGCTGCCGGGGGTCAGGACGTCGTGGACACCTCGGCCAGCACGCCGTCCACCTCGGTGATGAGGGCCTGCTTGGGGCGGGCGCCGATGACCGAGCGCACGAGCTCGCCGCCGACGTAGAAGTTGAGCGTCGGGATCGAGACGACGCTGTACCGCGCGGTGACGCCCGGGTTGTCGTCCGAGTTGAGCTTGACGATCTTCACCCGGCCCGCGTAGTCGCCCGCCAGCTCCTCGAGCACCGGGGCGACCAGACGGCACGGTCCGCACCACGGCGCCCAGAAGTCGACCAGCACGGGCAGGTCGGCCTCGAGGACCTCGCTCTGGAAGGTGGCGTCGGTGACCTCGCTGAGGGTGCTCATACGGCCTTCTCCTCCTCGACCAGTGCGCCCGGGATCTCCGACGGCGAGGCAGGGTCGACGTCGGCCAGGGCCGCCAGGTAGTTCTGGGCGTCCAGGGCGGCGGAGCAGCCCGAGCCGGCGGCCGTGATGGCCTGGCGGTAGGTGTGGTCGACGAGGTCACCACACGCGAACACGCCCGGCAGGTTCGTGGCCGTGGTGCGACCGACCACCTGGACGTAGCCGGCCTCGTCGAGGTCGATCTGACCCTCGAGGAGCTCCGAGCGCGGGACGTGCCCGATCGCCACGAACACGCCGGTCGCCGGGTGCTCACGCTCCTCGCCCGTCACGGTGTCACGCAGCGTCACACCGGTGACCTTGGTGTCCCCGTGGATGGCGACGACCTCGGAGTTCCACGCGAAGCTGATCTTGGGGTCGGCGTGCGCGCGATCGGCCATGATCTTCGACGCCCGCAGGTCGTCGCGGCGGTGCACGATCGTCACGGTCTTGCCGAAGCGCGTGAGGAACGTGGCCTCCTCGATCGCGGAGTCGCCGCCGCCGACCACGATGATGTCCTGGTCGCGGAAGAAGAATCCGTCGCAGGTGGCGCACCACGAGACGCCGCGGCCCGACATGCGCGCCTCGTCGGGCAGACCGAGCTTGCGGTACGCGGACCCGGTCGCGAGGATCACGGCGAGCGAGCGGAAGACGTCACCGCTGCCGAGCTCGACGGTCTTCACGTCGCCGGTGAGGTCCACCTTGACGACGTCGTCCCAGAGGATCTCGGCGCCGAACTTCTCCGCCTGCTTCTGCATGTCCTCCATGAGCTCGGGCCCCTGGACCCCGTCGGGGAAGCCCGGGAAGTTCTCGACCTCGGTCGTGTTCATGAGCGCACCGCCGGCGGTGACGGATCCGGCGACCACGAGAGGGGACAGGCCGGCGCGGGCCGCGTAGATGGCCGCCGTGTAGCCGGCGGGGCCGGACCCGACGATGATCAGGTCGCGCGGGAGAGACTGCTCGGTCACGTGGAGTTCCTTGCCGTTCGCGGGTGGATGCTCACTGTTGAACTGATCGTAGGTCGCTTCTGTTCCGGCGGTCCTGGCCAGGTCAGGAGAGCGTGACCTCGTTCAGCTGGATCGAGTACTTGCCGTTGGCGTCCTGCGGGAGCTCGGTGAACCAGAGCACGACCGTGTCGGTCGAGGTCGGGGTCGACAGCTCGAGGTCGGTGTCGGCCGACATCGGACCGGACGCGAGCACGGGACCCGTCGGGCTGCCCGACCGGACCTCGACGTTCCCCCCGCCCTGCGTGCCGCTGATCTGCAGGTTCACCGACGACACGGTCGCAGGTCCGTCGAGCTTCAGGATGAAGCCGAGGCCGTCCTTGGCGCCGCCGAACGTCGCGTTGTTGTACCAGCGGGTGGGCCAGAACGTGGCCATGTCACCGTCGATGGCCTTGCCGACGGCCTCCTCGTGCTCACCGTCGCCGCCCGACGGGTCGAACGTCGTGGCCGAGGCGATCACGGGGGCCTCACCGGTGTCCACGGGCGCGGACGCCGAGGGCGACGGCGAGGGAGACGCCTGGTCGGACGGGCTCTCGCTGGGCTGCTCCGACGCCGATGCCGACGTGGCCGGCTCAGGCGCCGCTGCCGGTTCGTCGGACCCGTCCCCGAGCGGACTGAGCAGCGACGTCAGCGCGAAGATGACGCCGATGACCAGCGCCGCGGCGACCACGAGCAGCACCAGCTTGGTGGGGTCGAATCGGCGCGTCGTGACGGTCTCGTCGTCGTTCGCGTCACCCGCGAAGTCGAACGGCGAGGTGGGCACGCTGGGCGGCGGGACGCGCGGGGGCTGCCCCTGGGCGCCGCCCGTGGGGTGCTGCGGGGCCTGCGCCGTCGTCGGGGGGCCCGCGGGCGCCGCGCCGTGCGCGGACGAGCCAGACGGGACCGAACCCGGCGCGACCGAACCGGGCTGCTGGACGGCCGGGCGCTGCACCCGCGTCGTGTCGGCCGAGGACGCTGCGGCCGCCGGGGATGCCGCGGCTGCCGGGGACGCCGCGGACGCGGCAGGCCAGACGCCCGCCGCGGCACCGTTCGCCGACGGGGGGAACGCCCCGCGACCACGCGGGGTCGCAGGAGGAGGCGTCCCGGGACGCCCGGTGCCGGCCGAGGGCTGGTCGTTGAACGCGGACCGCACCGACTGGCGCTGCACGATGCCGGGCATCGGGAGCCGCGCGGTGTCGTCGTCCGCGGCCGGGGCGTCGGGCACGGGCTGCTGCAGCTGGGTGCGGTCGAGCGCTGCTGTCGCGTCGAGGAGCCCGACGGTGCGGATCTCACCCCACGGCTCGAGCTCACGGATGAGCTCGGCGGGGCTGCGCGGGCCGTCGTCGTGCGCGCCGAGGGTCACGGCGCAGAGCGTGTCGAGATCGGCCCGGACGCCCGGCACGAGGTCACCGGGGGGCGTGGGGACGCCGTCGACCTCGGGGGCGGCCTGGAGGTGCGCGGCGACGATCCCGGTGTCGCCGGCCGGCCAGCGACCCGTGAGGGCCGTGTAGAGCAGGCGAACGAGGCCCACGGCGTCCGCGCGGGTGGTCGCGGCGGCGTCGCCCACCCCGTGGCCCAGCAGGGCGCCGTCGAGGGCGAGACCGCTGATCAGGAGGCGACCCTCGGGCGTCAGATGCAGCACCGACGGGCGCAGGGCGAGGTGGTGGACCCCGCGGCGGCGCGCGACCTCGAGGGCGGCTGCAGCCTCACCGACGATCGACCGGGCCTGGTCCGCCGTCAGGGGACCGCGGGCGACGAGCTCACCGAGCGACGGGCCGGTGACCTGCTCGGTCACGACGTAGCTGATGCCCTCGTGGGTGCCGACGTCGAGGATCCGCACGAGGCGCGGGTCCGAGACCAGCGCGGCCCGGCGGGCGGCGTCGAGCGCCTGGGGGGCGTTCTCCGACGACAGGATCCGCACGTGGACGGGCCGGTCGAGGATCTGGTCCGTGGCCTTCCACGCGCTCGCACCCTCGAGGTCCGAACCCATCGGTTGCAGCACCCGGTACCGCCCCGCAAGCACCGTGCCACGTCCGACGACGTCCTCCACCCGGGCCTCCCGCATGTCGATCCGGCAGTGTGCCGGTGCCCCATGGTAGGCGGAACGGATCAGCCCCGTCGCACCCTCGCCCGCCGCAGGACGAGGTTCACCAGCGAGTCCACCTCACGCACGCGCAGGACCTTGAGCGCGAGCACGTAGACGGCGGTGATCGCGAGCCCGCCGACGACGCACGAGATCACGGCGTCGAGCGTGGTGTCCACGGGGCCGAGCAGCCGCAGTGCGAGCAGACCCGCCCCGGCGCCGAGCAGCCCCGCCCCGACGGCCTTGAGATGGACGAAGGTCACACGGCGTCCGTCGACCCCGTTCAGGCGCCGACGCAGCAGCACGAGGGCGACGAGCGCCCCGAGCACGTACGACACGCTCTGGGCGAGCCCGGCACCCATGACCCAGCGCGACGGCTCGAGGACGAGCGTCGACCCGTAGGCGCCGCCGACAACGAGGACCGCCATGGCGACCTGGATGGGGAACATCGTGCGGGCGTCCTCGTAGGCGTAGAAGACTCGCTGGCACAGCGACCACGCACCGAACGCGACGAGCCCGAGCACCATCGCGACGATCACGGGCGCGAGCGCGTCCCACGCGGCCTCGTCGGCGGTGAAGTAGAGCACCCGGCCCAGCGGGTAGGCGAGCACCGCGATCACGGCTGTCGCGAGAATCGTGAAGAGGCCGACGGTGCGCAGCCCGAGCGACAGGTCGGCCCGGACACCCTTGACGTCACCGGCCGCCGCGGTCGCCGAGAGGCGCGTGAACAGCGCGGTCGCGAGCGAGACCGTCACGAGCGAGTGCGGCAGCATGAAGACGAGGAACGCGTTGCTCCAGACCGCGTTGCCCGCGTTGGTCGGGTCGAGACCACCCGCACGGGTTGCCACACGGCTCACGACGAGGACACCGAGCTGACCCACGGCGAGGGCCGCGAACGTCCAGCCCGCGACGCGGCCCGCCGAGCGCAGGCCGACCCCGCGGAACCCCCAGCGCGGGCGGTAGCGGAACCCGCTGCGGTACAGCGGGATGAGGAGCACGAGGGCCTGCGCGACGACGCCGAGCGTCGCGGTGCCGGCGAGCAGCGCCACCTGGCCGCCACCCCACGTCGACGGGTCGTCCGACAGGGCGCGGTGCTCGGCATACGTCCCGTTGACCAGGACGAACGCGAGCAGCCCGGCCATCGACACGAGGTTGTTGACGACCGGCGCCCACATGTACGGGCCGAAGCTGCCGCGCGCGTTGAGCACCTGACCGAGCAACGTGTACAGCCCGTAGAAGAACAGCTGGGGGATGCACCAGTAGGCGAACAGCACCGCGAGCGACATGACAGCCGGGTCGCTGAAGTCGGTATAGGCCGCGACGAGCAGCGGGGCGGCCGTCGCGAGCAGGAGGGTGAGCCCGACCAGCATGATCGCGCCGAGAGTGAGCAGCCGGTCGACGTACTGCTGGCCGTCGGCACGGCGGTAGGCCCGCACGACCTGCGGCACGAGCACAGCGTTGAGCACGCCGCCCGCGACCAGCAGGTACAGGATGTTGGGCAGCTTGTTCGCTGCGTCGAACGCGTTGGCGGCGTTTCCCGTGACGCCCACGGCCCAGACGAGCATGATCGCCCTGGCCACGCCCAGGATGCGGGAGACGAGCGTGCCCGAGGCCATGAGCGCGGTCGAACGACCCATGCCGGTCGCGTCACCGGGGGTGACGTCGACCACGTTCGGGCGGGCGGGCGGCGGCACCGCGCCGGTGCCACCCCCGAGGTCCGGGCCGATCGTCGCCTCGGCCTCGGCGTCGACGGGAGGCTCGACCACGGGGGGCCACGTCGCCGACCGCGCGCGGTCCGCGGCCGACCCCTGCCCGGTCGGCCGGTCCTCGCCGTGGGCTGGCGGGGTGGGGCCTGAGGGGGTGGTCACCGCATGTCCTCCTGGGGGGTGCTTCGTGGGTCAGCGCTGCTGGACGGGCCGGGCTGCGGGTCCTGGGGTGGTGGTCCGCTCGCGGCCTCGGCCTCCCGGGCGGCTTCCTCCTCGGCCCGCACCTGGGCCGCGACCCGGGCGCCACGGTGAGCCGTCTGCCCGCGACGGACCGTGCGCACGATGCCGGCGACGAGCCCGATCGTGAGCAGGATGCCCACGACCGTCATGCCGACGTCCTCGATCGTGGGGGTCACCCGGGCGCTGAACGACGCGGGGGCCGCGACGACGGTGCCGTCCTGGGCCAGGAGCAGCACCTCGACGGTCACGTCGCACGACGACGTCGCGCGGACGTCGACCACGACCGTCGACTCCGAGTCCGCGGGCACCGTCACCGTGGGGGAGTCCACGGCGCGCAGGCACGACTGCCGGGGGCGCATCTCGACCCGCACGGTGGCGTCCTGGTCGAGGGTGTTGCGCACGACCATGCGGATCTGGCTCGAGCTCGCGGCAACCGTGACCTGCTCGTTGAGCAGCACGGACAGGCCGTTGCGCCGCTCGGTCGCCCCGTCGAGCACGGTGTCGACGAGGGCCTTGCGCCCCGTGGGGTCGCCCCGCCACGCGACGGACATCGGGGCCAGGATCTCGCGGTCCAGACCCACCAGGAGGGCCTGCGGGTCGGGGACCACCTGGGCGAACGTGGCGACGAGCGAGCGGGCCTCGGCGAGCGCGTTGATGTGCGCGGGCGACAGCTCGGTGCTGCTCGCGGACGAGGTGGGGAGCGTCGCGCGCTCGGTCGTGTCGGCACGGGTGCGGAGCAGGTCCGACACGGAGGTCAGGTCGACCCACGGCGCGTCGGACAGGGCTTGCAGCTGGGCCGCGACGAGCGTGCCGTCCGGCTCCCAGTCGCGCGGGGCTGCGATGAGGATCTGCTGGTCGGAGCGCGTGCGGGCGGCGACGGCCGTCTCGGCCAGCACCCGCTGGGCGACGGTCGCCGCTGTGGCGCCCGGCTCGACGGTCGTGGGAGCGGCGAGGAGCGCGCTGAGGGTCGCGTCGGGCACCAGGGCCTCGAGCCGTCCCTGCGCGGTGGTCACGCTGGCCCGCGCGGCCGGCGACGGCACCGTGCGCCCCTCGGGGGCCAGTGCGTCCGCGCCGACGACGAGGCCCGCGGCGTCCGAGCCCGCAGCGAGCGCGGCGGTGACCTGGTCCGGGACGTCGTCGGCCGCCCACAGGAGCTGGGTCGGGTCGGGGCCGAGAACCTCCGCCGACGCGTCCGTCGAGGTGCTGAGCGCGAGGTCGAGCAGGTCGGGGCGCCGACCGTGCGCGACGGCCGCGAGATCGGGATCGGCCCACGGCAGCGCGAGCACGTCGCGCCCCTGGGTCCCGGACGTGAGGTCCTCGAGCCAGGCGGTCGACATCGGGCCGCCGGCCGCCGCCCGCTCGACGAGCGAGGGGTCGACCGCCCAGGACACCGCGGAGCTGGGTGTCGTCGCGTCGAGCAGCAGCCGCAGGCGACCGCCGGTCGACGTCAGGGCCTCGAGCGTCGGGTCGGTGATCTGGGTGATCGCTCCCGTGTCGACGGCCACGTCCGCGGGGTCGTCCTGCGAGCCGTCGAGGGGTGCCGTGGCGGTCGTGCCATCAGCAGGCGAGGCCCCCGCGTCCTGCATCGTCAGGTGGGGCCCGACGACCGGGACGAGCACGCCGACACCCACCGGGGAGACGTCCTGCGACGGGGCCCACAGCAAGAACGTCCGCGCGATGCCGGCGCGGCGTGAACCGTCGGTGAGCTCGACCGCGATCCCCCGGGGCCCCCACGCGTCGGCGCTGCGCAGCAGGCCGACCGAGGCCGCCGGCACGGTCAGGACGACCTCGGCGCTCGCGCCCGGCTCGAGGGGTGCCCCGAGCGCCACGGTCTGCGCCTTCGACCCCGCGTCGGCGGTCGCGTCGGCCTCGGTCCACGCGGCGAGCCGATCGGCGCTCGCCAGGCGGTAACGGCTGATCCGCAGCACGGCGTTCGGGTTCTCGATCGTGGTGTCGCTCGTGTTGCGGACCACGGCCGTGACGGTGAGGTCGACGTCCGGCGCGAGCACCTGGGGCGAGACGGACGTGACCGACACGTCGGTGGGGAGGGTCGACGTCGTCGGGGCTGCGGGTGCGGCGACGGCCGCACCGGCGTCGCCCGGCAGCACCGGTCCCAGGACCCCGAGCAGCGTCAGCAGGCCGACCAGGAGCCCGAGCGCACCACGACGTCCGCGGTGGGTCGTCAGGCCGGTGCGGGGGGAGCGGTTCATGCCTCGCCGACGAGCACCGCGAGGGCGGCCTCGGCAAGTCGTCGTTCGTTCGGGTACGCGAGCCGTGCGGGCAGGTCGACGATCGCGACCCACTCGACGTCCTCGGCCTCGCCGTCCGGGTCGCCCTCGACGGTCAGCTCGCCACCCACGGCACCGAGCAGGAAGTGGTGCACCACCTTGTGCACGCGACGGTCGTCACCCGTGAACCAGTAGTCGATGACGCCCAGGCGCCGGACGATGCGGCCCGTGATGCCCGTCTCCTCGGCGATCTCGCGCACAGCGGCCTCCTCGGGCGTCTCGACGCCCTCGAGGTGCCCCTTGGGCAGGCACCACTCGAGCCGGCCGGCCCGGTTGCGGCGCGCGATCACTGCCGCGTGGTGCACCCCGTCGACCGTGAGCACGACGAGGCCGCCGGCGGACGTCTCGTCCACGACCGGCAGTGCGTTCGGCGGCACGCGCGCGGACACCTGCTCCGGGTCGATCCGGAGCGCGTGCCCCCCCGGCGGCGCAGGAACGCCCCCCGGGCGCGCGGGATGCGCTGGGCTCGACATGTCGCCACTGTAACGACTCCTCCGCATCCGTCAGCCACCGCCGCCCGCGTCTGGCAGGCTTGGATGTCGTGCCGCCCACCGACCAGTCCGCCCTCCACGCCCTGCAGCGGCGAGCCCTCACCACGCTCGCCGACCTCGCCCCCGCCGCGATCGAGCTCGGTGAGGTCTTCCGAGCCGCGGGCCACGAGCTCGCGCTCGTCGGCGGTCCGGTGCGCGACGCGTTCCTCGGCCGGGTCAGCGCCGACCTCGACTTCACGACGTCGGCGACCCCCGACGAGACCGAGGCGCTGCTCGCCGCGTGGGGCGACGCGCACTGGGACATCGGCCGGGCGTTCGGGACGATCGGTGCACGGCGGCACGGTCGCCGGCACGGTGGCGAGGACGTGGTGGTCGAGGTCACGACCTACCGCACCGACGCGTACGACCCGACGTCGCGCAAGCCCGAGGTCGTGTTCGGCGACACGCTCGAGGGCGACCTGTCGCGCCGTGACTTCACGGTCAACTCGATGGCGGTGCGGCTGCCCGACCTCACGTTCGTGGACCCGTTCGACGGCCTCGCGGACCTCGCGGCGCAGCGGCTGCGCACCCCCGTGGCGGCCCGGCAGTCGTTCGACGACGACCCGCTGCGCATGATGCGCGCGGCGCGCTTCGCGGCCCAGCTCGGCTTCACGGTGGACCCCGAGGCGCTCGACGCGATCCGGGAGATGGCCGAGCGGATCACCATCGTCTCGGCCGAGCGGGTGCGTGACGAGCTCACGAAGCTGCTGCTCGCGCCGGTGCCGCGCCCCGGGCTGGAGACGCTCGTGGACACCGGGCTCGCCGACCACGTGCTGCCCGAGCTCCCCGCGCTGCGGCTCGAGATCGACGAGCACCACCGGCACAAGGACGTCTACCAGCACTCGCTCACAGTGCTCGAGCAGGCCATCGCGCTCGAGACCGGCCCGGACGGTGCCGTGCCCGGCCCCGACCTGGTGCTGCGCCTGGCCGCGCTGCTGCACGACATCGGCAAGCCCGCGACGCGACGGTTCGAGGAGGGTGGCGGCGTGAGCTTCCACCACCACGAGGTGGTCGGCGCGAAGCTCGTGGCGCGCCGGCTCAAGGCGCTGCGCTTCGACAAGGCGACGGTGCAGGCGGTGTCCCGGCTGACCGAGCTGCACCTGCGGTTCCACGGGTACGGCGACGGCGCCTGGACCGACTCCGCCGTGCGCCGCTACGTGACCGACGCGGGCCCGCTGCTCGAGCGGCTGCACCGGCTCACCCGCTCGGACTGCACCACGCGCAACCGGCGCAAGGCCGACCGCCTCTCGGGCGCCTACGACGACCTCGAGCTGCGCATCGCCGCGCTGCGCGAGCAGGAGGAGCTCGCGGCGATCCGCCCCGACCTGGACGGCCAGCAGATCATGGACGCGCTCGGCATCGGGCCCGGTCGCGAGGTCGGCGAGGCCTACCGGTACCTGCTCGAGCTGCGCATGGAGCGCGGGCCGCTCGGCGAGGACGCGGCACGTGCCGCGCTGCTCACGTGGTGGCAGGACCGCCAGGGCTGACGTCGGGGGCGCCGGCGGGTGCGGCGGGGCGGCGGACGACGAGCACGCACACGTCGTCCTCCTGCTCGGAGCCCACGAAGCGCGCCACGAGCCGGTCGCGCACGTCGGCCGCCGACACGTCGTCCGGCAGGGCGCGCAGCGTGCACTCGAGCTCGGCGATGCCGTCCCGCAGCGACCGGTCCCGGCGTTCGAGCAGCCCGTCGGTGTAGACCACGAGGATCGCGCCGAACGGCAGCTCGACCTCGGCCTGCGGATCGGGCGAGCGCAGGTTCACGACCCCCACAGGTGTGGTGAGCGCACCGTCGAGCGAACGGACCTCCCCGCCGGGGAGCCGGATGAGCGGCGGCGGGTGACCCGCACGTGAGTACGTGAGCCGGTCGGCAGGGCGGGCGCCGTCGGCGCGTGGTCCCGGCGGCCCGGAGGGCAGCTCGAGGCGCAGGTAGACGCACGTCGCGACGTCGGCCATGCCCAGCCCCCGCACGAGCTCGTCGAGGTGCGCGATGACCCGTCCGGCGCGCGCCCCGCTCCACGCGTGCGAGCGCAGCACCGAACGCAGCTGGCCCATCGACGCGGCGGCCTGCAGGTCGTGGCCCACGACGTCGCCGACCGCGAGCCCGATCGCGCCGTCGGGCAGCGGCAGCACGTCGAACCAGTCGCCGCCCACCTCGGCGCGGTGCAGCGCAGGCAGGTACGAGGCCGCGATGTCGAGGCCGGGCACGGTCGGCACGTCAGGCAGCAGGCTGTGCTGCAGCGTGAGCGCGGCCGAGCGTTCGCGCAGGTAGAGGCGCACGTTGTCGAGGGCCATCCCGGCCCGTTGACCCAGGTGCCCCGCGGTCACGACGTCCTCGGCCGTGAACCCGTCGACGTCGTCGTTGAGCAGGCACAGCGCCCCGAGGAAGTGGTCGCGGGCGCGCAGCGGCACCGCGAGGGCCGAGCCGAGCCCGAGCCGGCGCAGCACCTCGAGCTGCGCGGCGGGCGCGGTGGCGGCGAGGGCGTCGACGTCCACGGAGAACGGCCGCGCGTCGAAGCGGCTGTCGTCGGTGCGGGCCAGCTCGAACGCCGTCGAACGCATGAGCCACGACGGGTCGCCACGCTCGAGGTCCTGCGCGTCCTGGGCGCGCACCGGGTGCCGTGCCGCGACGTGGATGCGCTCGAGCCGTCCGCGCTCGTTCGTGACGACCACGAACCCCCAGGTCGCGAGGCGGGAGACGGCGATCTCGGCGAGGGCGACCAGGGCGTCGTCGTAGTCGAGGCGTCGCGCGAGCTCCTCGCTCACCTGGGCGAGCAGGTGCGAGCGGGCCCGTGCGGCCTGGGCCACGCCGAGCGCGGCGTCCCGTGCCCGCTCCGACTCGACCCGCGCGGTGACGTCGGCCTGGATGCCCACGTGGTGCGTGAGGTGGCCGTCGGCGTCGAAGACCGGGCTGATCACCACCTGGTTCCAGAACGGTGTGCCGTCCTTGCGGTAGTTGAGGATCGTGTCGGCGACCGTGTGCCCCGCGTCCAGGGCGGTGCGGATCCGGCCGACGACCGTGCGGTCGGTGCGGGCGCCCTGGAGCATGCGGCAGTTGCGCCCGATCACGTCGTCCGCGACGTACCCCGTGAGGCGCTCGAACGCCGGGTTGACCCAGATCAACGGGTCGTCGGTCCGGTTCGGGTCGGAGATGGTGAAGGACAGCCCGCTCGCGACGGCCGCCCGCGCGTGCAGGTCGCCACCGAGGCCGCGCAGCAGCCGTGCGGTGGCCTCCTGGTGCACCGGGAGCAGCAGGATCAGGGCCCGGCCCGCGAGGTCGCCGGGCGCGTCGGCGAGCGGGACCCCGACGACGAGCAGCGACGTCGGGTCGGCGCCGAGCGGGACGTCGGTGCTGGCAGAGCGGACCTGGACCCCGTGCAGGGGCGCACCGTCGACGACCTGGACCAGCGGGGTCGGGCTGTCCTCGAGCAGCAGCCCCTCCACGGTGCGCAGACCCGCGCCGCGGGACCACGCGGTGAGCGGCACGGGTGTCGCCAGACCCGGGGCGAGGACCTGCGCGAACGGGTTCGCGTACAGCACGGTCCCGGTCGCGAGATCGACCAGCAGGCTCGCGGTCGAACGCCCGTGCACGACCTGGAGCAGCGCGGCCTCGTCGGGGTCAGGGACCCCACGCATCCCCGCGCCCAGCACGCCCGAGGAGAGATCGCTCACCCCAGCGAGACTACGCACGAATGTCCGGGAGCGCGCCCCTGCGGGCGGTTCGTCCGGCGAGGGGTCAGCCGCCCTCGGCGCCGCGCGTGGTCGGGTTCGCGGGCAGGGTCCCGGTGGGCCGGACGGCACGGGTCGCGAGGGTCCGTGCGACGACGACCCGGTACACCAGCGCGGCCAGCGCGTACCCGACGGCGAGGGCCACGAAGACCGGGCGCGACCAGCCGGTGTCGGGCAGCGCGACGGCCGCGAGGGCCGCGGCACCGACGAACGCGGCGTTGTAGAGCACGTCGTACAACGCGAACGCCCGGCCGCGGAACTCGTCCGCGGTGTCGCGCTGCACGATCGTGTCCACGGCGATCTTGGCGCCCTGCGCAGCGAGCCCGAGCGCGGCCGCGCACCCGAGCAGCACCACCCGTTCGACGCTCACCGCGAGCACGAGCTGGGTCGCGGCGGCCAGCCCCATGCACAGCGCGATCCACGTGTGCGGGCCCGTGCGGGGGCTCAGTACCGGCGTGAGCACCGCAGCGAGCACGAACCCGACCCCCGACGCCCCCAGGACCAGCGAGAACACCTGGAGCCCCGCACCCGCGTCGAGCGGTTCGGCGAGCAGGTTCCGGCTGATCAGGATGCTCGCGATGAACGCGACGCCGTACAGGAAGCGCGAGGCCGCCATGAGCCCGAGGGCGTACGCGGGCGTGCGGCGCCGCACCAGGTACCTGGCCCCCTCCGCGAGGTCGTGCGCGATCGACCGGACCTTGGCGAGCACCTGCGAGGTGTCGGCGACGACCTCGGGGCCCAGCTCGTCGCGTCCGATGCGCAGCGCGAGCAGCGCCGCACCCGCGTAGACGGCGGCACCGAGCACGAGGACTGTGACGTCGCCGGCCGGGCCGTCGGGCAGCAGCAGACCCAGCCCGAGGCCCACCGCGCCCCCGACGCCTGCCGCGCCGGCACCGAGCGTGGGCGTCAGGGAGTTCGCTGTGATCAGCAGGGGACCGTCGACGACGCGCGGCAACGACGCCGACAGCGCCGACAGCAGGAACCGGTTGACCGACAGGGCGACCAGCGCGAGCACGTAGACGACCGGGCCCACCCCCGCGCCCGCCATCACCGCGGCGACCACCAGGACGACCGCGGCGCGCACCAGGTTGCCGACCAGGAGCACCTGGCGTCGGCGCCACCGGTCGAGCAGCACCCCGGCCCACGGCCCGACGATGGTGAACGGCAGCAGCAGCACAGCGAACGCGACGGCGACGTCGCCCGCGGTCGACTGGCGCTCGGGGCTGAAGAAGAACAGCGTCGCGAGGCCGACCTGGAACATCCCGTCGCCGGCCTGGCTGGTCAGCCGGACGGCGAAGAGCCGACGGAAGCCCGGCAGGTGGAGCAGCTGCCGGAGCTCCCGGATCACGGTCATCCGCTCAGGCTATCGACCCCGGGGAGCGTCTCCGACCCCGTCATCCCCGGAGGGAGCCGCGCACCGAAGGGGTTGGCCCGCCGGAACGCGCACACCTCGCACAGCGACACCGACTCGTCGGGGGGCAGCAGCACACCGCAGCGGGAGCACCCGCGCAGCACAGCGGTCGCCAGGAATCGGGGCACGTAGGTGAGGAGGTCTGCCCACGTGTGCTGACCCGCCGAGGCCAGTGCGTGCTGCGGGCACGCCTCGACGCACAGCCCGCAGCCGGTGCACGCCGCCGGCACGTGGCGCAGCGTCAGGCTCGTCCGGCCGTCGTCCGTCGGCACCCCGGCGAGGCGCAGCGCGTCGACCGGGCAGGTGCGCACGCACGTGCCGCAGCCCGTGCAGCCGGTCGCGGTCAGCATCGCGCTCGGGGCCAGCTGCCGGTCCAGCGCGTCGCGCGGGGGTCGGGGCGGGCGCGGGGCGCCGGGCGCCGCCACGGGGCGCGGCGGCGGCGTGGAGAGGACGCGGAGGACGTCGAGCATGCGCTCGCGCTCGGTCTCCCCTCGGCGGGCCCCGGCGCCCGACGACGTGCCCGACGACGCCGCGGCCGACGAGAACGACACCAGCGCCCGGCGGGCGAGCGGCAGCGACCGGGCGTCGAGCACCGGACGGGCGCGCTCGTCGGGCGCCGTGGCGCGCACCACCATGCGTTCGGTTCGCACGCAGGCCGCCAGCAGGTCGTCCGCGTGGGCCGCCACCGCCTCGACCGTCGCGGGCCGGTCACACGCGTCGGCCCGCAGGACGACCTGGCGGACGCCCGACGCGACGAGCTCGAGCAGCGCTGACGCGGGCAGTTCCCCGAGGCACCCACCGAGGCGCACGGCCACCACGTCGGGCTCCAGCGCCAGCGGGCCGTCCGTGTGCTCGGCGCAGACCAGCTCGAGGTGGACCGGCTCCGGCAGGCGGGTCACCCACCGCAGCAGCGGCCCGATCTCGTCGGACGCGCGTTCCACGGGGTCGTTCATCCCACGAAGCACGCCTTCGCCTGCTCGAGCGCGCCCTGCGTCAGCGCCGCGGTGGCACGGTAGAAGTCGGTGGTGGCGTTCTCGGTCACCAGGTCGAGCACCTCGGGGGCCCACGCGAGCACATGGTCCGTGAGGAAGGCGGAGTGGGCGGCGAAGAGCGAGTCCAGCAGCGGCTCGTCACCCTGGGCCAGCGCGTCGAGCGCGCGTTCGCACAGCACGCTCAGGAAGTGGAGCTCGAGGCCCAGGTGGTCGTCGGGCTCGCGGTGCAGCCGGGGGGCCTCGAGGCCGAACGCCCGGTACGCCGCGCGCACCTTCAGCGTGGGCTCGTCGAAGAGCAGCCGGTCCTGGGTGCGGTGCACCGACTCGTACGGTGCCGCGAGCAGGTGGCCGGGGCCCACGAACAGGGCCTGGTAGTCGCGCTGGACGGTGGCGAGGTCCTCGGCGTCGACGCCGTCGACCACGCCGACGGAGCGTCCGAGCAGCTGCAGCCCATGCGCCGTGGGCGCGTCGTGCTCGAGGGGCCACTCGTCGAGCAGCCCGGGGGCGGCGACGCGTGCGCACAGCTCGGCGTCGGCCGGGGCGAGGAGGAGCCGGGAGAGGAAGGCGTACGCCGCCGCGAAGCTGTCGAGCCGGGTGCCGATCAGCTGGTCACCGGTGGAGGTCGGGGTCATGGCGTGCCGCCTTGCAGAAGTGGGTGAGGGGGGAGGTGGGCCGCGCGGACGGGATCGTTGCCCGCGCGGCCCGGTCGGTGGGTCAGAGGCCGATGCGGTCGAAGGAGGAGTAGAACATGACGCGTCCGATGGTCTCGGCGATCAGGACGAGGGCGAAGGCGCCGGTGGCGAGGTAGGTGAGGTGGCGTTCGGTGCCCTTGGCTGCGAAGCGGTAGAGGAAGAAGCCGAGGAGTCCGGCGCCGAGGAAGACCAGGATGAGGCGGGTCAGGAGGATGGCGCCGCCGCCGGTCATGAGGATCGCGGCGGAGGCGTGGGCCTGGGGTCCGCCGTTGGCGAGGTCGAGGAAGTAGGTGGGCAGGACGACGAACTCGACGCCCAGCAGCACGATGGAGGAGGCCGCGATCCGGCGCAGGGAGGTGCGCAGGAGTGCGGTGGTGGCTTCGGTCTCGTCGTTGTTGGGCTTGCGCACGGTGTAGACGATGACGAAGGCGGCGCCGATGGCGAGCGCGCCGAGCAGGAACGTGGTGGTGAAGAAGCTGACCGGGGTGGCCCAGTGGTTCCAGGCCGGGACGGTGGGCAGCATGTAGACCATCGACATGCACCAGACCAGGACGAGGCCGACCAGGGCGGTGATCCCGGCGAGGATCTGGCGCAGCAGCGGGGTGAGCCAGCGGCGCCACTGGACGACGGCGAAGATGGCGCCGAGTCCGGCGAACGCGGACCCGGAGAAGATCTCGCGGCTGAGCCAGCTGGACCCGAGGTGGTTGATCGAGTTCAGGGCGTTGATCGGGTTGCCGAGGTGGAGCATCGAGGCGATGAGCCCGAGGACGATCGCGGGGCCGATGGCGTAGAGGGCCGGGGTGGAGAGCTTGTCGACGGCTTCCTGGCCGTGCTTGCGGACCAGGGAGAGCTGGACCAGGCCGAGGATGACGAAGGATCCGACGGACATCTGGGCGAGGATCGTGAAGGCCACCAGGGGCAGCTCGTGGGTGTTCATGCTCAGATCTCCTCGGGGTTGCCCACGGTGCCGGTGCCGTGCCCGGTGGGCTGGCTGTCGCGGTGGGGGGTGATGACGAGGTTGGGTCGGGTCATCTCGGGGTCGGGCAGGGGTTCGATCGCGGCGTTGTCGCCGTACTTGGCGCGCAGCTCGTCGATCTCGCCGAACTCCAGGGCCCGGGAGGGGCAGGCGGCGACGCAGGCGGGCTGCTCGCCGGCGTTGACGCGGTCGATGCACAGGTTGCACTTGGTCATGACGCCGGCGTCGGCGTCGTACTGGGGTGCGCCGTAGGGGCAGGCCCATTCGCAGTAGCGGCAGCCCACGCACTTGTCGGCGTCGACGAGCACGATGCCGTGCTCGTCCTTGTGCATGGCGGTCGTGGGGCAGACCTTGACGCACTGGGGGTCGTCGCAGTGGTTGCACGAGATGGAGGTGTAGTAGGTGAACACGTTCGGGGTGAACGTGTCGTCCTTCTGCGTCCAGGTGCCGCCGGAGTACTCGGCCACGCGCCGCCAGGACACGCCCACGGGCAGGTCGTTCTTGTCCTTGCATGCGATCTGGCAGGCCTTGCACCCGGTGCACAGGGTCTGGTCGAAATAGAAGCCCAGCTGCTTCGCCATGGTCAGGCCTTCTCAATCTGCACGAGGTTGGTGTGCTGCGGGTTGCCCTTGGCCAGGGGCGAGGGGCGCCAGGAGGTCAGGGTGTTCGTGCACCCGCCCTTGTCCAGACCGTCCTTGTCCGGGGTGTACCAGGCGCCCTGCGGGACAGACGTGACACCGGGGGCGATACGGGCCGTGACCTTCGCGACCAGCTCGATCCGGCCGCGGTCGTTGAAGACGTGCACGACGTCGTCGTTCTCGATGCCGCGGGCCTGCGCGTCGAGGGTGTTGATCCACACCACCTGCGGATGCGCCTCCTTGAGCCACGCGACATTCCCGTAGCTCGAGTGCGTGCGCGACTTGTAGTGGTGGCCGATCATCTGCAGCGGGAACGTCGACGTCAGCTCGTCGTCGTGACCTTCCCAGGACGGGACGTAGGCGGGGATCGCGGGGATCTCACCCTCGACGCCCTCCCAGGTGTCGGCGATCTCCTGCAGGCGCTCGGAGTAGATCTCGATCTTCCCGGACGGCGTCTTCAGCGGGTTCGCCACCGGGTCGTCACGGAACTTCTTGAGCCCGACCGTGAAGCCTGCGGGGTTGGACTTTCGCCAGATCCCCATCTCGGCGAGCTCGTCGTAGCTCGGGAAGCCCTCGACCGCCTTCTGGCTGTCGGCCACGAGCTGCTCGACCCACTCGTCGAGCGTCTTGCCCTCGGTGAACTCGGCCTTGATGCCCATGCGGTCGGCGATCTCGGTGCACATGTCGTACGTCGAGCGGCACTCGAACAGAGGCTCGATGGCCTTCTGCGCGAGGATCGCGTACGCCATGTCACCCGAGTAGCCGCTCGGGATGAGGTCGGTCAGCTCGGCGTTCGAGACGTCGGGGAGCAGGATGTCGGCGAACTTGGCCGACGCGCACAGCTGGTTGTCGATCACGACGATCATCTCGCACAGCGAGTCGTCCTCGAGCAGCTTGACCGTGCGGTTGATGTCCGAGTGCTGGTTGATCAGGGTGTTGCTCGCGTGGTTCCAGAGGAACTTGATGGGGACGTCGAGCTTGTCCTTGCCACGCACGCCGTCGGCGAGCTTGGTCAGCTCGGCGCCGCGCTCGATCGCGTCGGTCCACTTGAAGCAGGAGATCTTCGTGGTGATCGGGTTCGTGCCGCCGGGGAAGCGCGCGGTGGCCATCGCGTAGTTGCCTTCACGGGCACCGAGACCGCCGCCGGACAGGCCGACGTTGCCGGTCATCGCCGCCAGCGCGTAGATGGCCCGGACGGTCGCCTCGCCGTTCGCGTGACGCTGCGGGCCCCAGCCCTGCACGATCGCGCACGGCTTGGCCTGGGCGATCTCGCGGGCAAGTCGACGGATCGCCGCCGCCGGGACGCCGGTGATCGGCGCGGCCCACTCGGGCGTCTTCGCGACGCCGTCGGGACCGTCTCCCAGCAGGTAGGCCTTGTAGGAGCTGCCCGGCTTCGCGCTCTCGGGCAGGTGCTCCTCGTCGAAGCCGAGGCAGTACGTGTCGAGGAACGCCTGGTCGTGCAGCTCCTCGGACACCATGACGTGCGCCATGCCGGCCACGAGAGCGCCGTCGGTACCCGGACGCAGCGGCACCCACTCGTCGGCCATCGTGACGGCGGTGTCGGACTGGCGCGGGTCGATCACGATGACCCTGGCGCCGCCGATCTCCTTGGCCTGCTGCGCGATGTAGAGCTCGCCACCACCGCTCATGCGGGTCTCGTGCGGGTTGTTGCCCCACAGCACGAGCAGCTTGGTGTTGACCGCGTCGTTGAACGAGTTGTTCGTCTCGCGCTCGACGCCGTAGGTGTACGGCGTGGCGGCGTTGATCTGCGACGTCGAGTACGTGCCGTAGTACCCGAGGCTGCCGCCGAGCAGGTTCATCAGTCGCGTGACCGACGTGCCGCCCGAGGCGTTCGCGCCCGTGGTGCCCGAGCCGTAGTGGACGTACACGGCCTCGTTGCCGTAGTCGTCCAGGGTCTTCTTCAGGGAGTCGGCGATCGTGTCGAAAGCCTCTTCCCAGGTGATCTTCTCGAACTCGCCCGCACCACGCTTGCCGACCCGCTTCATCGGGTGCTTGAGGCGGTCCGGGTTGTAGATGCGCTGGCGGATCGAACGGCCACGGACGCACGCACGCACCTGTTGGGTGCCGAGCTCGTCGTCACCCGTGGGGTCCGGGTCGATCCGGGTGATCTGGCCGTCGACGACGGTCATGAGCAGCGGGCAGCGCGATCCGCAGTTGACGTTGCACGAGTTCCAGACCGTCGTCTCCTCGGTCGAGGACGCGGCGGGCTCGGCCGAGGCCGAGGCGAGGGGGAGCAGCCCGTAGTGGGCGCCGACGCCCACGGCGGCAGCGGTGCCACCGGCGGCAGCGCTCCACTTCATGAACGAG
>NZ_JBISBW010000018.1:0-2505 GCF_044392165.1 Cellulomonas sp. P22
GCCACGGTCGTTGAAGACGTGCACGACGTCGTCGTTCTCGATGCTGCGGGCCTGCGCGTCGAGGGTGTTGATCCACACCACCTGCGGGTGCGCCTCCTTCATCCAGGCGACGTTGCCGTAGGTCGAGTGGGTCCGGGACTTGTAGTGGTGCCCGATCATCTGCAGCGGGTGCTTGCCAGATCCGGCCTCTTCGGCCCCCTCCCATGTGGGGGTGTACTCGGGCAGCGGCGTGATCCGGTCACCCTCGGGCAGCTCCCACGTCGCGTCGAGCTTGGCGAGCAGCGAGGAGTAGATCTCGATCTTCCCGGACGGCGTCTTCAGCGGGTTCGCCACCGGGTCGTCACGGAACTTCTTGAGCCCGATGACGGTGCCGGCCGGGTTCTTCTTCTTCCAGATGCCCTTCTCGCGCAGCTCCTCGAAGCTGGGCAGGTCGGGCTCCTTGACCTGGCTCTCGGAGTAGACCTGGCGCAGCCAGTCCTCCTGCGTCTTGCCCTCGGTGAACTGCTCCTCGACGCCCGCTCGGGCCGCGAGCTCGGTGCACATCTCGTACACGGTGCGGCAGTCGAACAGGGGGTCGATGACCTGGTCGGCGAAGATCAGGTAGCCCAGGCTGCCCGCGCTGCCCTGCGGGACCAGGTCGGCCTGCTCGCTGTTGGACACGTCCGGGAGCAGGATGTCGGCGAACTTGGCCGACGCCGTCATCTGGTTCTCGATCACGACGATCATCTCGCACAGCGAGTCGTCCTCGAGGAGCTTCGCGGTGCGGTTGGCGTCGGCGTGCTGGTTGATCAGCGCGTTGCCGGCGTAGTTCCAGATGAACTTGATCGGGACCTCGAGGCGGTCCTTGCCCTGGATGCCGTCCGTGGTGGCCGTCATCTCGGTGGCGCGCTCGATCGCGTCGGTCCACATGAACACCGGGATCGAGGTCTTGACCGGGTTCGTCAGCGTCGGGAAGGCGGACAGCGACAGCTGGTAGGAGCCCTCGCGGGCACCCGTGCCGCCACCCTGGATGCCGACGTTGCCGGTGAGTGCTGCGAGCAGCATCACCGCACGCGCGCTGTTCTCACCGTTGGCGTGGCGCTGCGGACCCCAGCCCTGCACGATCGCGCACGGCTTGGCCTGCGCGATGGTGCGGGCGAGCTGCACGATGCGGGTCGCCGGGATGCCCGTGATCGTCGCAGCCCACTCGGGGGTCTTCTCGGTGGCGTCCGGGCCCAGGCCCAGGACGTAGCTCTTGTACGAGCCGCCGGCGGGAGCCCCCTCGGGAAGGTGCTCCTCGTCGAAGCCCACGCAGTACGTGTCGAGGAACGCCTGGTCGTGCAGCTCCTCGCTGATCATGACGTGCGCCAGGCCTGCGACGAGCGCCGCGTCGGTGCCGGGCCGCAGCGGAACCCACTCGTCGGCGATCGTCACCGCGGTGTCCGTGTAGCGGGGGTCGATGACGATGACCTTGGTCCCACCGAGGCGCTTGGCCTCCTGGGTCACGAACGTCTCGCCGCCACCGCTCATGCGGGTCTCGTGCGGGTTGTTGCCCCACAGGACCACGAGCTTGCTGTGGACCGTGTCGTCGAAGCTGTTGTTCCCCGCGCCCGCCCCGTAGGTGTACGGCGTCGCGGCGGAGATCTGGGCGGTGCTGTACGTGCCGTAGTGGTTGAGGTACCCACCCATGCAGTTCATCAGGCGCGCGATGGGGCTCGATGCCGGAGGCCAGCTCTTGGCGACCGTGCCGCCCAGGGCGCCGGTGCCGTAGTTGAGGTAGACGGCCTCGTTGCCGTACTTCTCGATGGTGGTCTTGAGCGAGGCGGCGATCGTGTCGTACGCCTCTTCCCAGGTGATCTTCTCGAACTCGCCCGCACCGCGCTTGCCGACCCGCTTCATGGGGTACTTGAGGCGGTCCGGGTTGTAGATGCGCTGGCGGATGGCGCGCCCGCGGACGCACGCGCGGATCTGCTGGCTGCCGAGCTCGTCGTCACCGGTGCTGTCAGGGTCGACGCGGGTGATCTGGCCGTCGACGACGGTCATGAGCAGCGGGCAGCGCGAGCCGCAGTTGACGTTGCACGAGCTCCAGACGACCTTGGCGTCGTCACCGGCTGCGGCGGGCTCGGCCGAGGCCGAGGCGAGGGGGAGCAGCCCGTAGTGGGCGCCGACGCCCACGGCGGCAGCGGTGCCACCGGCGGCAGCGCTCCACTTCATGAACGAGCGTCGGGGCACGGGTGTGCCGAGGAGGTGTGGCCCGGGGGTGGCCGTGTCGGTCATCGTCGATCCTTCCAGCGGAGGACGCGCCATGTGATTGGCGATTTCAGGTCTTGGGGTTGGCCTGATTGTTTCGGTCGGTCCCGGGTGACGTCGGGCCCTTGGTCCCTCACTGGACAAATGTGTCTACGCTCAGTTCCGCGCTTCTGAGGTAATGCTCACCTCAGAAATGGGGAATGTTTTCCACGGCCCCCGCCTGCACAAATGGAAAAGGTCGGGCCCAACGTCCCGCGTGTGCGGGGCGTTGGGCCC
>NZ_JBISBW010000019.1:0-18717 GCF_044392165.1 Cellulomonas sp. P22
ATCGATCCTTCCGGCGAATGCTCGCCACCGGGACGATCGAGGCGCCGACGCATTCATTCTTCGAGTTGCGGCTGATTCTGGCGGCGCACACGGGGTCCGGTCGGGCCCAAGGTCCCGATCCCGGCGAATACCGGGGAGCAATTCTGTGCACGCGACCCGGCCTCTAAGGATTGCCTGGGTAAAAGGTCGCCCAATCCATGGGACGATTGTCATCGTGACATTCTTTTCACGGATTCACCCAGAGATAATCAATTCATGGGACGGGTGCTGCCGGAGAGCCCGACCGACCGCCGTGCGCCCCGCAGCCCCTGCGAGGTCCCGGTCCGCCCGCTGCGCCGCCGCCTAGGCTGACGCCATGACGCACGACGCCATGACGCACGCCGCGGTGACCGACCAGGGCACGTCGAGCGGCCGCCCGGACCCGACCCAGGACCACCCGGCGCTGGCCCCCGACGCACCGGCCCCCGGCCCCGAGCGCGACAGCTCGCGGGTGCACCCGCCCGCGCGCCGGGTCGTGCGCGCCGCGGTCACCGACGCCCCGCTCGACGTGGCGGCCCACGCCGCCGAGGTCGCGTGCGCCACGGCAGGAGCCGTCGTGACGTTCTCGGGCGACGTGCGGGACCACGACGGCGGGCGGGGTGTGCAGCACATCGAGTACGTCGCGCACCCGTCGGCCGGCGAGGTGCTCGCGCGGGTGGTCGCCGAGGTGACGGCCCGCTGCGACGTCGACGCGGTCTCGGTCTCGCACCGGCTGGGCGTGCTGCGCGTGGGGGAGTGCGCCCTCGCCGTCGCGGTCTCCTCGGCGCACCGGGCCGAGGCGTTCGCCGCCGCGGGACTGCTGGTCGACGAGGTCAAGCACCAGCTGCCGGTGTGGAAGCGTCAGGTCCTCACGGACGGCAGCGACGAGTGGGTCGCCTGCCCCTGAGCGTGAGGGTGCGAGCGGTCAGCCGCCCGCGAAGGGCGGCAGCACGTCGACCGTGAGGCCGTCCCGCACCGGCAGGGACCGGTCGCGATCCTGCACGCCGTCGACGAGCACGCTGCTCGCGGCGATGACCCGCACCAGGTCGGCGCCACGCCGGGCGCCCGCGTCGGCCAGGACGTCGCGCACGAGAGCGTCGGCCGCGACCTCCACGACCTCCTGCTCGACGCGTGCGGCCGCCCCGGCCCCGGCGAAGTAGCGGACCGTGACGTGCACGGTCGCGGTGGTGGCCTCAGACATCGCTCATCCTCCGATCGCGCTCATCGGGCGGCGCGGCTGCACGAACCCGTCGGTGTCGATGCCGTGCTGGCGGCGCTTGCCCCACATGGCCGTGCGCCACGCCTCGGCGAGCGTCGCATCGTCCATCCCCGAGCGCACGAGCTCGAGCAGGTCGGTCTCCTTGTGCGCGAACAGGCAGTTGCGCAGGCGCCCGTCGGACGTCAGGCGCACCCGGTCGCACGAGCCGCAGAACGGACCGGTGACCGAGGCGACGACGCCCACGTCCCACGTGCCGTCCGGACCGCCACCGTCCACGGTCCAGGTCTGTGCGGGCGCAGCACCGCGCTCGTCCACGGTGTGCTCGGTCAGGTCGAAGCCGGTGCGCAGAGACGCGAGGATCTCGGCAGCGGTGACCATCTGCGTGCGGTCCCACGACTCGCGCGGCCCGAGCGGCATCTGCTCGATGAACCGCAGGTGGTAGCCGTGGTCCACCGACCAGCGCAGCAGGTCAACGGCCTCGTCGTCGTTGACGCCGCGCATGAGCACGGTGTTGATCTTCACGGGACGCAGGCCCGCCCGGTCAGCCGCCTCGAGCCCGGCGAGCACGGCGGGCAGGCGGTCGCGGCGCGTGATCGTCGCGTAGCGCTCACGGTCGAGGGTGTCGAGCGAGACGTTGACCCGGCTCAGGCCGGCGGCCGCGAGCCCCGCGGCGCGGTGCGCCAGCCCCAGGCCGTTGGTCGTGATGGACGTCTCGGGGGCCACGCCGTCGTGGGTCCGCAGGGCAGTGGTCTCAGCGATGAGCCGTTCGAGCCCGCGACGCAGCAGCGGCTCGCCGCCCGTGAACCGGACCTCGCGCACGCCGAGCTGCTCGACGGCTATCGCGATGAGCCGGATCATCTCGTCGTCCGTCAGCACGTGGCTGTCGGGCATCCACTCCAGGCCCTCGGCCGGCATGCAGTAGGTGCATCGGAGGTTGCAGCGGTCGGTGAGCGAGACCCGCAGATCGGTCGCGACCCGGCCGTGGCGGTCGACCAGGGGACCGGTCATCACGCGATCGGCCGCCGTGTCGAGTAGGACCTGGGTCATGACGTGAGACTAGGCGAGCCCTCCACCCCGGACCCATGACCTAGGCCCCGGCAGTCGCCCGCGGGGCGCCGGATAGCCTCGTGCGCGGGGTCGGCGCACCACGACGAGCCCGCAGACGAAGGGATCGACATGACCGAGGACCGCAGCCACCTGACTCACGTCGACGCCCGCGGGAGCGCCCGCATGGTCGACGTGAGCGCCAAGGACGTCACTGTGCGCAGCGCCACGGCCAGCGGCTTCGTCCGCACCACCCCCACGGTGATCGGCCTGCTGCGCGGCGAGGGGGTGCCCAAGGGTGACGCCCTCGCGGTGGCGCGCATCGCGGGGATCCAGGCCGCCAAGCGCACCCCGGACCTGGTGCCGCTGTGCCATCCCATCGCGATCCACGGCGTCACCGTCGACCTCGAGGTGACCGACGAGGGTGTGCGCATCGACGCGACCGTCCGCACCGCGGACCGCACGGGGGTCGAGATGGAGGCGCTGACCTGCGTCGCCGTTGCCGGGCTGGCGCTCGTCGACATGGTCAAGGCCGTCGACCGCTCGGCCGTCATCACCGACATCCAGGTCGAGGAGAAGACGGGCGGGCGCTCCGGCACCTGGCGTCGCGCCTGACGTCAGTAGCGCGGCTTGGCCGGCTCGATCTCCTCGACCCAGGCCAGCACGCCACCGCTGACGTGCACGGCGTCGAAGCCTGCCGCGAGCACCACCGCGAGCACCTCGGCCGAACGTGCGCCGGACTTGCAGTGCAGCACGAGCGGCCGCGTCGGTGAGAGTGCGGCGAGGGCCGTGCCGTCGACGAACGCCGCGCGCGGCACCAGCCGGGCCCCGGGGATCGACACGAGCTCGTGCTCGGCGGGCTCGCGCACGTCCACGAGCTCGAAGTCGTCCTCACCGCGGTCCCGGGCCGCGAGCCGGTCGGCGAGCTCGCGCACCGAGATCGTCGCCGCGTCGGGCACCGGGCGTTCGGGAAGGGCGCACACAGCGTCCAGGTCGACGAGCGAGGTCACGGGCAGACCGAGCGGGTCGGGTGCCACGGGGACCTCGCGCCAGCGCGCCGCCAGCGCGTCGTGCACGAGGAGCCGGCCGAGCAGCGGCTCGCCCGTGCCCGTCACGAGCTTGACGACCTCGCTCGCCATGGCCGATCCGATCGATCCGCACAGCACGCCCAGCACGCCACCCTCGGCGCACGAGGGAACCGTGCCGGGGGCGGGCGGGTCGGGGAAGACGTCGCGGTAGCGCACAGCCGGGTAGCCGCGGCCCACCGGCGGGTCGGTCCAGAACACAGCGGCCTGCCCGTCGAAACGGTAGATCGAGCCCCACACGCACGGCAGGCCGAGCAGCTCGCACGCGTCGCCCACCAGGTAGCGGGTGGGGAAGTTGTCGGTGCCGTCGACCACCACGTCGTACCCGCGCAGCACCTCGAGCGCGTTGGCGGCGGTCAGGCGCACGTCGTGCGTCTCGACGTGCACGTGCGGGTTGACCGCGAGGATCGCGGCGCGCGCGCTCTCGACCTTGCTGCGCCCGACGTCCTCGGTCGTGTGGATGACCTGCCGCTGCAGGTTCGACGCGTCCACCACGTCGGCGTCCACGACCCCGATCGTCCCGACCCCCGCGGCGGCCAGGTACATCAAGACCGGCGAGCCGAGGCCACCGGCACCCATGACCAGCACGCGCGCGTTCTTCAGCCGGCGCTGGCCCTCGAGACCGATGCCCGGCAGCAGCGCGTGGCGGGCGTAGCGCTCGAGCTCTGCGGGGGTGAGCCGCGGGGCGGGGGCGACGAGCGGCGGCAACGGCATGAGGACCTCGGCGATCGGGGTGGGGCGGGCGGTTCGTGCCCCGCCAACGTATCCCCGGCGGGCGTCGCGGGCGTGGGACGGAAGGCCGACGACACCTCGCGCGGCGGCACCCCCTCGCCCGACGACGAAGGGTCCCGACGCGCGGACGCGTCGGGACCCTTCGTGTCAGACGTGCTGCGGCTCAGTGGCGCCGCTGCACGCTGCCGGTGGTGCTGCGGATCAGCGCTCGACCTCGCCGCGGATGAACGCCTCGAGCTGCTCGCGGCCGGCGTTGTCCTCCATCTGGACCGGCGGCGACTTCATGAAGTACGTCGCGGCGGAGAGGATGGGGCCGCCGACGCCGCGGTCCTTGGCGATCTTCGCGGCGCGCACGGCGTCGATGATGATGCCGGCCGAGTTGGGGGAGTCCCACACCTCGAGCTTGTACTCGAGGTTCAGGGGAACCTCGCCGAACGCGCGACCCTCGAGGCGGACGTAGGCCCACTTGCGGTCGTCGAGCCACGCGACGTAGTCCGACGGGCCGATGTGGACGTTGCGGTCCTCCTTCTTGCCGGCCAGGGGGCCGTCGTGGAGGTTGGAGGTGACCGCCTGCGTCTTGGAGAGCTTCTTGGACTCCAGGCGCTCGCGCTCGAGCATGTTCTTGAAGTCCATGTTGCCGCCGACGTTCAGCTGGTACGTGCGGTCCAGGATGACGCCGCGGTCCTCGAACAGACGGGCGAGCACGCGGTGCGTGATGGTCGCACCGACCTGCGACTTGATGTCGTCGCCGACGATCGGGACACCCGCGGCCTCGAACTTCGCGGCCCACTCGGGGTCGGACGCGATGAACACGGGCAGGGCGTTGACGAACGCGACGTTCGCGTCGATCGCGCACTGGGCGTAGAACTTCGCGGCCTTCTCGGACCCGACGGGCAGGTAGCAGATGAGGACGTCGACCTGCGCCTCGCGCAGCGCTGCGACGACGTCGACAGCCTCGGCGTCCGACTCCTCGATCGTCTGGGAGTAGTACTTGCCCAGGCCGTCGAGCGTGTGGCCACGCTGCACCGTCACGCCGAGCGGCGGGACGTCGGCGATCTTGATGGTGTTGTTCTCGCTCGCGAGGATCGCCTCGGACAGGTCGAAGCCGACCTTCTTCGCGTCGACGTCGAAGGCCGCGACGAACTCGATGTCCTTGACGTGGTAGTCGCCGAGCTGAACGTGCATCAAGCCGGGGACCTTGCTGTCCACCGGGGCGTCGGCGTAGTAGTGCACGCCCTGGACGAGCGACGCGGCGCAGTTGCCGACGCCGACGATGGCGACGCGGATGGAGGTCATCCTCGCTCCTTCTCGGTTGTCTGTGCCGGGGTGCCGGGGGCGCCGTCGACAGCGGGGAGTTCGGCGCCGGCCGGGTGACCGGCGCCAGGGGTACGGACGCGGCGCTGACCGCGCTCGTTGTCGATGAGGCCGTCGAGCCAACGCACCTCGCGCTCGACCTGCTCGAGGCCGTGGCGCTGGAGCTCGAGCGTGTACTCGTCCATGCGCTCGCGGGTGCGGTTGAACGACTGCCGGATGGTCTCGAGCCGCTCGGTGAGCCGGCTGCGCCGACCCTCGAGGATCCGCAGCCGGGTCTCGGCGTCGGTCTGCCCGAAGAACGCGAAGCGGACGCCGAAGTTCTCGTCCTCCCAGGCCGCGGGGCCCGAGGAGGACAGGACCTGCTGGAACTGCTCCTTGCCCTCGGCGGTCAGCTGGTACACGATGCGTGCACGCTTTCCGGAGAGGGCGTGCGGCGGAGCCGAGTCGGAGTCGCTGCCCACGATCCAGCGGCGCTCGACGAGCGACTTGAGGCACGGGTACAGCGACCCGTACGACAGCGCCCGGAACGAGCCGAGCAGCAGGTTGAGGCGCTTGCGCAGCTCGTAGCCGTGCATCGGGGTCTCGTGGAGCAGGCCGAGGATGGCCGGCTCGAGGACATCTGCGCGTCCGCGCACCCGGCACCTCCTGTCTGATCCGCTCCGGCCTGCCGGGCTACGTGGTGGACTCGATGTATCGAGCTGATACATCGACAGTACGTCCCCCGTGATGCGCACGGCAAGTGGCCCCGGTGCGGGACGAGCGCGTGGATCGCGTGTCGATCATGTGAATGACGGGCTCGCGGGCCGACTTCCGGCCTCTGGCCCAGGCGGCTCCCCCATACTGAACCGGCGGTCCCCCCCGGCGTGTCGCACGGTGCTGGGCGGCTGCGGTCCGGTCGTCAGCAGGAAGGCATCGTCTTGGCAGGCTCGAAGCGACGGTCTGCGGCGCCAGCGCGCCGCGGCACCGCTGGACCCCGGAAGCCCACGAAGCGGCGTTTCTTCGACTACCCGCGCCAGGGCTACGGCGGGCTCCACCGGTGGCTCCCGTCGTGGCGCTTCCTGCTCGGCTCGGCCCTGAGCCTGGGATTCCTCGGCCTCGGGGCGCTCGTCGCGCTGTACGTCACCATCTCGATCCCCGCCGAGGACGCCGAGACCCGGTCGCAGGCCTCGACCGTCTACTTCGCGAGCAACGAGGACGGATCTCTCGGGACGCCCATGGGGACGTTCGCCGCGCAGAAGCGCGAGCTCGTCGACCTCGAGACGCTGCCGGACTACGTCGGCAACGCCGTCGTCTCGTCCGAGGACCGCACGTTCTGGGAGAACCGCGGGATCTCGATCACCGGCATGGGACGCGCCGCGCTCAACAACCTCAAGGGCGGGGCGACCCAGGGCGCCTCGACCCTCACCCAGCAGTACGTCGAGCGCTACTACAACCTGCCCACCAAGTCGTACTGGGGCAAGCTCAAGGAAGCGATCCTCGCGGTCAAGATCAACCAGAGCGTGAGCAAGGACGAGATCCTCGGCCGCTACCTCAACACCATCTACTTCGGCCGCGACTCGTACGGCATCCAGACCGCGGCCCAGGCCTACTACGGCGTCGACGCGAAGGACCTGACGATCTCGCAGGCCGCGCTGCTGGCCGGGATCATCCCGTCGCCCAGCAACTGGGACCCGGCGGTGGCCCACAAGAAGGCAGAGCAGCGCTGGGCGTCGGTGCTCGACAAGATGGTTGCCGACGGCCACATCACGCAGGCCGAGCGCGACGCGCAGACGTTCCCCGAACCTGTCGAGTACGTCCGGAGCGACACCCTCGGGGGGACCAACGGGTACATCCTCGACCGGGTCAAGGCCGAGCTCATCGACAAGGGCATCACCAACGACATGATCGAGAAGGGCGGTCTCCAGATCGTCACGACGATCGAGGCGCCCGTCCAGCAGGCCGCGGTCGACGCGGTGAACGGGCTCCGCGACGGGACGCTCGCCGGTGAGCCCCCGTCGGAGTCGACGCGGGTGTCCGTGGTCTCGATCGACCCGACCGACGGCGCGGTCCTGTCGATGTACGGCGGGGCGGACTTCATCACCGACCAGCGCAACACCGCGACGTACGACAAGATCCAGGCGGGGTCGACGTACAAGCCGTTCACGCTGATCGCCGCCCTGCAGAAGGGCATCAGCCTCGAGACGACCTACGACGGGTCGAGCCCGCGCATGATGGAGTCCTGGGGCAAGAAGGTCACCAACTTCGACGGCCACTTCGGGATGATCGACCTGGTCACGGCAACCGCGCAGTCGGTCAACACGGTCTACGCCCAGCTCAACGACGACGTCGGCCCGGAGGCGACCGCCGAGGTCGCCCGCGAGGCAGGCATCACGACCACCCCGGACATCGTCCCGTCGAACGTGCTGGGTGCCGACGCCGTGCACCCGCTCGACGTCGCGAGCGCCTACGCGACCTTCGCGGCGCAGGGCGTCTACAACAAGCCGTTCCTGGTCCGCGAGGCCACCTACATCCGTGACGGGTCGGTGGCGTACATCGCAGACACGACCAGCACGCGGGTGTTCGAGGCCGACGTGATGGCGGACGCCACCTTCGCGCTGACCCAGGTCGTCGAGAGGGGCTCGGGCAAGAGGTACGTCAAGCCGCTCGGCCGCCCCATCGCGGGCAAGACGGGCACCTCGACCGACAACAAGTCGGCCTGGTTCGTGGGCTACACGCCCACGATCGCGACAGCCGTCGCGTTCAGCCAGATCGGCACGAACAACAAGGACCTGGTCGGGATCGACCCGTTCGGCGGTGTCGACCAGGTCACCGGCGGGACGTGGCCGGCCGCGCTGTGGGCCTCGTACATGAAGCCGGTGTTCGAGCTGCCGAAGTACGCCGAGAAGGTCCCCTTCCCGGCACGCGCGAACGTGGGCGCGAAGCCGACCCCGACGGTGACGGAGACGCCGACCACGGAGCCGACCGTGGAGGCCCCGGCCGCCGACGTCGCCGTGCCCGGCGTCGAGGGCAAGCTGCAGGCCGACGCGGAGGCGGCGCTCGCCGAGCTGGGGCTGCGGGCGGACGTCCAGTCCAAGGCCTCCGAGACCGTCGCCAAGGGTCGAGTCATCAGCGTGAGCCCCGGTGCCGGGGCCAGCGTGACGGCCGGATCGACGGTGACGCTCGTGATCTCCACGGGACCGGCCGCGCCCGTGCCCACCGCGCCGCCGGTCCCGCCGGCCAACCCGCAGCCGACGCAGTCGCCCACGCCGACGACCCCGGTGGCGCCCGCGCCTGGCGCCGCCACGGGCTGACGGCAGGTACCTCCCCGGGCCGATTTCGGCAGCGCGGTCCGGGGAGGTACCGTGGGGCCTTGCTGTGCCTGTCGGTGGGGATCGCAGATCGACCACCACCGCAGGCGGCACCCGGGCCCAGGCTCTGGTGCAGCGACGCACGATGACCCTCCTGTCACGGACAGACCGTGACCGTTGAGACCAGAGGAGGTGGGTATGAGCCTGCGTCATTACGAGATCATGATCATCCTTGACCCCGAGATCGAAGAGCGCACCGTCGCTCCTTCGCTCGACAAGTACCTGACCGTCATCAAGAACGATGGCGGCACGGTCGACAAGGTCGACATCTGGGGACGCCGCCGTCTGGCGTACGACATCCAGAAGAAGTCCGAGGGCATCTACGCGGTCGTCGACTTCATGGCGACGCCTGCGACCGCCAAGGAGCTCGACCGTCAGCTGGGCCTCAACGAGGTCGTCCTGCGCACGAAGGTCCTCCGCGCCGACGCCTGAGCGTCGGAACGAAGCCCTAACGTACGCATCAACTGACTCACGACGAACGAGGAGCTGGCATGGCTGGTGAGACCGTCATCACGGTGATCGGGAACCTGACCGGGGACCCGGAGCTTCGCTTCACCCCGTCCGGTGCCGCCGTCGCCAACTTCACGGTGGCCTCCACCCCGCGCACCTTCGACCGCCAGTCGAACGAGTGGAAGGACGGCGACACGCTGTTCCTCCGCTGCTCGATCTGGCGCGAGGCCGCGGAGTCCGTCGCTGAGTCGCTCACCAAGGGCACCCGCGTCATCGTGACCGGTCGGCTCGTGCAGCGCTCCTACGAGACCCGCGAGGGCGAGAAGCGCACCGTGTACGAGCTGCAGGTCGACGAGGTCGGCCCGTCCCTGCGCTACGCCACGGCCAAGGTCACCCGCGCCCAGCGCTCGGGTGGCGGCGGCGGTGGCTTCGGCAGCGGGGGCGGTGGCGGCTTCTCCGGTGGCGGCGGTGGCTTCGGTGGCGGCGGCGCCCAGCAGGACGACCCGTGGGCCACGCCGGCCCCCGGTGGCTCCGGCGGCGGCTCGTTCTCGGACGAGCCCCCGTTCTGATCCGCGCCCAGCACCACTGACACACCCATCCCGGGGTATGGCAACGCCCCGGGCTCCCGGACTTCATGACAAGGAGCACCGCGATGGCCAAGGCCGTTGTACGCAAGCCCAAGAAGAAGCTCAACCCGCTCAAGGCGGCGAAGATCGATGTCGTCGACTACAAGGACACTGCGCTGCTGCGCAAGTTCATCTCGGACCGCGGAAAGATCCGCGCACGCCGGGTGACCGGTGTGTCCACGCAGGAGCAGCGCGCGATCGCGCGTGCCGTCAAGAACGCACGCGAGATGGCGCTCCTGCCGTACTCGTCGTCCGCACGCTGAGAAGGAGGTAGACCCATGGCCAAGCTCATCCTGACCCACGAGGTCACCGGTCTCGGTGCACCGGGCGACGTGGTCGATGTGAAGGACGGGTACGCCCGGAACTTCCTCGTCCCGCGTGGTCTGGCCACCGGCTGGACCAAGGGCGCCGAGAAGCAGATCGACCAGATCCGCAAGGCCCGCAAGGCCCGCGAGATCGAGACCCTCGACGAGGCGAAGGCGATGCGTGACTCGCTGCAGTCCAAGCCCGTCGTCGTGTCGGCGAAGGCCGGCGAGTCCGGTCGTCTGTTCGGCGCCGTGACGACCGGTGAGATCGCGGAGGCCGTCAAGGCCGTCGGTGGTCCCGCGGTCGACAAGCGCAAGATCGAGGTCGGTCAGCCGATCAAGGCCGTCGGGGAGTACGAGGTGAAGATCCGTCTTCACTCGGACGTCTCGGCGAAGATCACCGTCAAGGTCGTCGCTGCCTGATCCCTGCCTCACCGCAGAACGCAAGGCCCGGTCCCTCTTCGGAGGGGTCGGGCCTTCGTTCTGCGGTGGCACGGTGCGACGGGGTCACGCGCCGACGGCAGTCCACCGGTCGCCGCGGGCACGCAGGCCTGTCGTGACCGCACGCGCCGTCATGAACACGCCGCCGAACGCGAGCCACAGCCACGCGAGCCCGGCGGCCCCGGGCGGCGCCCAGGCCTGCACGGCGAACGCGAACGGGACGTACACCGCGAGGGTCACGAGCCCGGCCCAGGCGAGGAAGCGGCCGTCGCCCGCCCCGATCAGCACGCCGTCGAGCACGAAGACCCAGCCCGCCAGCGGCATGGTGACAGCGGCGACGACGAGCCCGAGGGTGATCGCGTGCCGCACCTCGCCGGACTCGGAGAAGCCCAGGGCGATGAGGCCGCTCCCCGCGCCCACGACCAGCCCGAGCGCGGCGCCCGCCGCGACGCCCCACTGCAGCGTCCGGCGCAGCAGCGCCCGCGCGTGGGGCACGTCGCCCGCCCCCAGCGCGTGCCCGACGAGCGCCTGCGCGGCGATCGCCAGGGCGTCGAGAGCGAAGGCGGCCAGACCCCACACGGCGTTGACGACCTGGTGACCCGCGAGGGCGACAGTCCCCAGCCCGGTCGCGACGACGACCGTCAGCAGGATTGCCAGGCGCAGCGAGAGCGTCCGGACCAGCAGCGGGAACCCCGTGCGGGCGTTGCGCAGGATGCCGCCCGCCGCGGGGGCGAGCGGAGCGCCCGAGGCTCGCGCCCCCCGCACCACGACCGCGACGAGCGCGGCGCCCATCGCGAGCTGGGTCAGGGCGGTGCCGAACCCCGAGCCGGCGATGCCCATGCCGGCGCCGTACACGAGCGTCACGTTGAGCACAGCGTTGACGACCGCGCCCGAGACCGCCACGCCGAGCGGGGTGCGCGTGTCCTGCAGGCCGCGCAGCGCGCCCGTGGCGGCCAGCACCAGCAGCATGCCGGGCAGGCCCGGGGCCGACCAGCGCAGGTACACGGTGGCCTGCACCGCGACCTCACCCTCGGCGCCGAGCGCGCCGACCGCCCAGGGGGCCAGCAGCCACGTCGCCGCCGCGAGCAGCACGCCCAGGCCGGCGGCGAGCCACAGGCCGTCCACACCCACCTGCAGGGCCCCCGCACGGTCGCCCGCGCCGAGGCGTCGGGCGACGGCCGCGGTGGTCGCGTAGGCGAGGAAGACGCACAGCCCGACGACGGTCAGCAGCAGCGTCGAGGCGAGCGAGAGGCCTGCGAGGGGGTCGGTGCCCAGGTGCCCCACGACGGCCGAGTCGACCAGGATGAACAGGGGTTCTGCGACGAGGGCGCCGAGTGCGGGGACAGCGAGCGTGAGGATCTGACGGTCGACGGTGGACGCACGGCGTCCACCGTCTGGGATGTCGGTCAACTTCCTCCCGTCCACATCGGTGGATCGTGTTCTGGCCGGTCGCAGCCCCGTGTCGGACTTCTGTCCACCACGCTGTCCACAGCTCTGTCCACTACCTGTGCACAACCCTGAGCGTGCGGTCCACAGCTTTCCACAGGCTGTCCCCAGGCCCTGTGGACGACGAGTTTGTGAACGCCGACCGTCGGGACCTAACCTCGCGAGCAGGCCGGGGCGTCGACGTCCCGACCGACAGGGTTGGCGTGACGAACATGGTGACGGGCATGGTGTCGGACCCTTCTGATAGAACACCTGTTCGACCGACGAACGCGAATCTGGGGATGAGTCTGTGACGATCGAGGAGCTCGAGTACGGCGGCCCGCCCGACTCGGGGCACGCACGCGGCGGCTACGACCGCATGCCCCCGCAGGACGTGGTGGCAGAGCAGAGCGTGCTCGGCGGCATGATGATCTCGAAGGACGCGATCGCCGACGTCGTCGAGCAGATCCGCGGCACCGACTTCTACAAGCCGGCGCACGAGGCCGTCTACGACGCGATCATCGACCTGTACGGCCGCGGCGAGCCGGCCGACGCGATCACAGTCGCCGACGAGCTGACCAAGCGCGGCGAGATGACGCGCATCGGCGGCGCCCCCTACCTGCACACCCTCATCTCGATGGTGCCCACCGCCGCGAACGCCGGGTACTACGCCCGCATCGTGCGCGAGCGCGCCGTGCTGCGCCGTCTCGTCGAGGCCGGCACCCGCATCGTCCAGCTCGGCTACGCGACCGACGGCGGTGACGTCGACGAGATCGTCAACAACGCCCAGGCCGAGGTCTACGCCGTGACCGAGCGGCGCACCACCGAGGACTACCACCGCCTCGGCGAGGTCATCGGCGGCACCGTCGACGAGATCGAGGCCGCCGGCCACCGCGGCGAGGGCATGATCGGCGTGCCCACCGGGTTCGCCGACCTCGACCGCCTGACGAACGGTCTGCACCCCGGGCAGATGATTGTTCTTGCCGCGAGGCCTGCAATTGGAAAAAGTACCCTGGGAATTGATATCGCCAGGTCGGCGGCAATTCGACACAATAAAGCGGCTGTTGTCTTCTCGCTCGAGATGAGCCGCAACGAGATCACCATGCGTCTGCTCTCGGCCGAGGCGCGGATCCACCTGCAGAAGATGCGCTCGGGTCAGATGGGCGAGGAGGACTGGACCAAGCTCGCCGCGACCATGGGCAAGATCTCCGAGGCGCCGCTGTTCATCGACGACTCGCCGAACATGTCGCTCATGGAGATCCGGGCCAAGTGCCGCCGGCTCAAGCAGCGCCACAACCTCCAGCTCGTGGTCATCGACTACCTGCAGCTCATGTCCTCCGGGAAGCGCGTCGAGTCCCGCCAGCAAGAGGTCTCGGAGTTCTCCCGTGCGCTCAAGCTCCTCGCCAAGGAGCTCGAGGTTCCCGTCATCGCCATCTCGCAGCTGAACCGTGGCGCCGAGCAGCGCACCGACAAGCGCCCGCAGATGAGCGACCTTCGCGAATCTGGCTCGATCGAGCAGGATGCCGACATTGTCATCCTGCTCCACCGCGAAGACGCGTATGAGAAGGAATCACCTCGTGCGGGTGAGGCCGACCTGATTGTCGCTAAGCACCGTAACGGCCCCACCGACATCATCACCGTGGCGTTCCAGGGGCACTACTCGCGGTTCGTCGACATGCAGGCCTAACGTCCAGTCGCCGGTTGCGACGCCGCAGAGAAACCATGGCTCTCGCACTCGGGGTGGTCGGGCTCGTCGTCCATGCCCGACGAGGGTCGCGGTCCATTGGCTCCATGACCCGTTGAGCAGGTCGACGACTCTGCGCGCTCGGGCGACGGCAGCGCACGTCGGATTCGGCACGTTCATGATTGACGGAGCGGTCGCGCCCACGATGCTTCACGCCAGGTAGGCAGGCGGTTCCGTCCGGGTCCGGTGCCTCGCGCCGACCTTCCCCGGTCTCAGCCGCCGGGCGTGACCGGACCTGGTGACCCCCACCGGGCCTCGTCCGTGCCCCACCGGCTCGGCGGCCGGGACCAGTCTGACGGGACGCCCTCGACGCCGATCGGGGACAGCGCGTGCCGGAGCCGTCCATACGGAGAGCCGGTCTCGACCAGCCACCGGTCCGGCGGCTCGGTGCCGGGTGCGGGCGCGGCGAGCGGCACGATCCCGAGCAGCCAGGTCGCGGTGCCGGCCAACGACAACCGAACGTGCTGGCCGGCACCGGTGAGCGCGCGAGAGGTGAGCGCGCGCATGACCGCCGCTGCGACGAGGTAGCCGGTGCTGTGGTCGAGCGCCTGGGCGGGCAGAGCGCCAGGCCGCCCGTCGTCGGCCTGCTCGATGACCGAGATCCCCGTACCGGCCTGGACGAGGCTGTCGAACCCACGGCGACCGACCCAGGGCCCATCCCAACCCCAGGCGCAGAGCTCGGCGACGACGAGTCCGGGTCGTCGCGCGAGCAGCGCATCCGCGCTCAGGTCGTAGCGGTCGAGCGCGCCGGGGCGGTAGCCGACGAGGACGACGTCCGCCGCGTCGAGCATCTGCTCGAACGTCGCGCGATCGGCGACGTCTCCGAGAGCGAGCAGCGCGGTCCGCTTGCCGAAGCCGGTGTCGATGTGGGTGCCGTCGTCCTCTCGCAGCCACGGCGCGTCGACCCGCAGCACGTCCGCGCCGAGCAGAGCGAGCGTCCGGGTGGCGACCGGGCCGGCCAGGACGCGCGTGAGGTCGAGGACGCGGACACCCTCGACGGGAAGCGCGGCCGGGCGCAAGGGGACGGGCGCGTCCGCCTCGACAGCGACCGTGGTGACGAGCGGCTGCTCGAACGCGCCGGGTGGGGAGACCGCGACCGCGAGCCCGCCTGCGGCGTAGACGGTCTCTTGCACATCGACCGCGTCCCGCTCGCCGACCGCCGCGGAGAGCCGATCCACCATGTCCGTGTCGTCACCGGAGTCCGGCAGCTCCAGTGCGGCGAGCAGCCGCGCCCGATGGTGCGGGTAGTTGGCGTGTGTGCGCACCCATCCGTCGGCCGCCCGCCAGAAGCCGGAGAGCGGGGCGAAGAGCGGGATCGGCCTGCCCTCGACCCGCAGGTGGCGCTCGCTGGTGAAAGCGGCGGTGACGGCTCCTTCGTCGACGTGGACGGCAGGCAGCCCGCGACCGTTGCGCTGGGCGAGCAGCTCGGCGGCGGCGAGCGAGCAGGCACCGACGCTCGCACGGGCGAGCTCGCGCGTCGGCAGCACGCCGCGGAGCCCGGGGCTCCCCGCGTACGTGACACGCCCGACCAGCTCTGGCGCTCCACCGAGCGCGTGCCAGGCGTGGGCGGTCGCGGGATCGGTGGGTGCGTCGGCTGCGCCGGACCCGGCTGCTCCTGTCACCTCTCGGAGGCTAGCAGCGGGCCCGCCGTCGTCACCGGGGCCGAGCCAGGCTGGTACTTCGTGCTGCCCCTTGCCGTGACGGGCTGCGGCCTGGGTCTGCTGGTGTGCCAGCTCAACAACGACACGCTCGCGCCCGTCGAGGAGGAGCGCGTCAGCGAGGCTGGGGGAGTCAACTCGGCCGCCGGGTCCTTCGGTTTGTCGTTCGGTCTGGCGATGGCCGGGGGCCTCATGCTCGCCTCGCTCTCGCTGAACTTCCAGCAGCTGACCGACAGGCAGATCATCCCGTCGGCCGAGCAGCAGATCACGGGTCAGCCCCCTGCGGTCGAGGCCGAGGTGCTGGCCATCAACGACCAGGCCCGCAACCGGTCGCTGCAGGTCGCACTGCTCGTTCCACTGCTCGCAGGACTGCTCGGGCTCGCCAACTCGTTCCGCATGCTGCGCCTGCCCGATCAGAAGCCCAGGTCATCGCTCGACGGGACGAGCCTCGGTTGACCCGAACTCGTACCGCGGCGACCTCGGAGGCGGCGCGGCTGCTCAGACCTGCGGGGCGGACGAGGGATGCGTGCGGGTGGCCACCGAGCGCGTGGCGTGCAACGACGCGAGGAGATCGAGCCGGTCTGCGTCGACCCCGCCTGGCTCGGCGGTGAACACCAGCATGACCGGACCAGGGCTGCCCGGCAGCGGGTAGGTGTCCCAGTGCAGGACGATCTCGCCGACCTCCGGGACCCGGTCGCGCGGGCGGGCCTGCTGGCCACCCAGCCGGTGGGGCAGGGGGCGCTGCCGCAGCTGTTCGCCGCGACAGAGCCGGGTGTGGAGGGCGGCCAGTTCTTCGGACCATCCGGGCCCTGGGAGACACGGGGTCAGGTCGGCGAGGCTCGGCTCGGTCGGGAGGCGGCCGATCCAGCGGTCGGCAGGCAGCTCTGGTCGGTGGCCGAGGAGCTGACCGGGGTCAGCTACCTCTGACGCCCGCCCAGCGGGTCGTGCCGCAGCAGCGCGGTCGCGCGGTCGACCGCGGCGCGCACCCCTGCGTCGTCGTCGATCGACGTGGTGACGACGCCGAAGATCATCCGGTGCATGAGCACGACGTCGTCGGCGTTGAGGGTGGCGTCGACGACACCGGCGGCCTGCGCCCGCGCGAGGGTGTCGGCGAGCATGCTGCGCAACCGGCCTTCGTCGTGCCGGTCGGCGAGCGCACGGCGCGCGTCGACGGCCATCTCGACGAACGCGGACTCGGCGACGGTGATCTCGACGAGCCTCGACCACAGGTCGGCGAAAGCACCCGGCCCCGGGTGGGCCGCGATGGCGTCGAGCTCGGCGAAGTTCTCCTCGAACGCGGCGAGCGCGAGGTCGAGACGCGTGGGGAAGTGCCGGTACAGCACGCCCTGGCCGACGCCGGCCTCCCGGGCGATCGCACTGAGCGGCGCGCGGTAGCCCCGGTCGGCGAAGACGCGCCGCGCCGCGTCCAGCAGCGCCCGGCGGTTGTCGGCCGCGGCTGCGGGGCCACGGTTGCCACGGGGCTCGGGACTCGGCATGATTCATCGTAGAACCGGACAATGATGTCCGGTTGTCCCGGGCGGAATCGTCCGGCGAAGCCAAGGAGGCACGATGCCCGGCCCGACGACGAGCACGCACGACGAGACCTACGACGTGGTCGTGGTGGGGACCGGCTCAGCCGGCTTTGCCGCGGCTCTGGGCGCCGCTGACTCCGGCCTCACGGTCCTCATGGTCGAGTCCACCGACAAGTGGGGTGGCAGCACCGCGATGTCGGGCGGTGGCATGTGGCTGCCGAACAACCCGCTGATGCGCCGCGACCGCGCGGGGGACTCCCGCGAGGAGGCGCTCGCCTACCTCGAGGAGACCGTCGGCGACGCCGGTCCGGCGACGTCGCGCGCCCGCAAGGAAGCCTTCGTCGACGGCGTGGACGACTTCGTCCGCACGGCCGAGAAGCACGGCATGCGGTTCATGCGGGCCACGGACTACCCGGACTACTACCCCGAGCTGCCCGGCGGGAAGATCGGCCGCGCCATCGAGGTCCGGGCCGTCGACCGCAAGCGGATCGGCGACTGGTGGGGGAGCTGCCGTGCGCTCATGCCGCTGCCGCTCGCCACGGACGACATGTGGGAGCTCGAGCGGTCGTGGGTCACGCCGAGCGGGTTCGTGCGCGGTGCGCGCTTCGTCGGCCGCACCGTCGGCGGCCTCGTGCGCGGCAAGCTGCTCGTCGGCATCGGCGCGGGCCTCGCGGTCTCGTTCCTCGACGCCGTGGTCCAGCGCCAGGGTGTGAACCTGTGGCTGAGCAGCCCGCTCGAGGAGCTGCTGGTCGAGGGTGGTCGGGTCGCGGGCGTGCGGGTCTCGCGTGACGGTCGGTCGACGACGATCCGGGCGCGGCGCGGCGTCGTCCTCGCCTCCGGCGGGTTCGACCACAACGTCGAGTGGCGGCAGAAGAACCACGGCATCGACGGCGCCTCGTCGGGCAACCCGGGCAACCTCGGCGTCCCCATCGCGCTCGCGCAGGACGTCGGCGCGGCGCTGTCCCTCATGGACGACGCCTGGTGGGGCGCGTCGACGGCGGCCCCCGAGGGGCACGACCCGAGCTTCCTCGTGGGGGAGCGCTCGCTGCCGTACGGGATCATCGTCGACGCGAAGGGCGAGCGGTTCGCCAACGAGTCCGAGTCCTACGTCGACCTCGGGCACCACATGCTCGAGCACGACGGGGACGGCGCGTACTGGATGGTCACCGACGTCCGGCACGCACGGCGCTACCTGCGCAGCTACGCCATGGACCCGCGGCTCAACAAGAAGATGATCGCGGACGGGTTGATGGCCAAGGCCGGCACCCTCACCGAGCTGGCCACCACGATCGGCGTCGACCCGCAGACGCTCGGCGCGACGGTCGAGCGGTTCAACGGGTTCGCCCGCACCGGGGTCGACGGCGACTTCGGTCGCGGCAACTCCGCCTACGACCGCTACTACGGCGACCCGACCGTCCACCCCAACCCCAACCTCGGGGCGCTCGAGAAGGGACCGTTCACCGCGGTCCGCGTCGTCGTCGGGGACCTGGGGACCAAGGGCGGCGTGCTGACCGACGTCGACGGCCGGGCCCTGCGGGAGGACGGCTCGGTCATCGACGGCCTGTACGCCGCGGGCAACTGCTCGGCATCGGTCATGGGGCGCACGTACCCCGGTCCTGGCTCGACCATCGGCCCGGCGGCAGTGTTCGGCATGCGGGCCGGCCGGCACATGGCGCGCGCACAGGCATGACGCGAGGGGCGGCGCCGGGTCCCGGCGCCGCCCCGGCGGACCCGACCCTTCGGCGGTCGGGTCCGAGCTCCACGTGCGGGTCGCGGT
>NZ_JBISBW010000020.1:0-103244 GCF_044392165.1 Cellulomonas sp. P22
CCGGCGGTCGCCGTGGGGACGGCGACCGCCAGGGCCCTCGCGGGCGTCATGCCCGTGCACGGCGCGGCCCGGCCTGCGCCGCCGGGCTCAGTCGGGGTCGGCCTCGAGCGCCGCGATGACCTGCTCGCCGTAGCGCTCGAGCTTCGCGGCGCCGATGCCCGAGATCGTGCCGAGCTCGCCGGGCGTCGTCGGGCGACGGGTCGCGATCTCGCGCAGCGTCGCGTCGTGGAAGATCACGTACGCGGGCACCCCGGCCTCCTTCGCCGCGGCCGAGCGCCACGCCCGCAGCTTCTCGAACGTCGCGACGTCCTGCGGGGCGAGGTCCGCCGCGGCGGCGGCCGTGCGGCCCGTCCGGCCGGTGCGGGACGACGAGCGGGAGGGCTTGACACGGGCCGTCTCGCGGCGCAGGCGGACCTGCCGCGTGCCGCCGAGCACGTCCGCGCTCGCGTCGGTCAGCACCAGGGTGCCGTAGCCGTCGCTCGTGACGCCGAGCAGCCCCTGCGCGAGCAGCTGGCGGACCACGCCGCGCCACTCGGCCTCGGACAGCTCGGTGCCGATGCCGAACACGCTCATCGCGTCGTGCCCGTGCTGGGCCACGCGCGGGGTCTGCTTGCCGAGCAGGATGTCGACCACGTGGCCCGCGCCGAAGCGCTGACGGCGCTCGCGGTCGAGGCGCAGCACCGTCGAGAGCAGCATCTGCGCGGGGCGGGTGCCGTCCCAGCCCTCGGGCGGGGCCAGGCACGTGTCGCAGTTGCCGCACGGGGTGCTCGTCTGGCCGAAGTACGCGAGGAGCTGCACGCGGCGGCACTCGATCGTCTCGCACAGCGCGAGCATCGCGTCGAGGTGCTGGCCGAGCCGCCAGCGGTGCGCGGCGTCGCCCTCGGACGTGTCGATCATCCGGCGCTGCTGGACCACGTCCTGCAGGCCGTACGCGAGCCAGGCCGTCGACGGCAGACCGTCACGGCCCGCACGGCCCGTCTCCTGGTAGTAGCCCTCGACCGACTTGGGCAGGTCGAGGTGCGCCACGAACCGCACGTCGGGCTTGTCGATGCCCATGCCGAACGCGATGGTCGCGACCATGACGATCCCGTCCTCGCGCAGGAACCGGGACTGGTTCGCGGCCCGCACCCGGGCGTCGAGGCCCGCGTGGTACGGCAGCGCGGGGATGCCCTGCTTGACCAGGAAGTCGGCGGTCTTCTCGACCGACGCGCGCGAGAGGCAGTAGACGATGCCCGCGTCGCCCGGGTGCTCGGTGCGCAGCAGCTCGAGGAGCTGCTGCTGGGGGCTCGACTTCGCGACGATGCGGTACTGGATGTTGGGCCGGTCGAACGACGCCACGAAGTGCCGGGCGTCCTCGAGCTGCAGGCGCGTGGCGATCTCCGCGTGCGTGGCGCGGGTCGCGGTGGCCGTCAGCGCGATGCGGGGGACCGTGGGCCAGCGCTCGTGCAGCACCGAGAGCTGCAGGTAGTCGGGGCGGAAGTCGTGCCCCCACTGGGACACGCAGTGCGCCTCGTCGATCGCGAACAGGCTGATCTCGCCGCGGTCCAGCAGGTCCACGGCCGAGGGCACCTTGAGCCGCTCGGGGGCCAGGTACAGCAGGTCGAGCTCGCCCGCGAGGAACGCGTCCTCGACCGCCCGGCGCTGCGCCGCGTCCTGGGTCGAGTTGAGGAACCCGGCGCGGGCACCGAGGGCCGACAGCGCGTCGACCTGGTCCTGCATCAGCGCGATCAGGGGGGAGATCACCACGCCGGTGCCGGGGCGCACCAGGGCGGGGATCTGGTAGCAGAGCGACTTGCCGCCACCGGTGGGCATGAGCACGAGCGCGTCACCGCCGCGCACCACCGTGTCGATGATCTCGGCCTGCTCGCCGCGGAACGCGTCGTAGCCGAAGACCGTGTGCAGCACCTCGAGCGGCTCGCGCGCCGGACCCGCGGGTGCGGCGGCGACCCGGGCGGCCGGGCGGGCGCGACGCGCGGCGGGCGGAGCCGCGGACGTCGGCGCGCGGTGGTCGGCCGGGGGGCCGTCGAAGGGGTCGTCCGACGGGTACGGGGGCTCGTCGTCCGGCGGCGGCTCCTCGTCGAAGAACGGGTACGTCTCGGCCGTGGGCCACGCGTCCTGGACTCCGACGTCCGCGCCGGACGAGGGCACCGCGTGGGGGGAGGTCATGGGTTCCACTGTAGAAGGCGCCACCCCCACGATCGGCGCCCTCCACAGTGGCGGTGCCCACGCTCAGCGCAGCGTGCGGCCGGACGTGCGCATCGGCCGCTCCGCCACCTGCGGCCGCTGCCGCCGCTCCTGCTCGACGACGAGGAGGCCGTGGCGGACCGTGGCGCTGCGGACGCATCGGTTCGCCGACCGCTCGGTAGCATCCAGCCCATGCCTGCCGCCGCCGCCCTCGTCCCGTCGCGCGCGTGAGGGGCGGCACCGGCCGGCCGGCGCTGACCTACACCGCGACCCGCCGCGCCTGCTACACCGGGTTCGTCACCCAGGCGGTGGTCAACAACCTCGCGCCGCTGCTGTTCATCGTCTTCCAGACGTCCTACGACGTGCCGGTGGAGATGCTCGGACGGCTCGTGCTGCTGAACTTCGGCGTCCAGCTCCTCACCGACCTGGCCGCGGTGCGGTTCGCCGACCGGACCGGCTACCGCATCCCGCTGGTGCTCGCCCACGCGCTCGCCGTCCTCGGTCTCGTGCTGCTCGCGGTCGCGCCGGCCGTCGCCCCCACGCCGTACGTCGGCCTGTGCGTCGCCGTGATCGTGTACGCCATCGGCGGGGGACTCCTCGAGGTGATGGTCAGCCCCGTGGTCGAGTCGCTGCCCAGCCCGCAGGAGGGCAAGGCCGCGGCGATGAGCCTGCTGCACTCGTTCTACTGCTGGGGTCAGGTGGCCGTCGTCGGCGGCACGACCGCCGTGCTCGCGATGACCGGCTTCGGGTCGTGGCAGGTGCTGCCGCTGCTCTGGGCCGTGGTGCCCGCCGTGAATCTCGTCGTCTTCCTCCGGGTGCCGCTGCCACCCACCGTGCCCGACGAGCACCGGCTGTCGCTGCGCTCGCTGTTCGGCGCGCCCGCGTTCGTGTGCGCGCTGGTGCTGATGATGACCGCCGGCGCGGCCGAGCTGACCATGTCGCAGTGGTCCTCGTTCTTCGCCGAGACGTCGCTGGGGGTCGCGAAGACCTGGGGCGACCTCGCTGGACCGGGGCTGTTCGCCGCGCTGATGGGCGTCGGGCGGATCGTCTACGGGCTGTGGGGCGCGCGCATCCCGCTCGCGCCGACGATGATCGGCGCCGGGTCGCTCTCCGTGGTCTGCTACCTCGTGGCGACCCTGTCGCCGAGCCCCGTCGTCAGCCTCGCCGCGTGCGCGCTGTGCGGGCTCGCCGTCAGCATCATGTGGCCCGGCACCTTCAGCCTCGCCGCCGCCCGGTTCCCGCTCGGCGGTGCCGCGATGTTCGCGGTGCTGGCCGTCATGGGCGACCTCGGCGGCGCCGTCGGCCCCTGGCTCACCGGCGCCGTCGCCGACCTGACCGCGGCGTCGACCGGGCTCCTCGGCTCGCTCGCCGCCGCGCTTCCCGACGACGGCGGCACCGGCCTGCGCGTCGGGCTGCTGGGTGCGGCCGTCTTCCCGCTCGTGCTCGTGGTGTGCGCCACCGTGTGGACCGCGTTGGGACGGCGCGCAGCGGAGTCGGCAGGGGTGCTGGCGGCAGCCGAGGCGGGCATCGAGGTCACGATTCCCGAGCGCTGACCGCTGAGCGCTGGGGCCGAGTGCCGCTGGCGCCCGCAGGCTCTCGGGCCCTCAGGCCCTCAGGCGGTTCACGCCGTCAGGGTGCCTGGTCCGGCTCAGGGCGCCTGGTCGGGCTCGGCGCTGCCCGTCGTTCGACGCGGGATCCACCCGCGCACCGTGGTCCACAGGCGCGTCGCCACCGAACGCATCCGCCCGAGGAGCGTCGCTGCCCACGTGAACTCGGCGGCGAGGACCGCCAGCCCGGCGAAGATGGCGAGCCACCCTGGCCCAGGGAGCACCAGCATCGCGATGCCGGCCAGGACGAGTGCCGACCCGACCACGGCGACGGCGACCCACCGGATGGGCTTGGGCAGCGCGCTGAGCGCGGTCCTGATCCGGGCGGGCAGGCCGTTCTCCGGCTCGTGGTGGGTGGAGTTCACCCCCTGATCGTGCCAGGCCGACCCGGCGACGCCCAGCGACGTCGCCGAATCCCCGCAACTCACCACCAGGACCACCACGACCGCGAACGGCCTGTCGGCGCCGTGCCCGACGTCGCGGACGTGCGAGCGGCCACCACCACGACGAGCGGCCACAGCGCCTGCGCGCACAGGGCGGCGCGTTCGGCGAGCCCGGTCGTGGCCCCGTCATCGGGCGTGACGTGCTGCAGCTCGAGCGTGAACCAGGCCAGCATCCCCATCAGTCCCGCCGTCGCAGCGAGCCCAGCGCGTGGAGCCAGCGTCCCGACCCCGTCGGCGCCCCACGCAGCCAGCGGCCAGGTCGCCATCGACATGAGCGCGACGGTCGCCGCAGCCCAGTGCGCCCGCGGTGCGCGGTCCGCCGGCGCCAGCGCGACCCCCACGGTCGCCAGGCCGCCGACCCCGAGCAGCACGCGCCCCATCCGCGGAGCCGCCCGCAGCCCCGCCGCGGTCACCACGTGCGCGATCCCCGTCACCGCGAACCCGAAGGCCCCGACCGCGGGCGCCACCGCCGCGCTCGTCGCCAACCAGCTGATCGTCTCCCGCACCGGGTCGTACTCGTCCTGCATCGCCGCAGAGATCGTCCAGCTCCCGATCATCGCAACCGGAGCCAGCGCGGCCGACACCACCGCCCACCGCGGAACACCTGAGTCGTCGTTCGACCCCATCAACCGACTGTAAGTCGGCTCGCGGCATACCGAACGTCGAGCGGGATCAGGGCTGCCGTCGGCCCCGTGCCCTCAGGCGCCGGTCCACGCACCGATTCCGCCGACGACCTCGCACACCTGGCTGGAGAACTCGCCGGTGAGCAGGGGCATGGCTTCGGCGATCGCTGCGCGGACCTCGGGCAGCTGGAGGGAGTCGTCGTGGTGCGTGGCGGACTCCCAGACCTCGGTGACCCAGATCGTCTGGTCGTCGGTGGTGGCCGTGGCGACGATGTAGGCGTGGCAGCCGATGTCGCGCAGGGCGGGTGCGCCGCGGGTGAGGATCGCGACGACCTCGTCGCGGTGTCCGGGGCGGGTCTTCATGGACCCGATGTAGCCGTACGACATGGCTGGTCCTGCTTCCGAAGCGTGAGCGGCGGCGGTGCCTCGAGGTCGGGCACCACCTGGTCGTCCGAACGTAGCGAGCGGTGCCGACATCAGCGCCCGGGGCAGGGGAGCGCGGCGGTGATCAGGCGCGGGCGTCCGGGGGCTGTGGGGCCTGATCAGTCGTGGGCTGCGACGGCCGCGGTGCGAGGAGGCGGAGCATGCCCTCGCGGACCAGCGCGTCGGGCAGCGGGGCGATGCCGCCGAGGGCCAGCAGGGCGCTGCCCTGCTCGAACGCGGCGAGCAGCAGGCCGAGGTCGGTCGTGGGCAGCGGGTCGTCGGCGGGGGCGGGGCTGTTCGCGACGGCGGCGTCGGTGTACATCGCGAGCATGCGATGCATACGGGCCTCGAGCTCGGGGGCGAGTGCAGGGTCACGGCCGGCGATGGCGATGAACTCGAGGCTGGCGCGGGCGAAGCCACGGGCGGTGTCGATCTCGGCCTGGGTGGCTGTCCGCGCGGGGGCGGTGTCGGCGCCCGGCTCGCCGGTGGGCGCGGCGGCGGCATCGCAGAGGTTCCACGGGTCGACGCCGTCGCGGGCGAGCTCGGTGTCGGCGTCGTTCAGGTCGGCGTCGACGACCGCGAGGAACAGCGCCCCCTTGCCGTCGAAGTTGGAGTAGACGGCGCCCTTGGAGTACCCGGCCTCGTGGGCGATGGCCTCGAGCCGGGCCCCGTGGTAGCCGTCACGGGCGAACACCGTGCGGGCTGCGGCGAGCAGGGCCATCCGGGTCTGCTGCTGCCGTTCTCCGCGTGTCGGGGGTGCCTGCGGTGGGACGGTGGAGTGGTCGCGGGCGGCGCGCGGGGCGGTGGGTCCCGAGGTCGTCATGCCCCCGATCGTACGTCGGGCTACCGGCGGTACCGAGATACCGCTAGTATCCGAATACTCGAGGTATTCCGGATGAGGAGAGTGCTGCTGTGGGTGCGGACGTGCTGGCTGTCGACGGGATCACGAAGCGCTACGGCGCCGTGGTCGCCAACGACGGCGTGACCCTACGGGTGCGGGCCGGGGAGGTCGTCGGCCTGCTGGGCCACAACGGCGCCGGCAAGACGACGCTCGTCTCGCAGGTCGTCGGCCTGCTGCGGCCCGACGCGGGGACCATCCACGTGGCCGAGGTCGACGCGGTCACCGACCCGGCCGGCGCGCGCCGCCGCGTCGCGCTCCAGGCCCAGGCGCAGGCCCCGATCAACGGCCTCACCCCCCGCACGGCCATCGAGCTCGCGGGGCGGATCCGCGGCCTGAGCACCCGGCAGGCGCGCGCGGCGGCCGCGGAGCTCGCGGCCGAGCTCGACATCGAGCCGTGGCTCGACCAGAAGGCCCTGCCCGACGGGGGAGGCCTCTCGGGTGGCGTCCGGCGCCTCACCTCGTTCGCGATGACGGTGGTCGCCCCGACCCCGCTCGTGGTGCTCGACGAGCCCACGAACGACATCGACGCCTCGCGGCGCCGTCGGCTGTGGGACGCGGTGCGGCGCATCGGCGACCAGGGCGCGGGTGTGCTGCTCGTGACCCACAACGTGGTCGAGGCCGAGCGGGTGGTCGACGAGCTCGTGGTGCTCGACCGCGGCAAGGTCGTCGCGGCCGGCACCCCGGCGTCCCTGCGGGGCAGCCAGGACACCGACCTGCGTCTCGAGCTGCAGCTCCAGCCGGGCGGCCCCGACCCGTCCGACCCGCTCGACGCCGTCCCCGTGCCCGTCACGCGCCGCGTCCGCACCGGCCGCCGCGTGCTCCTGACCGTGCCCGCGTCGCAGGCCGCCGCGGTCGTCGCCTGGGCCACGGGCCTGCGCGAGCAGGGTCACCTCGACGGCTACGCGCTCGCCCCCGCGACGCTCGAGGACGCCTACCTCGCCGTCACCACGTCCGAAGCCTCCGACGAGGCAGCCACCGAGGAGCCGTCCCGTGCCTGAGACCATCACCACCGACCGCCCCGTGGCGCACCCGACCGCGCCCGAGCCCGGAGGTGCGGGGCTGTGGAGCAGCTACCGCACGCTGCTGCGCTGGCAGTTCGCGCAGATCGGCGGCGAGCTGCCGCTCTACGTGGTGGTGCAGGCGCTGATCGCCGCCGGGGTCGTGGTCGGCTTCGGGTTCCTGATCCCCGACATCACGCCCGACGCTGCGATGTTCCTCTCGACCGGCACCCCCACCGTGCTGCTCCTGATCGTGGGTCTGACGATCGTTCCCCAGGCGGTCACCCAGGCCCGCACCAGCGGCACGTTCACCTACATGCGTTCGCTGCCTCTGGCACGCCCGCTCCTGCTGCTGGCCGACCTGACCGTGTGGCTGCTCGTCGCGCTGCCGAGCGTGGTGGTCGCCGTGCTCGTGGCCGAGCTGCGCTACGACCTGGCGCTCGCGTTCGACTGGCCGCTGCTGATCGCCGCGTCGGTGCTGGTCACTGTCACCGCGACAGCCGTGGGCTACGCCATCGCTGTGACCTTCTCGCCGATGGTCGCCCAGATGCTCAGCCAGATCCTCGTGTTCTTCGTGATGCTCTTCTCGCCCATCACGTTCGCTGCGAGCCAGCTCCCCGAGTGGTTCCAGTCGCTGCACGACGTGCTGCCGATGCGCCCGGCTGCCGACCTGCTGCGCGCTGGTCTGGCCTCGGGCACCTACGACGCGAGCATGCGTGACCTGGTGGTCCTCGTGGTCTGGTGCGCGGTCGGTGTGGCGTTCAGCGTCAGGGCCCTCGTGCGACGGACCTGAGCCGCGGGCCGGCGAGTCGGTGCGCAGCGAGTCCGTGCGCAGCGCGTCGGTGCGCAGCGACACGGAGCGCGCCGACCCCGCCGATACCTGGTCGACCTCGTGGGCGTGCTGGCCGCGCGCGCGGTTCAGGAGAAGACTCGCGGGTGACGGCGTCCGGCCGGGGGAGCGGGCGCCGACACGTGAGTCGAGGGGACCCGAGATGACTGCCATGGACGCCGCACGGACGTCGGCCCGCAGGCGAGCGCCGGGGCTCCGGTCGGCCGCGCTGGTCGGGGTCGCGGTGCTCTGCCTCAGTGCGTGCGCGACGGCGACGACCGCAGGTGGTGACGGGTCGCCGACCGATGCTGCGGCGTCCGGCTCGGCGAGCCACGTCGACGACGCGTCGCCGCCCGCACCGATCCCCTCACCGACCACGATCGCCGAGTCGTATGCCCGCAACGACGCCGCCGACGTGGCCCCGGCGGCACGTGACGCGAGCCCCGGGCGCCTGCTGGTGACGACGTGGGGCAGCTCGTCGTGCCCCGACCTGCCCGTGAGCGCGGAGTGGGACGCCGACCGCACGGTGCTGACCGTCCGTGCCGCGTTCGAGAACGGTCAGGCCGAGACGCCGTGCACGCGCGACTACGTGCCGACCACGAGCGTCGTCGCTGTGGACGACCTGCCCGCGACCGAGTTCACCGTGCGGATCAACGGCACCGACACGCTGGTCCCTGCCGCGCAGTGACCATCCCCGCCGGTGCGCGTGCGCGTGCTGGCGCCGGGCTGCGTGCCTCTGGCCTGCACGCACGCAGGCGCGAGATGCGCCCCCGTTCAAGCGCGAGGGCCGAGCCTTCCGGAGACGCAAGGCAGATCGTGCGCCGCGGGGTCGAACCCGGCGTCGCGCGGCGGGAGAGGCACCCGTTCGGGGTGTAGACCGCTGCCGCCGCGTGAACTACGTTCGCCGGAATCGCCCAAGCAAGGAGTGGTCATGAACAGGCTCGAAGGACGCCGCGCACTCGTCACCGGCGCAGCGACGGGCATCGGACGGGCCACCGCCTACGCCCTCGCGCAGGCGGGCGCCGATGTGGCGTTCACGTACCTGACGCACGAGCCCGAGACGGTCATCGCCGACATCGAGAGCCTCGGCCGCAAGGTCGTCGCGTACGAGCTCGACGCGCGCCAGAGCTGGGACGTCGACCGGGTCGTCGTGCAGGCCGCCGCGGAGCTCGGTGGCGGGATCGACATCCTGGTCAACAACGCCGGAGGCCTGGGCGGGCGGCAGTCCGTGACCGGGATGGACGACCAGCACTGGCACCACGTTCTCGACCTCAACGTCTCGAGCGCGTTCTACGCGACCCGTGCAGTGCTGCCCGTCATGCCCGACGGGGGCCGCATCATCACCATCAGCTCCCTCGCCGGCCAGAACGGTGGGGGCACCGGAGCCGTTGCGTACGCGACGGCCAAGGCTGCGCTCGACGGGTTCACCCGGGCGCTCGCCCGAGAGCTCGGACCACGGTCGATCACCGTGAACTCGGTCGCGCCCGGGTTCATCGGCGGCACCCCGTTCCACGCGCTGCACACCCCCGAGCCCGCCCAGCAGGCCGCGGTCGCCGGCACCCCGCTCAAGCGCGCCGGCACCCCCGAGGACGTCGCCGCGGCCGTCGTCTACCTCGCGTCGGCCGGCGCGGGCTACGTGACCGGCACCGTGCTCGACGTCAACGGCGGCGCGTACTTCCACTGAGCCGGCCGTCTCCACTGACCCGGCCGTGTCCCCGCGCGCGAAAGGGCTCGCTAGCGCACGTGCCGAGGCGGCGGTCGCTCAGCTCGGGACGGCTCGGCGTGCACCGTCAGGGAGGGTCGTCGGGGTGAGCGACGGTCTCACCGGCAGGCGCTGTGTCGCGGTGGGTGCAGTTCGGCGTCGCCGGTGGCGGTGGGGTCGCTCCAGGGCGGACCCGGTACTGGTGTCCGGTCGGGCTGGTCCACTCGAAGGTGCCGGGCGTCGGCTGCGAGAGCCGGAACCCGCCGTCGGTCTTGATCTGGTGGTGCCGTCGACACAGTGGACCGAGGTTGTGGGCCGAGGTGGTTCCCTGGTTGCCGTCGGGCGCCGTGCGGTGGAACTCGACGGTGTGGTCGAGGTCGCACGACTCTGCTCGTGCCGAGCAGCCCGGAGCGGCGCAGTACCGGTCGCGGGCGACGACCAGCTCGGCGAGGTCGGCGGGAGGTCGGTACCGGGTGCGGCCGACGTCGAGGACCGTCCCGGACAGCGGATCGGTCACCAACCGTCGCCACACGCCGCCGGCGGCGAGGGCGCGCGCCTGGACCGCAGTGATCGCGCCGTACCCGTCGAGCTCGGCCGGCTGGTCGTCCAGGCCCATGAGGGTCGAGGCGCTGACCGTGACCCGGATCTGTGCCGCCGGGCCGCGCGGACGGGGCAGGGCATCCAGCGCCCGGGACGACGGAGTGCCGCTGCCGCTGCCGCTGCCGCTGCTGGTGCCAGTGCGAGTGCCGGTGGTGCCGGTGGTGCCGGTGGCCGGGGTCGCGAGCCGAGCGGTCGACGCGGCGCAGGTCGTGGTGCCCGGACTCGCGTGCCGGCTCGGCGGCGCGGTGGCCAGGTCGACGAGGAGGTCGGCGCGGAGCTGGTCGAGGGTGCGCGGATCGCCGGTCGCGCGCGCCGATCGGGCCGAGGTGTCCAGCGTCATGTCGATGCGGGCGGCATCCTCGGCAGGCAGGACGGCCCACAGGCCCGCCATCCCGTCGGGCAGCAGACGTGGTCGGTCGACGTGCCGGGTGGTCGTGGCTCGGTCGTGGCGCAGGGCCGCATCGGCGGGGTCGACCTCGATCAGGGCGCGGGTGAGGGTGCGCCCGAGCTGCGTGGGTGTGCACGCGTGCGCGTCGCCGAGGATCGCGTCCTGGACCGCCAGCGCGACCTCCATCGACGCACCCTCGAGACGGTCCGCGATCATGCGGGCCTTCACCGCGTCGATCTCGCCGCGGGCCAGCGCCTCACCGGTCCAGGTCAGCGGCCCCGCGAAGGCCAGCCCGTCCCGGACCAGCAGCCGCGCGGCGCGGCGTGAGCACGCCAGCCGCATGGCGAGCTCGTCGGCGGCGACGCACGAGTGGCGCGCGTCGGTGGCGCTGACGGGCCACCTCGGGTTCATCGAGTCGCGGCCGGCGAGCTCGGCGGCAGCGGCTGCGGCCTGGGCTGCGGCCCACGAGGCGACCCGTTGCCACGCGGCGACCACCTCGACGAGCGCGAAGTCGGTGGCACGGGCGACCTCGAGGGCGTCGAGCCGGGCCGCGAGCCGCACCCCGGGCCGCTGAGTCGCGAGGGGCGGTTCGAGGTGCTGGTCGAGCACCGGGTCGGGCACCGCGTCGGGAATATCGAACATGTGTTCGATTCTACCGATGCATCCCCTTCGTGGGGAGATGTCGCGCGATCTGTGGACAACCTCGAGCGCATGCCTCGCGGTCGACACACCCGCTGCCGACACCCGCAGCCGACAACCAGCACGACGGCCGGCCACCCCAAGGGTGACCGGCCGTCGTCGCACCGCAGGCTCCCGCTCGCGCGGCAGCCGGTCCGACGTCACTCCACGTCGTCGTCCACCCAGTCGAAGGTCCGGGTCACGGCCTTCTTCCACAGCCGGTACTGCCGTTCGCGCTCGCCGGTCTCCATGGACGGCTCCCAGCGCTTGTCCTCGGCCCAGTTGTCGATCACGTCCTGCTCGCCCGACCAGAACCCCACCGCGATGCCTGCGGCGTAGGCGGCCCCGAGCGCTGTCGTCTCGGCGACCTGGGGGCGGATGACCGGGACGTCGAGCACGTCGGCCTGGAACTGCATGAGCATGTCGTTGCGCACCATGCCGCCGTCGACCTTGAGCTCGGTCAGGGTCACGCCCGAGTCCGCGTTCATGGCGTCGACGACCTCGCGGGTCTGGAACGCCGTGGCCTCGAGCGCGGCGCGCGCGATGTGCCCCTTGTTGACGTACCGGGTCAGGCCCACGAGCGCGCCGCGGGCCTCCGCACGCCAGTAGGGCGCGAACAGCCCCGAGAACGCGGGCACGAAGTACGCGCCGCCGCTGTCGGGCACGCTCGCCGCCAGCTTCTCGATGTCGGGCGCGGCCTTGATGATGCCCAGGTTGTCGCGCAGCCACTGCACGAGCGAGCCGGTGACGGCGATCGACCCCTCGAGCGCGTACACCGGGTCCTTGTCGCCGATCTTGTAGGCGACGGTCGTGAGCAGCCCGTTCTCGGACGGGACCAGCTCGTTCCCGGTGTTGAGCAGCAGGAAGTTGCCCGTCCCGTAGGTGTTCTTCGCCGACCCGACCTCGAAGCAGGCCTGCCCGAACGTCGCGGCCTGCTGGTCGCCCAGGATGCCCGAGATCGGCACGCCGGGGACGAAGCCCCCCTTGCGTCCGGTGCCGTAGACCTCGGACGACGAGCGGATCTCCGGCAGCATCGACAGGGGGATCCCCATCTCGGCCGCGATCTCCTCGTTCCACGTCAGCGTGTCGAGGTTCATCAGCATGGTGCGCGACGCGTTGGTCACGTCGGTCACGTGCACCCCGCCGTTCGGGCCGCCCGTCATGTTCCACAGCACCCACGAGTCGGTGTTGCCGAACGCGAGGAAGCCCTGCTCGGCCTTCTCCCGAGCCCCTTCGACGTTGTCCAGGATCCATCGGATCTTGGGTCCCGAGAAGTAGGTGGCGAGCGGCAGACCCACGCGCGACTTGTACCGGTCGGCGCCGCCGCCCAGCGCAGCGAGCTGGTCGGCGATCTTCTGGGTGCGCGTGTCCTGCCAGACGATCGCGTGGTAGACGGGCTTGCCGGTGCGGCGGTCCCACACCACGGTGGTCTCGCGCTGGTTGGTGATGCCGACCGCCACGAGGTCGTGGTGCGTGATGTTCGCCCGTGTCAGCGCGATGCCGACGACCTCGCGGGTGTTCCGCCAGATCTCCTCGGCGTCGTGCTCGACCCACCCGGCGCGCGGGAAGATCTGCTCGTGCTCGATCTGGCCGGTCTCCACGATCGTGCCGCCGTGGTCGAAGACGATCGCGCGGGTGCTGGTGGTGCCCTGGTCGATCGCCAGAACGTACTGCTCGCTGTCAGGCATGGTGTTCCTCTCCATCGAGGGATCGCTGTGCGGGAGGCGCGGGAGGTTGCGGGTCAGACGAACCAGGAGGCGGCGAGCCCGCCGATGAGGCCGCCGACGGCCGGGCCGAGCACCGGGACCCACGCGTACGACCAGTCGCTCGAGCCCTTGCCCCTGATGGGCAGGAGCGCGTGGGCGATGCGGGGGCCCAGGTCACGCGCCGGGTTGATGGCGTACCCCGTGGGGCCACCGAGGCTGGCGCCGATGCCGACGACCAGCAACGAGACCGGCAGCGCCCCGAGCTTGGCGGGGTCGTTGGCGAACATCAGGACGACGAACACCAGGACGAAGGTGGCGATGACCTCGGTGACGAAGTTCCATCCGTAAGAGCGGATCGCCGGGCCGGTGGCGAAGACGGCCAGCTTGGAGGCCGGGTCCAGGTCCTCGTCGAAATGCTTCTTGTAGGCCAGGTAGCTGACCAGGGCACCGAGCGCGGCGCCGAACATCTGCCCGGTGACGTAGACGACGCCGTGCCAGGCCGTCACCTCGATGCCCGGCGCGAAGTCCTCCGAGCCGTTCGCCCAGATGCCGAGAGTCACTGCGGGGTTGATGTGAGCGCCCGACCGGAAGGCTGCGTACACGCCGGCGAGCACCGCGAAGCCCCACCCGAAGTTGATGAGCAGCCAGCCGCCGTTGAAGCCTTTCGACTTCGGCAGCAGGACGTTGGCGACCACGCCGGTGCCGAGCAGCGTCAGCAGCCCTGTCCCGAATGCCTCCGACGCGAAGATCTCCCAATTGCTGTACACGTCCATGTGCGACCTCTTTCCTGAGCGACGTCGGTGTCGTCCGGGGGAAGTGCGGTATCCCCGGAGGCCTGGTGCGGAGCGGGCGCCGTCGGCCCCGCGAGGTCAGACCGCCGAGGCGGTCTGCGATGGGGCCGACAGCTACTGTCCCCAAGTGAGGGTCAGGTGCCCACGGGTCCGGGTGAGGCAGGGCTGTCCGCCTCGGCGCCCGGCTTGCGCCCGGGCGTCGCCCGCGGCGGCTCGTCCTCCTCGAGACCGCCCACGGGCACGAGCGGGACGAGGTCCGGCGCGTTGAGGCGCACCCGCTCGGCGGTCGCGTCGTCGGGCTCGAGAGCGGCGGCCTCCTCGGCGGCGGCGCGCTCGCGGTACGCGGCGATCTCCGCGGCCCGCTGCTCGACGCCCCAGCCCAGCACCGGCGCGACCAGATCGGCGATCTCCTCGAGCGCACCGACACCCTTGTCGACCTGCTCGTAGTTGAGACGCGTGCGGTGCATGAGCACGTCGTCGAGGTGCAACGCGCCCTCGTGGCTCGCGGCGTACACGGCCTCGACCCGCAGGTACGCGGGGGCGTGCGCGAGCGGCTTGGCGAGCGACGGATCGGCGTCCACCAGGTCGAGCAGCTCGGAGAGGAGCGACCCGTAGCGGTGCAGCAGGTGGTCCATGCGGAACCGGTCCCAGCCGTACCGCTTCGCGATCGAGCGGGCCTGCCGCTGGAGCGCCTCGAGCCCTTCGGCGCCCACCAGGGGGATCCGCGCCGTGATCGAGGGCAGCGTCGTGGCGCGCGACCCGATCGCGAAGTCGACGGCGTCCTTGGCCATGACGCGGTACGTCGTGAGCTTGCCGCCCGCGATGACGGTCAGGCCCGGGGTGGGGCTCGCGACCGTGTGCTCGCGCGAGACCTTGGCCGACGACGTGCCCTCCTTGGTGCCGGGCTGCAGCAGCGGGCGCAGGCCGGCCCACGTCCCGATCACGTCCTCGCGGGAGATGGGGCGCGACAGCACCGTGTTCGCGTGCGCGATGAGGTAGTCGATGTCCGCCGAGTTCGCGACCGGGTGCACGAGCTCCTGCTCCCACGGGGTGTCGGTGGTGCCGATCACCCAGTAGCGCGACCACGGGATGATGAACAGGACGCTCTTCTCGGTCTGCAGGATCAGCCCCGAGGTGCCCGCGATGCGGCTGCGCGGCACGACGATGTGGATGCCCTTGCTCGCGAGCACCCGCAGCCCGCCGTCGGTGCCCGCGAGGGTCTCGGTCTGCTCGGTCCACACGCCCGTCGCGTTGATCACGTGCCGGGCCCGCACGTCGATGTGCTCACCGGTCTCGAGGTCGACGATCTCGGCGCCCGTGATCGCACCGCCCGTGGTCGTCTGCATCTGCACGAGCTCGGTGCGTGAGGTCGCGTGCGCCCCGTAGGACACAGCGGTGCGGATGAGCGTCGAGACGAGCCGTGCGTCGTCGACCGTCGCGTCCCAGTACTGCACAGCGCCGATCGCCGCGTCGTGCCGCAGGTCCGGGAACTGCCGCTCCATGCCCTTGCGTGTCAGGTGCCGGTGGATGGGCATCGCGCGCTTGGAGCCCGAGACCGTCGCGAGCGTGTCGTACAGCGCGACGCCCGCCCCGACGTACGCCCGCTCGACCACGCGGTTCTCGAGCGGGTAGAGGAACGACACCGGCTTGACCAGGTGCGGCGCGATGCGGCTCATGAGCAGGTCACGCTCGGTCAGGGCTTCGCGGACCAGGTGGAAGTCGAGCATCTGCAGGTAGCGCAGGCCGCCGTGCACGAGCTTGCTCGACCGGCTCGACGTGCCGCTCGCCCAGTCCTGCGCCTCGATGACAGCCGTCGACAGGCCGCGCGTCACGGCGTCGAGCGCGATCCCGGCGCCCGTGACCCCGCCGCCGATCACGAGGATGTCGAGCTCGCGGCCGGGCTCGGTGCTCCTGCGCATCGCCTCGAGGGCGTCGCCCCGCAGGCGTGCCGTCAGTGCCGCTGTCCTCATGGTTCGCTCCCCGTCGGTCCTCGCCTGCTGGTGCCATGACGGGGCACGCACGGCAGGGGAGCGGTCCAGCGCCGCCGCGAGCCCGCACGTGCGTCCTCGCCTGGCCGCTACGTCACCACGTCGGGAGCAGCCGCGCAACCGCTGCAGGGTGAAGACGGGATGAATCGTCCCACCGTGCGGCCCGGTGTGCGGCCGGACGCAACCGCAGGTGGGCATGCTGCGGGCCGTCCCGCGCACCTGGGTACCGTGATCCCGTGAGCACAGCCAGCCCCCGCGTGCGCCCGGCCCTGCCGGCCGACGTGCGCACCATCCGTGACCTCGTGCAGCCGTACGCGACCGAGCGCATCCTGCTCGCCAAGGAGTGGGTGGGCTACTACGAGGCGGTCCAGGAGTTCCTGGTGGCCGAGTCGGCCGACCCGCGGGTGGTGGGCTGCGGGGCGCTGCACGTCATGTGGCAGGACCTCGCCGAGGTGCGCACGCTCGCTGTCGACCCGGCCTGGCGCGGGCGCGGCGTGGGGCACCTGCTGCTCGACGCGCTGCTCGACCGCGCGCGCGAGCTCGGCCTGCGCCGCGTCTTCTGCCTGACGTTCGAGGTCGACTTCTTCGCCGCGCACGGGTTCGCGCCCATCGACGGGACGCCCGTGACCCCCGAGGTCTACGCGGAGCTGCTGCGCTCGCACGACGACGGCGTGGCCGAGTTCCTGGACCTCGCACGCGTCAAGCCGAACACCCTCGGCAACACGCGCATGCTCATCGAGCTGTAGCGCGGGCTCACACCCCGGCGAAGTGCTCCGCGAGGTCCAGGTCGCCGACCGTCTCGACGATCACCGCGGTGAGCGCTGTCGTCGCCCAGGTCTGGTGCACCTCGCCCGGCTCCCACACCACGAGGACGCCGGGGCCGACCGCGCGGCGCTCACCGTCGTCCGCCGCGACCTCGCCCTCGCCCTCGACCACCGCGAACGCCTGCCGCAGGGTGGCCGGGTGCCGCCCGAGCGTCCCGCCCGCGGCGAGGTGCGCGACGTGCACGCGGGTCTCGTCGGCCGGGCCGACGTGCGGCAGGAAGTCCATCACGACGCCCGAGCTGCTGAAGGCGTCGACGTCGTGGCGGGGCAGGGTGAACAGGCGCACGGGGGTCTCCGGGGGATCGGGGCGGGGATCAGGACGGGTGCTCGCGAGCGTAGGGGTCCGTCAGGGCAGCCGGTAGGTCGGCGGGTCGTCGTCGGAGGGGCCGGGCACCCGCACCACGAGGCCGTCGGCGAGCAGGCCCGCGACGCAGCGCTCGCGCTGGGTCCGATCGGGCCACACCGCGTCGAGCGCGTGGGCGGGCACAGGCTCCAGCGCCTCGCGGAGCAGGGCCATGACGCGACCGCGCACCTGACGGTCGGTGCCGGCCCACGCCTGCGTGCGGCGCCGGGCGGCGTGCTCGTCGTCCGGCCGGCCCGCTGCCCGCCACGCGCACAGACCGGCGACCGGGCACTCCTCGCACCGTGGGCTGCGGGCCGTGCAGACCAGCGCGCCGAGCTCCATCGACGCTGCGGACCAGCGGGCAGCGGTCGCGTCGTCGTCGGGCACGTACGACGCGGCGAGCCGCACCTCGGCGGTCGTCTGGCTCGGGGCCGGCAGGGCGGTGCCGCCCACGGACCGGGCCAGCACGCGCCGCACGTTGGTGTCGAGCACCACCGAGCGCAGCCCGAACGCGAACGCCTGGACGGCGGCCGCGGTGTACGCGCCCACGCCGGGCAGCGCGAGCAGCTCCTCGGTGGTCCGGGGCACGGTGCCGTCGTGCCGCTCGACGACGACGCGCGCGCACTCCTGCAGGCGCAGCGCACGGCGCGGGTAGCCCAGCCGGTCCCACGCCCGCAGCACGTCCGCGGTGCCGGCCGCCGCCAGGTCGGCGGGTTCGGGCCAGCGCGCCATCCAGGCGCGCCACGCGGGCTCGACCCGCACCACGGGCGTCTGCTGCAGCATCACCTCGCTGACCAGCACCCCCCACGGGGTGCGGTCGGGGGCGCGCCACGGCAGGTCGCGGGCGTTCTCGTCGAACCACTCGAGCACAGCCGCGCGCAGCCCGGGGCCGCCGGGTGCCGGGGCGTCCGGACCCACCTCGCGCGGCGTCGGGGCGTCAGGCATCGCAGGCACAGGACATCCTCTCCCGACACAGGTCGTGCCCCCACCGGCGCGGTGGCCGCCGGCGGGCCGTCGGTGACCGGTACGTTACGGCTGAACGGGTGACTGGCCGCCTCGTGCGGCGGACGTGAGGACGGTGCCTGATGGGTGTGCTGCGACCTGCCGGACCTCTGCCGTCCCGCGTGTACTGGGTGCGCCGCCTCGTCGTCCTCGGGCTGCCCCTGCTCGTGGTCGCGCTCGTGGTGTGGGCCGTCGCCGGGCGCGGCGGCGACGACACGGTCGACGGCGCGGGGGGCGACGTCGAGCAGGTCTCCGACCCGTTGCCCGCCGAGTCGTCGCCGGGGTCCGCGACCCCCCAGGCGTGCGCGCCCGAGTCGCTGGCCCTGACCCTCGCGGCCGACGCGGCGTCCTACGGGGCGTCGGCGCAGCCCATGTTCACGGTGACGATCGCCAACTCGGGCGCTGTCGACTGCCTCGTCGACGCGGGCTCGGGGCAGCTCGGGATCGTGATCACCTCGGGCGACGACCGCATCTGGGCGAGCCAGGACTGCCCCGCCGACCCCGTCGAGCGCCCGCTGCTGCTGGCCGCGGGGAAGTCGGACGTGACCCAGGTGCAGTGGACGCGGGCCCGCTCGGCCGCCGGCTGCCCGAAAGACCTCCCGGCCGCCAAGCCCGGCACCTACTCCACGACGCTCACGCTCGCGGGCGCGTCCTCAGCGCCGCAGGTCTTCGTCCTCGAGTAGGCAGGTCTTCGTCCTCGAGTGGCGGGGGACCGTCAGACGTAGCGCTCGAGGATGCTCGACTCGGCGAGGCGCGACAGGCCCTCGCGGACGGCCCGGGCGCGCTGCTCCCCGACGCCGTCGACAGCCATGAGGTCCTCGATGCTCGCGGCGAGCAGCTTCTGCAGACCGCCGAAGTGCTCGACGAGCCGGTCGACGATCGCGGCGGGCAGCCGGGGGACCTTCGAGAGCAGGCGGTAGCCGCGCGGACCCGCCGCGGCGTCCAGGGCGTCGCCCCCGCCCGGCAGGCCGAGCACGCGGGCGAAGTGCGTGATGTCGATGAGCTCGGTGCTGTCGAGCTCGGCGAGCGCGGCCTGCACGGCAGTCGCGTCGCGCTCCTTGCGCGAGCTGTCCACGTAGTCGCGGATCACGAGCTCGCGGTCCGAGCTGATGCCGCCCGTGAGCTCGTCGAGCTGGAGCGACAGCAGGCGGCCGTCGGTGCCGAGCTCGACGACGTAGCCGGCGATCTCCTCCGAGATGCGGCGCACCATCTCGAGGCGCTGCACGACCGCCGTGACGTCGCGCACGGTGACGAGGTCCTCGATCTCGAGCGCCGACAGCGTGCCGCTCACCTCGTCGAGCCGCGACTTGTACCGCTCGAGCGTCGCGAGCGCCTGGTTGGCGCGCGACAGGATCGTGTCGGAGTCCTCGAGGACGTGCCGCACGCCGCCGACGTACAGCGCCACGATCCGCATCGACGCGGACACCGAGATCACCGGGAAGCCGGTCTGCTTGGCGACGCGCTCCGCGGTGCGGTGCCGGGTGCCGGACTCGGTGGTCTCGATGGTCGGATCGGGCAGCAGCTGGACGGCGGCCCGCAGGATGCGCCGGACGTCGCGGTCGACGACCACGGCACCGTCCATCTTCGCGAGCTCGCGCAGGCGCGTCGCCGAGAACTCGACGTCGAGCACGAAGCCGCCCGAGCAGATCGACTCGACGGTGCTGTCGTGCCCCAGGACGATCAGTGCGCCCGTGCGTCCGCGCAGGATGCGCTCCAGGCCGTCGCGGAGCTCGCCACCGGGTGCGACGGCAGCCAGCGTCGAGCGCAGCAGGTCGTCAGGCAGCGGGGTGGTCGGCACACGGTGATCCTACGCGGGACCGGGGGCCGGGCCGGGGGGTAGACACGCGCCCCGGGGGCACGCGACATCACTGGTCCGCACCACCGGGCACCCGTCGGGAGCCGGTGCGGCGTCGGACGTCGCAGCCGTGGGTCTCAGGTGTGGTCGCCGGCCACGCCCACGGCGCGCACGGCCTCGGCGAGGTCCGCGACCTCGATGAGCTCCATGCCCGCGGGGCCGCTGCCCGCGTCGATCGATCCGGCGGGCACCACGGCACGGACGAACCCGAGCCGGGCGGCCTCCGCCAGCCGTCGGTGGATGCCCGTGACGACGCGGATCTCGCCCGCGAGGCCCACCTCGCCCATCGCGACGAGACCGCGCGGCAGGGCGACGTTCTCGCGCGAGCTCGCGGTCGCGAGGGCCAGCGCCAGGTCGGCGGACGGCTCGACGACCCGCGCGCCACCCACTGTCGAGACGTAGACGTCCTGGTCGGCGAGGCGCGCGCCGACGCGGCGCTGGAGCACAGCGAGGACCATCGCGAGCCGGCTCGCGTCGACGCCGCTCGTGGTGCGGCGCGGGTTGGCCAGCATGCTCGGCGCCACGAGGGCCTGGACCTCGGTCGCGAGCGGCCGGCGACCCTCGAGCGTGACCGTCACGCACGTGCCCGGCACGTGGTGCAGCGCGTGCGAGACGAACAGCCCGCTCGGGTCGGTCAGGCCCTCGATGCCCGTCTCGGTCAGGTCGAAGCAGCCGACCTCGTCGGTGGGGCCGTAGCGGTTCTTCGTCGCGCGCAGCAGCCGCAGCCGCGAGTGCCGCTCACCCTCGAACTGGCACACGACGTCCACCAGGTGCTCGAGCGTGCGGGGACCCGCGACCGAGCCGTCCTTGGTCACGTGGCCGACCAGCACGACGGGCATGTCGCGCTCCTTGGCGACCGCGATGAGCGCACTCGCGACCTCGCGCACCTGGCTGACGCCGCCCGCGGTGCCGTCGATCGCCGCGGACGCGATGGTCTGCACCGAGTCGACCACGAGCAGGTCCGGGTCGACCTGCTCGACGTGCCCGAGGAGCGTGCCGAGGTCGGTCTCGGCCGCGAGCAGCAGGTGCGGGTCGAGCGCCCCGATGCGCTCGGCACGCAGCCGCACCTGGCCGGCGGACTCCTCGCCGGTCACGTACAGGACCCGTCGCCCCTCGGGGGAGTCGGGCCGGAACGCGGCGTCGAGCGGGTCGCGGCCCGCACGTGCGGCACGGCTCGCGACGTCGAGCAGCAGGGTCGACTTGCCCACCCCGGGCTCGCCCGCGAGCAGCACGACGGCGCCCGGGACCAGTCCGCCGCCGAGCACCCTGTCGAGCTCGTCGACGCCGGTCGAGCGGGCGCGGGCCGCCTCGACGTCGATCTCCGCGATCGGGCGGGCGGGGCTGCGTGTGGGGGTGACGGTCGCTGTGCGCGGTGCGGTGCCACCGGGGCCCGTGTCCTCGAGCACCGAGCCCCACGCCTGGCACTCGCCGCAGCGGCCGACCCACTTGGGTGTGGTCCAGCCGCACTCGCCGCAGCGGAAGCCCGCTCGGACGGTGCGGCTGCGGGGTTCGGCGCGCCGGGCGCCGGTCGTCGAGGTCACGCTCGCACGGTAGCCGCCTCGACCCACACGCCCCGACGCCCGCCCGCGCCGTGGTTCGCCGGGCACCGGTCGGCCGGTGCTCGGATGATGGCCTCATGGTCTCGGAGCGCCGCGCCGTCCGCCGCGGGGCGGTGCTGCGCTCGCTCGCGACGCTCACGGCCGCGGTCGTCATCTACTACGCCGTCCCGCTCGACCTCGAGGAGGACGCGCTGCCCCGCCTCACGCGCTCGGTCGTGTTCGCGCTCGGGGTGCTCGCGCTCATCGTCCTCGTCGTCCGCCAGGTGCGCCGCCAGGTCCAGGCCCGGGCAGACCCGGCCGTCCGGCTGCTCAGCGTGCTGACGGTGGTCTACACCGTGGTGGTGTTCTTCGCGCTGACCTACTACCTGCTCGCGACCCGCAGCGCGAACGAGATGGTCGGGATCGCGACGCGCACCGATGCGCTCTACTACACGGTCGTGACGCTCGGCACCGTGGGGTTCGGGGACGTGCACGCGGTGGGGCAGGTGGCGCGCATCGTGACGACGGTGCAGATCCTGTTCGACCTGTTCGCGCTCGGGCTGCTCGTGTCGGTCGTGACCTACCGCATCCAGACCTTCGGTGGCCGCGGCGTCCTGCCGTCCGACGGCGAGCCGCCGTCGGACTGAGGACGCGCGGACGGGCGGCGCCACGGCGGTGTCGCTCAGGTCTGTCGCGCACCCTGGCCACTAGGCTTCCTGCGGGAACGCCCGGCTGCCGCCTGCCGGACGACACGCAGCCAGGGAGACACCATGAGTGACAGCCGACCGGGTGAGCAGCCTGGACAGTTCCCGGGCCAGCAGCCCGTCTCCTCGGTGCTGTGGCCGCAGGGCTCGGCGGGCGTGACGACCACGCCGCCGTCCACCACGCAGCCCCCGGTCGACGAGGACCCCGCCGGCGGTGGACGACGCCGCCGTGTGCTGCTCGTGGGCGGGATCGCCGCGGCCGTGCTCGTGGTCGGTGGCATCACGACCGCGCTGGTGCTGAGCGGCGACGACGACGTCGTGCCCGCGGCCGCCGCCGCGACCGTCTTCCTGCCGACGCCCACGCCGACCGTCGAGCCGGTCGCGCGCACGGCCACTTCGGCGTTCGCGAGCGCGCTGCCCACGACCGTCCTGCAGTTCGCGCTCGCCTCCTCGGCCGACGACCCGGAGTGGTTCGCGGCGGGGGCGATCGAGGCGTACACCGAGACGTTCACCGACGGCGGCACGGGCCAGGTCGTCGTGCAGGCCGGGCAGTGGGAGACGGCGGCCGAGGCCGACGCCCACGTGCGCGCCGTCGTCGCGGCGCTCCCGGTCGCGGGCGCCGACGCGAGCGCCGACTCGAGCGCCGACCCGTCGGCCGCCCCGGACGCGCTGGTCGCCGAGTCGGGCGACGTGACGGTGGCCGGTGCCGTGGTCGGCTCGTTCACGATCGTGCCGTCCGGCGCCGAGGGCGTCGTGGTGTGGTCCAACGGGACGACGGCCTTCCGGGCGACCGGGCCCGCCGCGAGCATCCGCGACTTCTACCTGGCCTTCCCGCTCTGATCCTGCGGGCTGTCGCCCGCGCTCAGGCGTCGTGAGACCGAGCTGGGCGGAACACCCACTGGCGCAGCAGCACGAACCGCACGAGCGTCGCCCCGAGGTTCGACACCACGAGCGCCGCGAGCTCGACGGTGTGCGGCGCGCCGGGGGCGAGCGCGTCGAGCACAGCGAGCGACCCTGACGTCAGGGCCCACGAGAGGGCGAAGATCAGCAGCCCCTGGCCGTGCTGCGCCGCGGCCCGCCTGCGCCCGCGGACGCCGAACGTCACCCGCCGGTTCACGGCGGTGTTCGCGACGGCCGTGGCGAACAGGGCCACGAAGTTGGCGGTCTGGGCCCCGATCGGGGCGGTCAGTGCGAGGTAGATCACGATGTAGGACGCGGTCATCACCGCGCCGACGAGCCCGAACCGCACGAGCTGGTCGAGCAGCTCGGTGCGGCGGAGGCGGGCGACCGCCCGTCGACCCAGCGGGGTGCGCGGCACGTAACGGGCGACGCTGAGGGTGGGTCGTGGGGGGTCGGCTGGCAGCGTTGTCCACCCGTCGCCGAGCGGGCCGATCTCGACGGTCGTGTCCACCGCACCACTGTGCGCTACGACCACCGGCATCTGCTAACCGCTCCCTGTGCGTCGGCTGTGAGACGTGCCGCCAGCGGGCCACCGCGACACCGGGGCGAGAGATTACATCCAGCCGTTCTCCTGGGCGATGCGGATGGCGTCCACCCGCCCGCGAGCGCCCAGCTTGTCGACGATCGCGGAGAGGTAGTTCCGCACGGTGCCCTCCGAGAGGAAGAGGCGCTGCGCGGACTCCCGCACCGAGCACCCGCTCGCGACGAGGTCGAGCAGCTCCTGCTCGCGTGGGCGCAGCGGGTTGGCGCCGAGCCGCAGGGCCGCGGCGGCGAGGCTCGCGTCGAGCACCTGACCGCCCTCCGCGACGGTCCGGACCCCCTCGACGAGCGCCCGTGCCGAGGCGGTCTTCAGCACGAAGCCCCGTGCACCGGCCTCGAGCGCGGCCTTGACCGAGCCGGGGCGCCCGACGCCGGTGAGGATGACCACCCGGACCTGCGGCCACGCGCGGGCCAGCTCGCCCGCGACGGCGATGCCGTTCTGGCCGGGCATGTCGAGGTCGAGCAGGGCCACGTCGGGCCGCGTGCGCTCGACGGCGGCGAGCACGAGGTCGCCGCGACCCACCTCGGCGACCACCTCGAAGTCCTCCTCCATGCCCAGCAGGGCGACGAGGGCCGAGCGCACCACGTGCATGTCTTCGGCGACGAGCAGTCGGATCACGCAGGGACCTCCTGGGTCAGAGCCGGGTCGTCGGTCGTCGGCAGCGCGACCACGAGCGTCCACGTGCCGTCGGGCCCGGCCGCGGCCGAGACCGTCCCGCCCGATGCGGCGACGCGCTCGTGCAGGCCCCGCAGGCCGTTGCCCGGGGCCGGGCGGGGATCGGGCACGGCGGCGCCGTCCTGCGCGAGGTCGGCGCCGTCGTTGTGGACCGTGACGACGAGGTGCCCCTCGCGGCGCTCGGCCGTGAGCCGGCACCGCGTCGCGCGGCTGTGCTTGAGCACGTTCGTGACGCCCTCGCGCACGACCCACGCCAGCGTGTCGCTCACCGCCGTGGGTGCCGCGAGGTGGGCGTCGACCCGCACCTGGCACTCGATCCCGGCCTCCTCGAGCAGCTCGAGACCCACGTCGATCTCGCTCTCGAGCGACAGGTTCCGATAGCCCGTGACGAGCGCGCGCAGGTCGTCGCCGCACTGCGCAGCGACGTTCGAGATCTGGTCGAGCTCGGCCGCCGTCTCGGCGTCGAGGCCGCGCTCCTGGTAGCGGCGCGCGAGCTCGGCCTTGAGCGAGATGGCCGCGAGCCCGCGCCCCAGCACGTCGTGCAGGTCGCGCGACATGCGCAGCCGCTCGCGCAGCACCGCGGTGCTCACGAGCTCGATCCGCAGCTGGTTGAGCTCGAGGGTGATCCGCACCGTCCACGCGAGCGCCGCGAGGACGGCCGCGGTGAGCAGCACCTGGAGGGTGCCGTAGACGGTGTCCATGGGTCGCTGCCCGAAGACGAGCAGCGAGCCGGACGCGTCGAGCGCCACGACCACGAGCACCACCACGAGCGAACGGCGCCACGGCAGCGCGGCGAGCGCGCACGCGGCCAGCAGGCCGGCGGACGCCCCCCACGGGCGCCCGGCGAGCAGCATCGGCAGGTAGCAGACGGCCGCCAGCGCCCCGAGGGACCACTCGGCGCGCACCGGGGTGTGGGTCGCGAGCGGCAGCGTGAGGTGGTGGACGACGAGCACGGCCAGCGGCACGGACAGGAGCCACACCAGGACGCCGACCACGCCCGAGCCGTGCCCGGCCCCCACGACCGACAGCGCGGGCATGAGGCTGAGGCACGCGGTGACCGCGTCGAGCGCGCGCACGGCAGGCCAACGTCGCCACAGCGCGACGCGGGAACGCCATGCGACCGACAGGACGGGAACCAAGACGACCCCCTCGTGCGTCGGCGACCCGCGCGAGAGTCTAGTGAGCCGGGGGCGTTCTGTGACAGGACGGCGCATACCGTGTCACCGCACGTCACACGAAGAGCCACACGGGGTTGAGCTCGCGCGGCCCCGGCTCGACCCAGCCCAGCCGCGCCGGCACGTCGTGCAGGCGTCCCGGGGCGAGCCTGCGGTCGAGGTGCCGGAGCCCGGGGGCGAGGACGCGCGCGACCGGGACCCCGGTCTCGGGCCGGGAGGCGTCGTGCACGAGCACCTCCACGCGGTGCGCGGCCAGCACGTCCACGAGCGCACGGACGTCGGTCGCGGCGTCCCCCGACGGCGCCACCCGGGCCGGGCACCGCACCGCGTCCGGGTCGGGGTGCAGGTACGAGTGCGTCGACGTGCGCGCCGTGGCCCAGAACTCGCGTGCCACCGGCGGGTGCGCATCGGGGTCGGTGTCGGGGCCCAGGGCGAGCATCTGGTCGAGCTCGCCGAGCGCCCGCCGGGCCGCGCGTGCCACGTCGAGGTGTGCGCCGAGGCCCAGCACGACCGCCTCGCCCTCGCCCGAGCCCTCGGGAGCGGTGCGGGCGCTCACGGCCGCGACCACCGGCACCCCCAGGTCGTGCGTCAGGTCGAGCAGCCACCACCGGCGGCCCACGGCCTGCAGGCGGGCGTCGGTCGCGGCGCGGGTGCGCGCGTCCAGCACCTGCGGGTCGACCGCGGGACGGTGCGCGCGGGGGTACCACCACAGGCTCGCGGCGTCCCGCTCGACGAGCTCGAGCAGGCCGTGCAGCACGGCCTCGGACCACGTCGCCGCGGCGGCGCACCCGTTCGAGTCGGGCGTGCCGACGTCGTGCGGGCCCGGGTGGCCGAAGAGCAGGGTCGAGGCCGGGGCCCAGCGGGTGCGGCCCGAGGTGATGGACGTGAGGGGCAGCAGGTCGACGACCTCGTCGGGATCGAGCCGGCGCGGCACCGGACCCGATTCGCTGACCTGACCCGGGGCGAACAGCAGCCACTCGGCCGGGTCGAGCCCGTCGTGCCCCAGGCTCGCCAGGGTCGCCGTGCGATGCACCTCGTCGCCGTGCCAGGACACCGAGTACCGCTCGACCGCCTCGCCGAGCGCCGACGCGCGCGCCGCCAACGGGTCCGGACCGCGACCCAGCGCGGGCATCGTCGTCCACCCCGCTCCCGTGCGCACCCGGTGCCGGGCGCGCACGACCCAGCCCCCCGCCACCTGCTCGGCGTCCGACACCTCGGTCACCACACCCGTGAGGGGGTCGACCAGCGCATCGACCCGCGCGACGAACTCGGCCGCACCCGTCGAGCGGTAGCCGTCCGCGGCCCGCACCGGCGTCGGGGCCGTCGCCGTGCGGCGAGGCGCCGGGGGCCGTCCGCACCGGCCGCACGTCGTGAACCGGATGAGACGGTGACGGCGGGTGGACGCGTCGGCCACGTCGAGCGCCACGAGCTCCCACGCCGGCGCCGGGCGGCCGCTCAGGTGCTGGGCCAGGCACCCCGCGACGAGCCCGCCCGCGACCGCCTCGACCGCGGGCGACCAGCCGAGCGGCACGTCGTCGGGCGGGTCGTGCTCGGCGCCCGGAGCGAGCGAGCGCACCAGGCACGCGGGGCAGGTGCCCTGCGGCCCGAGCACCGGGGCCAGCAGCACGGTGCGCTGCCCGAGCCCCACCGGGAGCACGGGCACGCCGGCCGCGAGGGCCGAGTCGTACGCGGCGCGCGCGGCGCCGCTCGTGAGGTCCGCGGTGAGCACCACGCGGGCCGCCGGGGGAGCCGTGGATGTCGCTGCGCCGATCTCGGCCGCGAACCCGCACGCGGCGAGCGCAGCACGTACGGCCGCGCCCGTCGCGCCGCGCGTCGCACCCACCACGTCCACCTCGACGGGCATCGGCCCGGCCGCGAGGGAGGTGGTGGGTGCGCCGAGGAAGCCGCGCAGGGGGTGCGGTGCGACGAGTCCCGCACCGGGTGGGTCGACCAGCACTGTGCCGCGGGCCACGAGCGACGCGAGGGCTGCCATCCACCCGGCCGCGGGGATCGTGCGGGTGGCCCCGCCGGGCGAGGTGCTCGCGTGGTCGGCCAGCGCGTCGGCCAGCACCGCGTGCAGCGGGCGCGGGGCGCCGTCCGGGTCGAGCGCACCCAGCAGGGCCCGGGCCGGCAGCGACGTGAGGGTCTCGCGCCGTGAGCCGTGCACCAGCCGGGCGCTGCCCGGACGCAGCGCGACCCCCGTGCCGTCGGCCAGCCGCACGAGCGAGTCGCGCGTGACACCGACGGGCACGAGGGTCGCCGCCCTGGGGCGTTCCTCGGGTGGAACCGTCACCGCGGGGCGGTCTCCCCGGGGTAAAAGCTGCCGGGCACGCGCAGCGTGAACCAGTAGAAGGACTCGAAGTCCTCCACGTGGGCGATGCCGGTCGCGGGCGTCGCGGTGCGGGGCTCCACGGCTGCATCGGTGCGCTCGAGCATCGTGTAGAGCTCGTCGAGGGTTGCTTCCGGGCTGATGGTCGTCGTCATGTCGAGATCCCCTCTCGTCGGACGCCGGGGCGGCGTCTCGCGCCCCACTGTGCTCGACGCCCCGGGGGCGGGCGTAGTGCGATGTGCACAGAGGTTCGGTGGGTTTCGCCCCTTGCGCGCAGGTCACGGCGGCCGTGGCGGTCCGGGCGCGTGGCGGACGCGCGTGGTCGGTGTGCGTTTCTCACTTTCTGCGCCGAGGTGCTTCCACCCCTGCCCGAGGGCGTTACGTTGGCCGCGTGCAGCCGATCATCAGGCACTCGACGCCGGGGGACGTCGATGTCCTGGCGGGGGGGCGCCGCCGGGCTGGTCGTCAGGGGGACCGTCAGCCCGGAGCGGCACCGAGTCACCGGCAGTCGGACGCGCAGGGGGATGTCGAGGCGGGTACCCACGGGTACCCGCCTCGACAGCGTCCGGGAGGTCGCGACGTCGGCTGGTCTCAGACCCAGCCGTTGGCGCGCGCGATCCGACCGGCCTCGACGGCGTCCCGGCCACCGACCTTGCGCAGCACCGAGCGCAGGAGCCGCGTCGCCTCGTCCGGGGACAGCGACAGCTGGACTGCCGCGTCGGCGAGCGTGCAGCCGCACGCCATCCGGTCGAGCACGGCCGTCTCGGTCTCGGTCAGCGGGGTCGAGCGCAGCCGGTCAGCGGTCGTCTCGAGCTCGGCGCCGAGCACGTGCTCGCCGGCGGCGGTGCGACGCACGGCGTCGATCATCTGGCGGGCCGGGGCGTTCTTGAGCAGCATGCTGCCGGCGTGCGCGACGAGCACGGGCAGCACCGAGGTGGGGCGACCGAGCGTGGTCAGGAGCAGCAGGTGCACGGGCGGCTCCTGCTCGCGCAGCGCCGCGGCGAGGTGGCCCGCGTGCGCGCCGGTCGCGTCGACCAGGTCGAGGTCGAGCACGACGAGGTGCGGACGTGCGGCGGCCGCGGCGTCGAGCAGCCCGACGCAGCTGTCGACCTCCCCGACGGTGGCGATGTCGTTCTCGGTCTCGAGGAGCGCGGCGAGGGTGGTGCGGACGAGGGTGCTCTCGTCGGCCACCAGGACGCGGATCACGGGCAGCGCGCCCCGGCACGGCCCGGGGTGCCCACGGGGTGCGAGGTCGGGTGTGCGGACGGCATGCGATGGCTCCCCCCGGCGTCGGAGAGCGGCTCCGGCACCCCCCTGAGTGTCCAGACCGGGGGGCCGCTGCGGCGAGGTCGTCCCGCACCACCTGGAGGTGCGAAACACATGCGACCGTCACCCCCGGATGGGGGCGGCGGTCGCAGGTGGCCTGTCCGCGCAGGTCAGGCGGTGCCGGTCGGCCCGATCGGCCCGGTCGGCCCGCTGGGAGCGGCGGGCGCAGCCGGCAGCGTGACGGTGAACGTGGTCGCGCCGGGCGTCCCGTCGGCGGTGATCGTCCCGCCGTGCGCCACCACGACGGCGTGCACGATCGCGAGCCCCAGGCCCGTCGACCCCGCCGCGTGGTTGCGCGAGGCGTCCCCGCGCGTGAAGCGCTGGAACAGCCGTGAGCGCAGCGGCTCGGGGATGCCCGGCCCGTCGTCGCGCACGGTGATGCGCACCTGGTCGCCGTCGGTGTGCACCCCCAGGACGACGGTGGTGCCCGACGGGGTGTGCTCACGTGCGTTGGTCAGCAGGTTGGCGAAGACCTGGCGCAGCCGGTGCTCGTCGCCGCGCACCACCGGCGGGGCGGTGTCCTCGGTCTCGTCGAGGTCCAGCTGCCACACGTGCCCGCGCCCGGAGGCGTGCGCGTCGGAGATCGCGTCGACAGCGAGGGCCGCGACATCCACGTCGGCCTGGTCCAGGTCGCGGCCGGCGTCGAGCCGGGCCAGCAGCAGCATGTCCTCGACGAGCGTGGTCATGCGGCGCGACTCGGACTCGACACGGCTCATGGCACGCAGCGCATCGGGGGGCAGCTCGTCGGGCAGCCGGCGCACCAGCTCGGCGTAGCCGCGGATCGAGGCGAGCGGGGTGCGCAGCTCGTGGCTCGCGTCGGCCACGAACTGCCGCACCTGCGTCTCGGACTCGTGGCGCGCGGCGAGCGCAGACTCGACGTGCCCCAGCATCTGGTTGAGCGCGGCACCGACCCGGCCGACCTCGGTCGAGGGGTCGGTGTCGGCCTCGGGCACGCGGTCGGCGAGCGTGACCTCGCCGCGGGCCAGGGGCAGCTCGGCGACGCGGGTCGCGGTCGCGGCGACGCGGTTGAGCGGCCGCAGCTCGCGGCGCACGAGCCACGTACCGGCGTACCCCGCGACGAGCAGGCCGAGCACGGCGACGGCGATCTCGACGAGCACGTACCGCTCGACGGTCGTCGCCACGTCCGACGTGGACAGGCCCGTGACGACCACGTCGCCTGTCGCGGTGGTGGTCGCGATGACCCGGTAGTCGCCGAGGTCGGGCAGCGTGACCGAGCGGGGCTCGCCGGTGCGCTCGACGTCGGCGAGCACCTCGAGCTGCGCGTCGGTGAGCGGGTGGAAGTCGCCCGAGTCGTCGTAGTAGCCGCCTCGGGCGCCCACGCCGGGCTGCGCGAAGTAGTTGATCGAGCCGACGTCCTGCTGGCCGGGGCGCTGCAGGCCGGGCGGGAGCTCACCGTCGGGCACCTCGTCGCGGGGCACGCCCTCCAGCGCACCCTCCGGCAGGTCGGCGAAGCGCTCGGCCTCACGGATGTTGCGGGCGGTCGCGGCCACGAGCCGGTCGTCGACCTGGCCCACCAGCGAGCCCCGCAGCGCGAGGGTCGAGACGAGCCCCATCGCGGCCGCGAGGGTGCCGATGAGCACGAGCAGCACAGCGATGAGCCGGCGACGCAGCGTCCAGCGGCGCCGGCCCGCGCGCGGCGTCGCACCGGACCCGTCCAGGCCGTCGGCGCCGGCGGCCGGGGGTGGGGGAGCGGACGACGTCACTCGGCGTCCGTGGTCTCGGCGGGCTTGAGCACGTAGCCGACGCCGCGCAGCGTGTGGATCATCGGGGCGCGGCCCGCGTCGATCTTGCGCCGCAGGTAGGACACGTAGAGCTCGACGATGTTCGCCTGGCCGCCGAAGTCGTACTGCCACACCCGGTCGAGGATCTGCGCCTTCGAGAGCACCCGGCGCGGGTTGCGCATGAAGTAGCGCAGCAGCTCGAACTCGGTGGCCGTCAGGCGGATCTCCTGGTCGCCGCGCCACACCTCGTGGCTGTCCTCGTCCATGCGCAGGTCGCCGACCACGAGCACGGCCTCCTCGCGCTCGCTGACCACGCCGACCCGGCGCAGCAGGGCGCGCAGCCGGGCCACGACCTCCTCGAGGCTGAACGGCTTGGTCACGTAGTCGTCGCCGCCCGCGGTCAGGCCGGCGATGCGGTCCTCGACTGCGTCCTTGGCCGTGAGGAACAGGACCGGGACGAGCGGGTCGTTCGCGCGGATCCGGCGCAGCACGTCGAGGCCCGACATGTCCGGCAGCATGATGTCGAGCAGGATCACGTCGGGGTCGAAGGACTTCGCGAGCTTGATCGCGGCGTGGCCGGTGAGCGCGTGCTCGACCTGCCAGCCCTCGTAGCGCAGCGCGGTCGACAGCAGCTCGGCGAGCGTCGGCTCGTCGTCCACGACGAGGGCGCGCACCGGGGTCCCGTCGGCCCTGGCCAGCGTGTCGCGCGAGGTTCCGGGGGTGCTCATGGTCCCCATGGTGCGCCGTGCGCCTGTGTCACCTCTGATCGAATCCTGTGAGCCTCCTGTGGGGGGTGGGCTGGGGGTGCCGCGACGCCCGGTCGGCGCACGCGGGGTCCCGTCGTCACCTACCGTTGGGGGGTGACGAGCGCGAGCCCTTCCCGTGTGCTCTCCCCGCGGGACCCGGGGCGAGCGGCACCCGCACCTGCCCGCGGGGTGCTCGTCGCCGCGCTGCTCGTGGCCGCGGTCTCGGCCGCGGGGATCTGGCTGTGCTGGCGCGTGTTCGTCGACACCTGGGCCGGGCAGCGCGTCGAGTGGGCGGCGCTGCAGGGCGCGCGCTACGGGCAGTCCCAGCTGTGGAGCGTCGCCGAGCGGGTGCTCGACGTGGTCTCGGTCGGGTTCATCGCCGTCGTGCTGGTCGCGGCCGTGCTGATCGCGCTCGTGCGCCGCCGGTGGTCGCTCGCGGTGCAGGTCGCGGTGCTGATGGTCGGGGCCAACGTGACCACCCGGGTGGTCAAGGGCGTGCTGCTCGACCGCCCCGACCTGGGGGTGGCCGGCACGTGGGGCAACACGCTGCCGAGCGGACACACGACCGCCGCCGCGTCGATCTCGGCCGTGCTGCTGCTCGTGGTGCCCGCACGGGCGCGTCCCTGGGCCGCTGTGCTCGGGGCGGCCTACACCGCGGCGACGGGCGTCTCGACGCTCGTGGGGCAGTGGCACCGGCCGTCCGACGTGGTCGCCGCCGTGCTCGTGGTCGTCGCCTGGGGTGCGCTCGCGTGCGCGCTCGTGGCCCGTCACCCCGGGCGCCCGGCGGGGGGCACCCCGACCGCCGAGCTCGCGCTCGCGCAGGGCGGGCGCCGCACGGTGCCGGGCTCGCGGACCACGGCGCTGGTGCTCGGCGTCGTCGCGGTCGTGGCCGCGGTGCCCGCGCTCGTGACGCTGCGCCGGTCGTGGGCCACGGTGCCGCTCGAGACCCGGGGCGACCTGCTGGTGGCCTACGGCGGTGGGGTGCTCGGGGTCGTGGCGGCGAGCTGTGCGGGCTTCGCCGTGCTGCTCGTGCTGCGGGACGCGGCGACGGCGCGCACGGTCCGGACCGGCTGATCCCGCACCGGCCTCGTGTCGGGCGCGTAGCGTTGCCCCGGTCGTGACGCGGCCCCCGCGTCGGACGGCCGGTGTGAACGGTGCACCTTGACCGGACGTCGTAGAGTGCCCGGACGACGGTCGTGCACCGTCGGCCCCAGGGCCGGCAAGGTGCCTCCGCGCACGGGGGGTCTGCTCCGGCATGTCCGAGCCCCCAGTCCATCGAGGAAGCAGGAACGCATGTCCGCAGGTCGCAAGCTCGTCATCGTGGAGTCCCCCGCGAAGGCACGCACGATCGCCGGCTACCTCGGCTCCGAGTACGAGGTCGAGGCGAGCGTCGGCCACATCCGGGACCTCCCGCAGCCGAGCGAGCTGCCCGCGGACATGAAGAAGGGCCCGTTCGGCAAGTTCGCGGTCGACGTGGACAACGGTTTCGAGCCGTACTACGTGGTGGACCAGGACAAGAAGAAGAAGGTCGCCGAGCTCAAGCGGCTGCTCAAGGACGCCGACGAGCTCTTCCTCGCGACCGATGAGGACCGCGAGGGCGAGGCCATCGCGTGGCACCTGCTCCAGGAGCTCAAGCCCAAGGTCCCCGTCAAGCGCATGGTCTTCCACGAGATCACCCGCGAGGCCATCGAGCGGGCGCTCGAGAACACCCGTGAGCTCGACGAGCGCCTCGTCGACGCGCAGGAGACCCGCCGCATCCTCGACCGCCTGTACGGCTACGAGATCTCCCCGGTGCTGTGGCGCAAGGTCCGTCAGGGGCTGTCCGCCGGACGCGTGCAGTCGGTCGCGACGCGGCTCGTGGTCGAGCGTGAGCGGGAGCGCATGGCGTTCGTCCCGGCCGAGTACTGGGACGTGACCGGGACGTTCGCGGTGGCGGACGCGAGCGAGCCGGAGTTCGGTGCACGCCTGGTGCAGGTCGACGGGCGGCGGGTGGCGTCGGGCCGCGACTTCGACGACCGCGGACGGCTTCGCTCCGGGGCGTCCTCGGAGGGCACCGTCCAGCTCGACGAGACGTTCGCGACCGTGCTCGCGACCGGGCTGGTCGACGCGTCGTTCGCGGTGCGCAGCCTCGAGACCAAGCCGTACACGCGCCGCCCGGCGGCCCCGTTCACCACCTCGACCCTCCAGCAGGAGGCGGGCCGCAAGCTCCGCATGGGCTCGCGGCAGGCGATGCGCACCGCGCAGTCGCTGTACGAGAACGGCTACATCACCTACATGCGTACGGACTCCCCGGCGCTGTCGACGCAGGCCATCGACGCCGCGCGCCGTCAGGCCGCCGAGCTGTACGGCGCGGAGTACGTGCCGGACGCCCCGCGCATCTACACGTCCAAGAGCAAGGGTGCGCAGGAGGCCCACGAGGCCATCCGCCCCGCCGGTGACCACTTCCGCACGCCCGCGCAGGTGGCACGCGAGCTGTCGGGCGACCAGTTCCGCCTGTACGAGCTGATCTGGAAGCGCACCGTCGCCTCGCAGATGGCCGACTCGCGCGGGTCGACCGCGTCGGTGCGGCTCGCGGCGACCGTGGCGGTCCCGGCCTCCGCCGAGGTCGCCGGGTTCGCGGGGCGCGACGTCGAGGCCGTGTTCGGCGCATCGGGCACCGTCATCACGTTCCGTGGCTTCATGGCCGCGTACGAGGAGGGCCGGGACACCGACCGCTACGACGACGACGCCAAGGACGGCAAGAGCAAGGGAGCCGACGCCGAGGCGCGGCTGCCGCAGATGACCGAGGGCGACGAGCTCACGGCCCGCGAGCTCGAGGCCGACGGGCACCGGACGTCCCCGCCGCCGCGCTTCACCGAGGCGAGCCTGATCAAGGCCCTCGAGGAGCGCGGGATCGGGCGACCCTCGACCTACGCGGCGACCATCTCCGTGATCCAGGACCGTGGCTACGTCACGAGCCGCGGCCAGGCCCTGGTGCCGAGCTGGCTCGCGTTCGCCGTGACCCGGCTGCTCGAGGAGAACTTCGACCGGCTCGTGGACTACGACTTCACGGCCGCGATGGAGGAGGACCTCGACGCGATCGCGGCGGGCACCAAGGACCGCGTCGCGTGGCTGACCACGTTCTACTTCGGTCACGACGCGCCGCAGCAGGGTGTCGTCGCGGCGGTGGGCGAGGACGTGGGCGGCCTGCGCGGGCTCGTGGCGAACCTGGGCGACATCGACGCGCGCGAGGTCAACTCGATCGAGATCGGCGACGGCATCACGCTGCGCGTCGGGCGGTACGGCCCGTACCTCGAGGACGCGGCCGCGACGGCCGAGGGCGGCGAGCCCAAGCGGGCATCGGTGCCCGACGACCTGGCGCCCGACGAGCTCACCGTCGCCAAGGCCCGCGAGCTCATCGAGACGCAGCCCGAGGGTGACCTGGTGCTCGGCGAGGACCCCGCGACGGGGACCACGATCGTGGCGAAGAAGGGTCGGTTCGGTCCGTACGTGACCGAGCTGCTGCCCGAGCCCGAGCTCGACCCGGGGCTGTCGGCCGCGGCCAAGAAGCGTGCGCTCGCGGCGGCCCCCAAGCCCCGCACCGCCTCGCTGCTCAAGTCGATGCAGCTCGCGACGCTCACGCTCGACGAGGCGCTGCAGCTGCTGTCGCTGCCGCGCGTGGTCGGCACCGACCCCGAGTCGGGCGAGGAGATCACGGCGCAGAACGGCCGCTACGGCCCGTACCTGAAGAAGGGCACGGACTCGCGCACGCTGCCGACCGAGGAGGCGATGTTCACCATCACCCTCGAGGAGGCGCTCGCGATCTACGCGCAGCCCAAGCGGGGACGCGGGGCGAGCGCCGCGGCGCCGCTGCGCGAGCTCGGCGAGGACCCCGTCTCGAAGAAGCCGGTCGTGGTCAAGGAGGGTCGCTTCGGCCCGTACGTGACCGACGGCGAGACCAACGCGACGCTCCGCAAGGAGGACGCGGTCGAGTCGGTGACCCTCGAGCGGGCGGCCGAGCTGCTCGCCGAGAAGCGCGCCAAGGGCCCGGCCAAGAAGCCCGCCCGCAAGCCCGCAGCCAAGAAGCCCGCGGCCAAGAAGGCCCCCGCGAAGAAGGCGTCGTCGGCGAAGTCCTGACCCTGCACCGCGCTCGCGTGCCCCGGACGGCCTGGTGCCGTGCGGGGCACGCGTGCGTCCGGGCCCGTCAGTGGGCGCGGTAGGGCACCGGTTCGGGCAGACCCGCCGCGGCCCGGACCTCGCGCGAGAAGCCCTCGATCGAGCGCAGCGCGTCGACGAGCTCGGGCACGGTGATGGTGAACGGCATCGCGTGGATCGTCTCGCCCTCGGCGAGCGCGAGCTCGGCGACGCGGGTCAGGTCGTCGACGTCGTCGGTCGACAGGCCGATCTCGGTCAGGGTGTTGGGCAGCCCCACCCGCGTGGTGAACTCCACGAAGTCGCGGGCCTCCTGCGTCGCGCCCTCGAGCACGAGCTGCGTGACCGAGCCGATGTTGACCTTCTGCCCGTGCATGAGCCCGTGCGTCTGGGGCGCTGCCGTCAGCCCGTTGTGGATCGCGTGCGCCGCCGCGAGGCCGCCCGACTCGAACCCCACGCCCGAGAGCAGGGTGTTCGCCTCGACGACCTTGTCGACCGCGGGCGTCACCAGGTGCTGGCGCACGGCCCACACCGCGGGCAGCGCGTTCTCCCACAGCACGTCCCACGAGAGCCGGGCGAGCGCGGTGCCGGTGGTGGTCGGCTGACCCCCGGCCATCGTCGTCGAGCGCGCCTCGGCCACGGCCCGGGCCTCGATCCAGGTGGCCAGCGCGTCCCCGATGCCGGCGACGAGGAACCGGGCGGGGGCGTTCGCCACGAGCTGGGTGTCGACCAGCACCAGGTCCGGGTTGTGCGGGAAGAAGCGGTACTCCTCGAACGCGCCGTCCTCGGTGTAGATGACGGACAGGGCCGAGCAGGGCGCGTCGGTCGAGGCGATGGTCGGCACGCTCACCCAGCGGATGCCGGCCAGGTGCCCCGCGGCCTTGACCGCGTCGATCGTGCTCCCGCCGCCCACGCCCACCACCACGTCGGCCCCGACCGCACGGATGCGCTCGGCCAGGTGGTCCACGGCGGCGGCGGTCGCGAACCGGCCGAACGTCTCCCGCTGCACGGGCAGGTCGGCGGCCTGCAACGACCCGGTGACGAGGTCGGAGACCAGGCCCCACACGTCGTCGTCGGCGACCACGAGCGGGGTGCTGCCGATCGGCGCGAGCTGGGCGCCGAGCGTGGTGATCGCACCGCGGCCCTGGCTGTAGCGCGCGGGGCTGATGAACGTGCGGACGGGCGACTGCGCGGACATGGGTCCTCCAGACGGTCGGACAAGGACGTCGTCGGAGCCCCGGTGACCACGGTCGCGCCGCGGTCGACGGCGAGCCGGCGACATGTCCACGGTAGGCGCGCCCGCCGCCTGTCGCAGGGTCGCAGGGCCTAGGTTGGTCGGCATGGCACGCACCGAGGACCCGCGCACCGCACCTCCCATCCGCTGGGGCATCCTGGGGGCTGGTGGCATCGCCGGCACCTTCGCCGAGGCCGTGAACGGCCACACCCGGGCGCAGCTCGTGGCCGTCGGCTCGCGCAACCGCGACCGCGCCGAGCGGTTCGCGACCCGGCACGGCATCCCCACCACGCACGTGGGCTACCGGGACCTGGTCGACGACCCGCAGGTCGACGCCGTGTACGTCGCGACCCCGCACTCCGAGCACCTCGAGAACGCGCTGCTGGCCATCGCGGCCGGCAAGCACGTGCTCGTCGAGAAGTCGTTCACGCGCAACGCCGGCGAGGCCGAGCAGGTCTTCGCGGCGGCCCGCGCGGCCGGGGTCTTCGTCATGGAGGCGATGTGGACGCGGTTCCTGCCGCACGTCGCCGCGCTGCACCAGGTGGTCGACGCCGGCGAGCTCGGCGACATCATCAACCTCACCGCCGACCACGGCCAGCACTTCGCGTTCAACCCCACGAGCCGGCTGTTCGACCCCGCGCTCGCGGGCGGCGCGCTGCTCGACCTGGGCGTGTACCCGGTGTCGTTCGCGCACGACTTCCTCGGGGTGCCCGAGTCGGTGCACGCCACGGGAGCGCTGACCGAGACCGGGGTCGACGGCCAGGTCTCGATGGCCCTGACCTACCCGGGCGGAGCCCAGGCCACGCTCACCACGACGCTGTGGGCCAAGACGCCCACGACCGCGTCGATCTCCGGCACCGAGGGGTACGTCGAGGTCGCGGGCAGCTTCTACACGCCGACCTCGTTCCGGGTGCAGCGGAACGACGGCCGGGTGTGGACGTTCGACCTGCCCGCGACGCAGGGCCTGCAGTACGAGGCCGCCGAGGTCGCCCGCCGGGTCGCGGCCGGCGACACCGAGAGCCCGCTGCTCACCTGGGACGACACCCTCGCGGTCATGCGCACCCTCGACACGATCCGCTCCCAGATCGGCGTCACCTACCCCGGCGAGTGACCCGCCCCCGTCGTCAGGGGGCGGTCGTGGGGGTGCGGATCTGGACGGCGAGGAGGGCGACGTCGTCGGCGGGGTGACCGCCGACCAGGTCGTCGGCGAGGGCGTGGACGAGCTCGTCGGGCGCGAGGTGCGCGAGGTTCCCCGCGGCGAGGGTCAGGGCCTCGAGGCTGTCCTGGAGCTGCCGCCCACGCCGTTCGACCAGGCCGTCGGTGTACAGCAGGAGCGTGTCGCCGGGAGCCAGGTCCTGCAGGTGGTTGCGCCGCGGACGTGACGGGTCGACGCCCAGCAGCAGGTCGTTGCCCGAGCGGACGCCCAGCGAGCGTGCCCCGCCGTCCCGATGGATCAGGACCGGTGGCGGGTGGCCCGCGCTCGACCACTGCAGCCGGTACCCCGCCGGGGTGGCGTCGATGCGGCCCGCGAGCGCCGTCGCGATGCTGTCGAGCCCGAGCCCCGCGTTCGCGCGGTCGAGCCGCGACAGCCACGAGGACGGCAGGTCGGGGTGGTCCCAGGCGAACGCGCGCAGCGTCGAGCGCAGCTGGCCCATCCGGGCCGCGGCGTCCATGTCGTGCCCCGTGACGTCGCCGACCATGACGGCCACCGAGCCACCCGGCAGCTCGACCGCGTCGTACCAGTCGCCGCCGACCCGGTCGGTGCGCCCCGCGGGCAGGTAAAGCGACGCCATCCGCAGGTGCGGCGGCTGGGGGAGAGCCGTCAGCATCGCGTCCTGGAGCGTGCGGGCCACGTCGCGGCGCTCCTCGAGCAGCTGCGCGCGTTCGAGGGCCTGGGCGGTGTACGCCGCGAGCGCGTTCTTGATGGTCCGGTTGTCGTCGTCGAAGTTGCGCTTCGCCTGCCAGCCGATGCCCAGCACGCCGAGCAGCCGGTTGCGTGAGACGAGCGGCAGGAACGCGCGCGACTCGCCCAGGTAGGGCATCTGGCCGACGAGCGGGAAGTCCGCGAGGATCGCCTCACGGCTGCCGTAGAAGAGCGGCTGCCGGGTGCGGGCGACGTGCGCGATCGGCCGGTCGTCGGTCAGCCGGACCCGGCGCCACTGCTCCGCGTCGCGGTCCTCGCCGAACGCCTCCATCGAGACGTACGAGAGGGTGCGTTCGTCGCGCTCGACCGCGACCAGGCCCGTGAAGGACGCACCCAGGCCCGTCGCGGCGACCCGTGCCGCGGTCCGGGCCACGTCGCGCACCGTGAGCGCGTCCTGGAACGCGTCGCTCAGCAGCAGGAGCAGGCCGCTCTGCCGGTACGAGCGCGTCGCCTGGTGCTGGGCGCGGCGGGCCCGTTCGCGCTCGCCGCGCAGCCGCAGCTCCGAGCTGCACGCCGCCGCGAGGTCGGCCAGCACCGCGAGCTCGTCCGGGGTCCATTCGTGCGGCACGTGGTCGATCGCGCACATCGAGCCGACCACACGGTCCTGCTCGTCGACGATCGGGTACCCGGCGTAGGCGATGACCCCGAGGTCCTCGATCGCCGCGTTGTCGTGGACGCGCGGGTCGAGCCGTGCGTCCGCGACCACGAGCGGTCGCCGGTCGGCGACGACGTGCTGGCAGAACGAGTGGCTCAGGGGGGCGGTGCGGGTGGCGTCGAGGTCCGCGGGCAGCCCCGCGCCTCCCGGGATGACCTGCCCGTCGCGCGAGACCAAAGACACCAGCGCGACCGGGACCCCGAGGTGGCGCTGCGCGAGCCGGGAGAACCGCTCGAAGGCCTCGTCGGCGACGGCGGGGAGCGCGGTGGTCGCGGGCAGCACCGGGCCGTCGTCGATCTGCGGCGAGGTGGTCATGCTGCAGTGTCGCAGGTGACGCATCGGGTCGGGGCCACCCACGGTGCTCGGGTCGGCCGGGACGGCTGGCGGGCGACGTCAGGGTGGGCGGCTACCCTGACGCACGTGACCTCGACCGGACCTGCAGCGCCCGTGACCACCCCCGGGGTGCTCGTCTCCTTCGAGGGCGGCGACGGTGCCGGGAAGTCCACCCAGTCGCGCCTGCTGGGGGCGTGGGTCGAGGGGCTCGGACGCGAGGTCGTCCTGACGCGGGAGCCCGGGGGCACCGCGCTCGGGCAGGTGCTGCGGGACGCCGTGCTGCACGGCGACCACGTCGACGCCCGCACCGAGGCCCTCCTGTACGCGGCCGACCGCGCGCACCACGTCGCGTCGCTCGTGCGGCCCGCGCTCGACCGTGGCGCGGTCGTCATCACCGACCGCTACCTCGACTCGTCTGTGGCCTACCAGGGCAGCGGCCGCGACCTGGGTGCAGACGAGGTCGAGCAGCTCTCGGTGTGGGCCACCCGTGGGCTGATGCCCGTGCTGACCGTGCTGCTCGACCTGGACCCGGTGCTCGGGCGCTCGCGCCTCACGGGCGACCCCGACCGGCTCGAGCGGGCCGGCGACGACTTCCACCGGCGCACCCGGCAGGCGTTCCTCGACCGCGCGGCGGCCGACCCCGGCCGGTGGCTCGTGCTGGACGCGACCGCACCGGTCGAGGAGATCGCCGCGGCGACCCGCGCCCGGCTCGCACCGCTGCTGGGCCTGACGGCGTGACGACCGTCTGGGACGACGTCGTCGGGCAGGAGCCCGCCGTCGCCGTGCTGCGCGGCGCGGCGCTCGACCCCAGCCAGATGACCCACGCGTGGCTGCTCACCGGGCCCCCGGGATCGGGTCGCTCGAACGCCGCGCGCGCGTTCGCCGCGGCCCTGCAGGACCCGTCCGGTGACGTGACGTCGCACGCGTGCGCCACCGTGCTGCACGGCACGCACCCCGACGTGACGGTCGTGGCGACCGAGGGTGTGCAGATCCGCGCCGACACCGTGCGCCCGCTCGTCGAGCTCGCGCAGCGGTCCCCGTCGCAGGGTCGCTGGCGCGTCATCATCATCGAGGACGCCGACCGGCTCAACGAGACCAGCGGGAACGTGCTGCTCAAGGCCATCGAGGAGCCGCCCGAGCGCACGGTGTGGCTGCTGTGCGCCCCCAGCCCGCAGGACGTCCTGGTGACCCTGCGCTCGCGCAGCCGGTCGGTGGCCCTGCGGGTGCCGTCGGTCGAGGCGGTCGCGGACCTGCTCGTGCGGCGCGACGGCGTCGACCCGGCCGTCGCCGCGGTCGCGGCCCGTGCTGCCCAGAGCCACATCGGCATCGCCCGACGCCTCGCGCGCGACCCCGACGCCCGTGCCCGACGCGCGCGGGTGCTCTCGATCCCCCCGCGGGTGCGCGGCGTGGGCGACGCTGTGCTCGCCGCCGGGGAGCTCGTCGAGACCGCGCAGGCCGACGCGAAGGCCGCGACCGAGGACCGCGACGCGACCGAGCGCACAGCGCTGCTGCGCTCGATGGGTGCCGAGGGGGCCGCGACCGTCCCGCCCGCGCTGCGCGCCCAGGTGCGTCAGCTCGAGGAGGAGCAGAAGCGGCGTGCGACCCGCGCCCAGCGTGACGTGCTCGACCGCGCGATGACCGACCTGCTGTCGCTGTACCGCGACGTGCTCGTGGTCCAGCTGCGGGCCGGGGTCGAGCTCGTCAACGTCGAGCACGAGGAGGCTGTGCGCACGCTCGCCGAGACCAGCACTCCCGAGCAGACTGTGCGCCGCATGGACGCCATCGGGCAGGCCCGGACACGGCTCGCGGGCAACGTCGCCCCGCTCCTGGCCGTCGAGGCCATGACGATCGCGCTGCGACCCCAGGGCTGAGCGCACCGCCGTCCGGCCGTGCTCACGCTCGCGACAACGAGCGGGAGAGGACGCCCGCTGCGACGGCGAGCCCGACGAGGACGGCTCCCACGTGGTGGAACGCGGCGAGCGCCGCCGCCCCGTCGCCGCCCGTCGCGGCGATCGAGCCGAGGACGCTCACCCCGACCGAACCGCCGAGCCGCTGAACGATGTTGTACAGGGTGTTGCCGTCAGCGAGCTCGTGCTCGTCGAGGGGTGCGAGGAACGCGGTGAGCAGGGGAGTCGTGACGAACCCTGCGGCGAGGGCGCGTCCGCAGAGCATGATCGCGGTGGCCCACAGCGGTGTGTCCTGCGTGAGCAGCAGCACGACACAGCTCGACGCGGCCAGCACCGTGAACCCGAGCATGACGAGGGTCCGCAGCGGCATGTGCGCCGACAGGCGCTGGCCGAGTGCGGTCCCCAGGCCCATGACGACGCCCTGGGGGAGCAGGGCGAGCCCTGTGGACAGCGCGGAGTGGCCCTGCACCTGCTGGGTGAACACGGGCATCAGGAACACGGTGCCGAAGGCGATGACCGAGGTGAGGACCTGGAGCGCCAGGGCGAGGAGCGACTGGCCGCCGCGAACGACATCGAGCCGCACCGCGGGACACTCCCGCCGAGCCGCCCACCGGACGTACGAGGCGAGCAGGAGGACACCGATGACGACCAGGGTCAGGGGTGCGGCACGGCTCCACCCGGCGGCGGCGCCACGGGTCGCCCCGAGGAGCGTGGTGACCAGGCCACCCGAGAGCAGGACGAACCCGATCGGATCGAACCGCGTGCCGACGCGGGCGCGTTCCCCGACGCCCCGCAGCCGGAGGGTGAGCAGCAACCCGACGGCCCCTACCGGCACGTTGACCAGGAACACCCACCGCCATCCGCCGGCGCCGATCAGGAGACCGCCGAGCGAGGGACCGAGGGCGGGGGCCAGGAACAGCACCACGGCGGCCGACACCGGGACCTTGCCGCCGCCGAGGCCGTCCTTGCCGAGCAGGATGCTCAGCGCGAGCGGGACGAGGGGGGCGCCGACGAAGCCCTGCACGACCCGGGCGGCGACCAGCAGCTCGATGGTCGGGGCGAGGGCGCACACCGCCGACGCGACGACGAACGACGCCATGCTGATCAGGTAGACGCGCATGGTGCCGAAGCGGCGCGAGGCGTAGGCGGTGAGGGCGAGCGCCACGGCGAGCGACAGCAGGTACCCCGACACGACCCACTGGACGGTGTCGAGCCCGACGGTGAGGTCGTGGGCGATGTCCGGGACCGCGACGTTGACGATGCTCGAGTCGAGCATGCTCAGCGCGGGGCCGACGAGCAGCCCGTAGCGCGCGACCGTGCTGAGCGTCTGGACGGTGGTGCGCGTGTCCTCGCCGTGGACGGTCACGGCCGTTCTGCCTCGGTGCGCAGCTCGTCGAGCCACTGCAGCTCCTGCACGAGGCGGTCGACGAGCTGCTCCTGCGCGCGACGCCGCCACGGCCGGGCCGGCGCCTGTGCCGGCTCGGCGAGCAGGCGCTGCACCTGCGCGAGCGCCTGCTCCACGGTCTCGCGTCGCACGCGAAGGACATCGAGCCGCGACGGGACCGGGAGCTCGTCGAAGAAGCTGACACGCAGCAGGAACTCCTCGTCGTCGTCCGCCAGCTCGCGGGGGAGCGTCGACACCAGGTCCAGCAGGAGCCTGCGACCGACCTCCGTGATGGTGTAGACGTTGCGCGCAGGACGACCCTCCTGCTGCTCCACGGACTTGGTCACCGCGCCGTCGCGCTCGAGCCGTCTCAGCGCCGGGTACAACGAGTTGTTGTTCACGGGCGCGATGGACGGGCGACGTATCCGGCTCTTGAGCTCGTACCCGTGGACAGGGCCGCTCCGCAGGACGCTCAGTGCGTAGATCTCCACCGTCATTCGTCCACCGTAACCTATGTACGACTGGACGATGACGACTTCGGCGGCTGGACGATGCCGGCGTCGACGTGAGGGAACCGTGCAGGGTCGTCACGACGGCGGTGGACCGACGTGGCGCCCCGGGCTCTGACGCCTAGGGTGGTGCGGTGCCTCTCGCTCGCCGTCGCCTGCGCCCTTCCGTGACCCCCGACCTGCAGGCCGCCGGTGCGGGACCCACCCCCGGCGTCCGTGCGCGCCGCACGGTGCTGCGCGCCGCCGCCGTGCTCACCGCCGCCGCCCTCGCGCTCGCCGGCTGCACCGCGTCCAAGCACCAGTCCGACCCGACGACCCGGCCTCCCGTCACGGACGGCGTCCCGACCGAGCTCGCGCGGTTCTACGAGCAGACGCCCGAGTGGACCACGTGCGGCGCGTTCGAGTGCGCCACGGTCGACGTCCCGCTCGACTGGGACGAGCCTGCGGGCGACGTGGTCGAGCTCGCCGTGAACCGCTCACGGGCCACCGGCGACGACCCGATCGGATCGCTGCTCATCAACCCCGGCGGGCCCGGCGGATCGGGCGTCGACGCGCTCGAGGGCGTCGCGCTCGACCGTGTCGGCAGCGGCATCCGCCAGGCCTACGACATCGTCGGCTTCGACCCGCGCGGTGTGGCCCGCTCGCAGCCCGTGACCTGCATCGACGGGCCGCAGATGGACGAGCTCGTCTCGGTCGACCCGGACTACACCACCGAGGCCGGCGTGGCCGCCGCCGAGCAGCGCTTCGCGGACCTGGGTGCCGCGTGCCTGCAGAACACCGGCGACCTGCTGGGCCACGTCGACACGATCAGCGCGGCCCGGGACATGGACGTGCTCCGCGCTGTGCTCGGCGACGAGAAGCTCACGTACCTCGGCTACTCGTACGGCACGCAGCTCGGCGCGACCTACGCCGCGCTGTACCCCGAGAACGTCGGGCGCCTCGTGCTCGACGGCGCGCTCGACCCGACGCTCAGCTCCGACGAGCTCGCCGAGGGCCAGGCCGTCGGCTTCGAGAACGCCCTGCGTGCCTACGTCGAGGACTGCCGCAGCGGCGCCGACTGCCCGCTCACCGGCTCGGTCGACGACGGCATGGCGCAGATCAAGAAGCTGCTCACGCGCGCCCGCACCAGCCCCCTGCCCACCGACGACCCCGACCGGCCGCTCACCGCGAGCCTCGCGTTCTCGGGCATCGCGCAGAGCCTGTACGCCCAGGAGCTGTGGCCGTGGCTCACCAAGGGCCTGCAGGGCGCCCTGAAGAGCAACGACGGCTCGACGCTGCTGTTCCTCGCCGACTTCTACTACGACCGGCAGGACGACGGCACCTACGCGTCGAACTCGACCGAGGCGTTCTGGTCGATCGGCTGCCTCGACGACCGCGCACCGACCGACATCGAGACGATGCGGGCCACTGCCGCCGACATCGAGGCCGCCGCACCGACCGTCGGCTACTTCTTCGCCTACGGCGGCGTCGTGTGCGCGCACTGGCCCGTGCCCGAGGTCGGCTCGCTCGACTCGTACGCCGCCGAGGGCGCCGCGCCCATCCTGGTGGTCGGCACCACGAACGACCCCGCGACGCCCTACGAGTGGGCCGAGTCGCTCTCGAAGCTGCTCTCGTCGGCCGTGCTGCTCACCTACGAGGGCGAGGGGCACACCGCCTACGGCCGCTCGAACGAGTGCCTCGACGGGGCCGTCGACGAGTACCTGCTGACCGGCACGGTGCCCGCGGAGGGCACCCGCTGCTGACAGGTCCGCAGCGCCCTGACCAGGGCCGTCGGGACGCTCGGACCGGCCGCTTTGGTACCTGGGCCCTCCGATGGGTACAGTAGGCGCGCTCGCCGTGCTCCCCGGAGAACGACGATGCCGCCTTAGCTCAGTCGGTAGAGCGTCTCACTCGTAATGAGAAGGTCAACAGTTCGATTCTGTTAGGCGGCTCCAGCAAGACAGCAGGTCAGAGGCCCCTTCGGGGGCCTTTGCCGTATCTGCGGTCCGGTGCGCGCCCCCTCCCCGCGGTTGACCCGCCGCGTTCCCTCCGCCACCGTCGTCCCGTGCTCGATCGTGACACGAGGTGGGGCGGGTTCCGCAACGCGCGGGACCTCGGTGGCCTCCCGCTGCGCGGTGGTGGTCTGACCCGGTCGGGGGCTGTCGTCCGGTCTGCGTCGGTGGACGCCGTGACCGACGTCGGCTGGGCGAACGCGTGGGAGGACGGGTTCCGGACGGTCATCGACCTGCGGGACGGTCCGACGTCGACGGCACCCGGGCCGGCAGACCGCTTCGACCGGCTCCTGGTGCCCCTCGACGACTCCGGCGACACCGCGTTCTGGTCGGACGTCCGCGCGCAGGGCATCGACGGCACGCCGCTCTACGTCCGCCCGTTCCTCGAGCGCAAGGCCGATCGGTGCGCCACCGTCGTCGCGGCGGTGGCCGCTGCGAGACCGGGTGGCGTGATCATCCACTGCGCCGCGGGCCGCGACCGCACGGGCATCGTCGCGCTCCTGCTGCTCGCCCTCGCCGGTGTCGAGCCCGAGGCGATCGTCGAGGACTACTCCCTCTCGTCGTCGCGGCTCGGCCCCCTGTTCGCCGAGCTCGGCCGACCCGACGAGGCGCCTGCGATCGAGCGTCTGATGCGCCGACGCGGGGTCACGACCCGCGACGTGCTCCTGCAGACCCTCGCCGAGACCGACGTCGCCGGGCTGCTCATCGGTGCCGGGGTGACACCGGACACCCTGAGCGCAGCGCGTGAGCGCCTGCTGTGAAGGGTGCGCGACGACGCCGGCAGGCGCTCGTCGCAGCGCTCGGTGGCTCGGACCCTACGACCTGGCTCCGGCGCGGTGGCCGTCGGCCGGGGGCTCTGGCGGGTTCGGATAGACCACTCCTCGCCCGAGCGTCCGGCCGTGCGGAGATAGACACCGGACGAGATCCCTCGATCCTCTCGCCGGCTCCGAGGACGGACCGGGGAGGGCCTCGTCGTGGGCGGGCGGTCAGGCGCCCTCGACGGTCGAGCCGCGCACCTCGAGCCGGCAGGGGAGGGCCTCGACGCCGTGGGTCCGTCGGCCGTCGATGGCCTGGACCAGTCGATCGGCGGCGGCCCGGCCGAGGGCCTCGAAGCACATGTCGATGCTCGTGAGCTGCGGGCGTGAGCCGGTCGCGAGGATCTGCCAGTTGTCGAAGCTCGCGACGGCTACCTGGCGGGGCACCTGGACGCCGCGCTCGCGCAGGGTGTCGAGGGCGCCGCGGGCGATCTGGTCGCTGCCGCAGATGATCGCGTCGAGGTCGGGCTGCCGGTCGAGGAGGCTCTGCGTCGCGGCGCGGCCCCACTGTTCGCTCCAGCTGCCGAAGAGGGTTTCGCCGCCTGTCAGCCCCAGCCCTGCGGCGGCCAGTGCCTCGCGGATGCCGGTGTCGCGGGCCCGGGCGGCGTCGTAGGTGCGGTCGCCGCCGATGTGGGCGATGCGGGTGCGGCCGGTGGCGACGAGGTGCTCGACCGCGAGGTGCCCCGCGTGGACGTTGTCGGGCACCAGCGAGCAGTCTGCTGGGTCGTCGGACGGGGCGTAGGCGTAGACCACGGGCACGGCCAGGTCGCCGAGCGAGGGGCGGGGGTCGGTGCGGCTGCCCACCACGATGAGCCCGTCGATGCGTCGGCCGAGCAGGGCGTGCAGGTGGTACTGCTCCCGGATCGCGTCCTCGCGGGCGTCGCACAGGAAGACCGACATCTTGCCGGCGCCGAACGCGTCCTCGGCGCCCATCAGGACCGGGATCGAGAAGCGTCCTTCCAGGTCGTTGGTCAGCAGCCCGACCGTGCCGGTCTGCCCGGCGAGCAGGCTCTGGGCCAACGAGTTCGGGGTGAACGAGATGCGCTCGGCGGTCTCGACGACGCGGCGCCGCGTGTCGGGGTGGACGTTGTCGCGGCCGTTGAGCGCCTTGGAGGCGGTCGCGATCGAGACGCCGGCCAGGCGTGCGACGTCCTTGAGCGTGGGGGTGCGCGGTCGCGCGTGCTGCGCGGCCGCGGCGTCCTCGGTCTCGCTGGTGCGTGCGTCCACGTCGTCACTCCCTGGTGCTGCGGCTCGTGCGTGCTGGTGCGCGGCTCGTCGTCGACGATGCGCCCTGTGCCTGTGCCTGTGCCTGTGCCTGTGCCTGTGGCCTCGCCCCGCCGACGCGTCGATGCGTGGCTGGGCGGCGCCGGGGCAGGTTGACCGTGCTGCAGCCCCGATGCTAGCGTCCCGAAAAGCGTTTCGGCCAGTTTCGCAGATTGCGCCGGATCGTGCCGGTACCGCACCAGCGGAACGGCAGCGGGACGAGGCCGACGAGGGTCTCGGCCTCGGATGCATGGACTCAAAGAGGAGATCCGTTGAACATCAAGGACAGGAAGGGCGTCTTCGCCCTGGCCGCCATCGCCGCGACGGGGGCCCTCGCCCTCACCGGCTGCTCCAGCACTGACGCCTCCGACGACGGCGCGTCGTCGGGCAGCAGCGCCTCCGAGCTGACCGTCTGGCACTACTTCAGCGCCGACAACCAGGTCAAGCTCATGGACGACTACGCCGACAAGTTCGAGGCCACGCACGACGGCGTCGAGGTCAAGAACGTCTTCGTCCCGTACGACCAGCTCAACTCCAAGCTCATCGCCGCGGCGGGCGCCAAGAACGGCCCCGACGTCGTCGTCTTCAACGGCGCCGACGCCTCGACGCTCGCCCTCGCGGGCGCGCTCGCACCGCTCGACGAGCAGTGGGGGTCGTACGCCGACGCCGACCAGTTCCCCGACTCGGTCATCCACCAGGTCGACGACTCGATCTACGCGGTGCAGGGCTACGTGAACCTGCTCGGCCTCTGGTACAACGCCGACCTGCTCGGTGAGATCGGCGTCGAGCCGCCCACCACGATCGACGAGCTCGAGACGGCCATGGCCGCCGCGAAGGACGCCGGCAAGGGTGGCATCACGCTCTCGGGCCTGCCGCAGTCGCAGGGCGAGTGGCAGGCGTACCCGTGGCTCACGAGCCAGGGCTTCGACTACACCGACCCGCAGGCCTCCGACCTCGAGGCCGGCTTCTCCATGGTGCGCGGGTGGGTCGACAACGGCTGGCTCTCGCAGGAGTCCGTCACGTGGGACCAGACCGTCCCGTTCCAGCAGTTCACCGCCGGTGGCTACGCGTTCGCCGCGAACGGCAACTGGCAGATGGGCACCGCTGAGGCGGACGCGAGCTTCGAGTACGGCGTCGTGCCGCTGCCCGTGGGCGACTCGGGCAAGGTCTACCTGGGCGGCGAGGGCGAGGGCATCGGCGCGCACGCCAAGAACCCCGAGCTCGCGTGGGAGTACCTGCAGGAGACGTACCTCGACGCCGCGGGCCAGCTGCTCGCCGTGACCAACGTCGGCAGCCTGCCGTCGCGGGCCGACGCCTCGGCCGACGAGGCCGTCACCGGGAACCCACTGCTCAAGCCGTTCGCCGACTCGCTGTCCAGCGCCGGGGCGAACTACCCCGACAACGTCGTCCCCGCCGCGAGCGTGGCCGACCTGCAGATCACCGTGGGCCAGGCATGGAGCGCCGCGATCGGCGGCCAGCAGACCCCGGCGAAGGCAGCCGAGAGCGTGATGGCCGCGCTGCCGTCGCTGCTGCAGAAGTAACGACCCGCCAAGACCGAGGGGCGCTGGTACCGATGGCACTGACCATGGACGATCGACCGACCAGGAAGGTGCCGTCGGCACCAGCGCTCAGGCGCGACAAGAACCGGGGGCGCAACCGGCTGTACTTCATCGCCCCCGCGGTGGTGTTCCTCGCCGTCTTCTCGTTCTACCCCTTGCTGCAGCTCGTGCGCATGAGCGTCAGCAAGGTCACCTCGATCACGCTGAACTCCGAGTGGGTGTTCACCGGGCTCGAGAACCTCCGCAAGGGCCTCGAGGGCGACATGCCCTCGGCACTCTGGCGGACCGCGATCTTCGTGGTCGTGGTCACCGTCCTGGGCCTCGTCGGGGGTCTGGCGGCCGCGATCGCGCTGCGGGGCACCGGCAGGTGGTCCACCGTGCTGCTGGCCCTGATGGTGTTCGTCTGGGCCCTGCCGCCGGTCGTCAACGGCAGCGTCTGGAAGTTCCTGCTCGGTGACGCGGGCCTGTTCAACACGGTCATCACCGGCCTGGGGCTGGACACCGTCCCGTTCCTGTACGACCAGAGCTGGGCGCTGATGTCGGTCGCCTTCGTGAACTCCTGGGCCGTGATCCCGTTCAACGCCCTGGTGTTCCGCGCCGCGATCCTCACCATCCCGACCGAGGTCTTCGAGGCCGCGCAGCTCGACGGGGCCCGGCCGTGGCAGGAGATCCGGCACATCATGATGCCGGCCGCCCGGCCCACGCTCCTCGTCCTCACCGTGCTGACCGTCGTCTACGCGTTCCGCAGCTTCGACTTCATCTACGTCATGACCTACGGCGGGCCCGGGACGGCGACCAACACGCTGCCGTTCCTCGGATACATCCAGGCCTTCGTCCGCTACGACTTCGGCCTCGGCGCCGCGACCTCGGTCGTGACCGTGCTGCTCGTGCTCGTCATGGCCGTCATCTACGCCCGCAGCATCCGCCGAGAGGAGTCGGAGTCGTGAACAAGAAGGCCGGCCCGGTCAACATCGCCGTCCGCGCGCTGCTGACCCTCATGTACGGGGTGCCGCTCCTGTGGATCGTGCTCACCTCCTTCAAGACGTCCGCCGACGTCTTCTCGACCCAGAGCACCTGGTTCTTCCGCCCGACGACAGCGGCCTACGTCAACGCGTTCGACGGTGACCTGTTCCTCGCGATGAAGCAGTCCGTCATCATCGCGACCAGCACCACCGCGCTCGTGCTCCTCGTCGCGATCCCCGCGGCGTACGGCCTGGCCCGGCTCGGCGGCTGGTTCACCACCATCGCCCTGGGTCTGCTGATCGTGCTGCAGATGGTGCCGCAGACGGCCTCGGTCATCCCGATGTTCCAGGTGTTCAGCTCGTGGGGCCTGCTCGACAGGACCTTCGCTGTCATCCTCGGCGACACCGCCCTGCTCATCCCGTTTGCTGTGCTGCTGCTGCGACCGTTCTTCCGTGGGGTGCCGATGGCGCTCGAGGAGGCCGCCTCGATCGACGGCGCCTCGATCCCGCGCACGTTCCTGTCGATCGTGCTGCCCATCGCCCGCAACGGCGTCGCGACGACCGGCACGCTCGTCTTCTTGCTCTCGTGGGGCGAGTTCCTCTACTCGGTGAACTTCTTCCTCACGCCGGGCAGGTACCCGCTCAGCGCGCTGCTCGCGCAGCAGGTCTCCGCGTTCGGCATCGACTGGCCCGGCCTGATGGCGCTGGCCGTCATCACCTCGGTGCCGATCCTCATCGTGTTCATGAGCACCTACAAGCAGCTGCGCGACGGTCTGACCGTCGGCGCCGTCAAGTAGTCGCGCGGCGCCTCCCGCGCCCGTCCACCCGCTCGCTCTCGTTCGCCCACCACCCGGAAGCTGGATCACCCATGCCTCTCTCGGCTCGCTCCGCCCTGCCCTCGCTCGCCCCCGGCCTCGCCCCCGAGATCGCCGACCGGCCCGACCGGGGTCTGCCCGTCGCCCCGTCGAACGGCGCGCTGCGCCCGCTCGGCCTCGGCGAGGTGCGCATCGACGGCGGCTTCTGGGGCGAGCGCCAGCGGCTCAACGCGACGGCGATCATCGAGCACTGCGAGGCGTGGGTCGAGCGCATGGGCTGGACCGGCAACTTCGACGCCGCCGTCGAGGGGCGCCTGCCCCAGGACCGCCGCGGCCGGGAGTTCGCCGACTCCGACGTGTACAAGCTCATCGAGGCCATGGCGTGGGAGATCGGCCGCACGGGAGACGCAGCGATGGACGCCCGGCTGCGGGCGCTCGTCGAGCGCATCGCCCGCGTGCAGGAGCCCGACGGCTACCTGCACACCCACTACGGCCGTCCCGGCCAGGGCGCGCGCTACTCCGACCTGCAGTGGGGCCACGAGCTGTACTGCTACGGGCACCTCATCCAGGCGGGGGTGGCCCGCGGACGCACGACGGGACGCGACCTGCTGGTCGACATCGCGATCCGCGTGGCCGACCACGTGTGCGAGACCTTCGGCCCGGACGGCATCGACAACGTGTGCGGGCACCCCGAGATCGAGGTGGCTCTCGCCGAGCTCGGCCGGTACACGGGCGAGCAGCGGTACCTGGACCAGGCGGCCCTGTTCGTGGAGCGCCGGGGGCACGGCCGCCTCGGTGACATCGAGTTCGGTCGCAGCTACTTCCAGGACGACGTCCCGGTGCGGGAGACCACGGTTATGGCCGGGCACTCGGTGCGGGCGCTGTACCTGGCCGCGGGGGCCGTGGACATCGCGGTCGAGCAGCGCGACGCCGAGCTGCTCGAGGCGGTGCGCCGCCAGACGCTGACGACGCTCGCCCGGCGCACCTACCTGACGGGCGGCATGGGCGCGCACCACGAGGGCGAGTCGTTCGGGCACGACCACGAGCTGCCGTCCGACCGGGCGTACTCCGAGACGTGCGCCGGCGTGGCCTCGATCATGGTCAACCACCGGCTGCTGCTGGCCACGGGCGACGCTGTGCACGCCGACGCGGTCGAACGCACGCTCTTCAACGTCGTCGCGGCCTCACCCGCGCAGGACGGCCGGGCGTTCTTCTACACCAACACCCTGCACCAGCGGGTACCCGGCAGCGTGCCGGACGTGACGCAGGCGAGCCCGCGGGCGTCCTCGAGCCTGCGCGCGCCCTGGTTCGAGGTCTCGTGCTGCCCCACCAACGTGGCCCGCACGTTCGCCTCTCTCGGCAGCTACCTCGCCACCGCCGACGCCGACGGCCTGCAGCTGCACCAGTACGCACCGGCCGAGATCCGCACCCGGCTCGACGACGGCCGTGAGGTGGCCGTACGCGTCGAGACGGCGTACCCGGCCGACGGGCGCGTGCGCGTCACCGTGCTCGAGGACGCGACCGTGCCGTGGACGCTGCGGCTGCGGGTGCCCGACTGGGCGACCGGCGCCGTGCTCACGGTCGACGGCGAGCGCCGGGAGGCCGAACCGGGCTACGCGGCCGTCACGGGGGCCTTCGCCGCGGGTGACGTGGTCGAGCTCGACCTGCCGGTGGTGGCTCGCTGGACCACCGCCGACCCGCGGGTCGACGCGCTGCGCGGCGCGGTGGCCGTCGAGCGCGGACCCGTCGTCATGGCGCTCGAGTCCACCGACCTCGGGGCGGGCGTCAACACCGTCGTGGTGCGCACCGACGCGGCGCCCGTCGAGCGTGACGGAGCTGTGCTCGTGCCCGTCGCGACGTACGAGCCCGAGGACGGCGTGTGGCCGTATGGTGACGCGCCGCGGCCGCATGCCGGCGCATCGCGGCTCACACCGCTCGTGCCGTACCACGCGTGGGCCAACCGGGGACCGTCGACCATGCGCGTGTGGATGCCCGTCGGCTGACCGATCGGCGTGGGGGCGGTGCGACACCGACCCCACAGCCAGCGCTCTGGCGCCGAATGCCCGGCACACCAGGACGCCTCTGACCCCGCAGGGTCAGAGGCGTTCGATCTTGGGGCTGTTGAGCGCGACGCGGCGACGTTCGCCGTTGCCGAAGTCGACGATGACTGCCGCATCGCCGTCGAGCGCGACGACCCGGCCGAGGCCGTGTCGCTCGTGCGAGACGCGCGTGCCGACAGGCAACGGCACGATCGCAGCGAGTGCCGCCTCACGGGCGGCGTTGAAGGGACTGTTCGCGAGGGGGCGCGGTTTCCCGGCTGGTCGGTAGGGCATCCCCCTGATCTTCCACCATGAACGCCCCCGCGGACGACTGCCGTCGGGAAGTGGACCGTCGCGGAACGCTCCGTGGACGCCCTGTTCGGCCGCCGTCGGGCGCCGCATGCCACCTTCGGGGTGCCCCCGGACACCCCTCTCCCCAGGTCATGACGGCTGTCGCGACGTGGTGACGGTCCGCAGCGGCCCGCGTGTCAGACCCATCGTGTTCTGCGCCACGACCCGGAACGTGTAGGTCGTCGCCGGCAGCAGACGGCTCAACGTGACCGTGGCCGACTTCTCGAACGTCGCGTCGAGCAGCGTGGGCGACGTCTGTGCCGGCACCTCGCCCGCCGGCCCCCACTCGAACCACACCTGCGTGGGCAGCCGGTTCGGGTGCACGAGGGCGCGCAGCGTGACCGAGGTCGAGGTGCGGTCCTCCGACCAGGTCGAGGACGTGGTGGGCGGCCCGGCCGTGCGGAACGTGCGGCTCAGGGTCGTGGACCCCGCGTCGCTCGAGGCGGTCACCGTCCAGGTGTACGACGTGCCCGGGAGCAGGTCGTCGACCCGGTGCGACAGGGCGCGGGCGTAGGTGACGGCCGGGACGGTCAGCCACACCTCGCCGGTGCCGCCGCTGTCGCCGGCCCCGGTGCCGTCGCCCTGGCCGGCGCCGGGCTGGGTCGTCGCCGCGTCGGTCGTCGCCGTGTCGGTCGTCCCCGGGTCGGTCGGCGCCCACGTCAGGTGCACGGTGGCCGCGTGGCCCCGCGGGTCCACCCACGCGCGCAGCTCGGCCCCCGTCGTGTCGACCGCGCCCTCGGCCAGGGCGACCGTCGGCGCCGGGGCCGAGGTGACAGCGACGGTGTCGGTGCTCGTCGCGCCCGTCGCGTCGGTGACCGTCAGGCGCGCCGCGAACCCGCCCGCGCCGTAGGTGTGCCCGAGCGCCGCAGGCGGGGTGCCGACCCCACGGGCGGTGGGCGACCCGTCGCCCGGATCCAGCTCCCACGTCACGACCCCGGAGCCGCTGGGCGAGCCCGCCCCCGTGCTGCCCGAGGCGTCGAACGTGACCGCGAGCGGCGCCGAGCCGTGCGTGGTCGACGGCACGAGCCACGCGGACGCCCTCCCGTGCGTCACGCCCGCCGAGACGGCTCGCGCGTAGCCCGCGAGCGACGCGGTCGACGAGTCGACCCACCACGCGCACGTCCCGAGCTGGTGGAAGATCGACACCGCCTTGACCTCGGGCCACGTCGCGAGCGTCTCGAGGGCCTCGGTGTACCACCGGGCCTTGCGACCGGCATCGGCCGGGTCCTCGACCGTGCCCCATTCCGCGAGCATCAGCGGCTTGTCGTGGCCCTGGGCCCAGCGGCGGAACGGCCCCGCGACCTCCGCGAGCGACCGCCACGTCGGCGGCTTCGACGGGGCGCAGCCGTACCAGTTGTACGGATCGAGGGCGATCCAGTCGACCACGTCGTCGCCCGGGTAGAACGCGTCGGCCCCCGCGGTCGACGGTGCCGACCCGAAGCTGCCCGGCGTCACGACCCACGTCCACGCGACGTTCGTGACCCCGGCGTCACGCACCACCTCGACGTAGTGCCGCCACGCCGCCCGGAACTCCGCGGGCGTGCCGTACCCGGCCGCCTGGTCGGGCTCGTGGTGCAGCACCAGGAACACCGGCTCGACGAGGCTCGCGACCCCCGCGGCCTGCGCCCTGATCTCGGCGTCGTGCGCTCCCGACGCGATCGACGCCCACGAGACCTTGCTGCCGTCGAGCCGTCTCGGCTCGATCGACAGGACCGGCGTGCGGCCGCGGCGCAGGGTCGCGACCACCGGGGCCGGCGGCATCGGCTCGTCCCACCGGGCGTACCAGCGCTGCAGGTCGAGCTTGCGCCCCGTCGCCTGCTCGAACGTCGCGACCGCCGCCTCCGAGCCCTGGCCGTCGCGCGGCTGCACGAACGCCCCCACCAGCATCCCGTGCTCGGGCGTGAGCAGCTGCGACGCGGTCGACGCCGTCCCGGCGGTGCCACCGGACGTGACGCGCACCGTCGGTGCCTGCGCCGCGGGGCCGACGCCCACGGTCAGGGCCGCGACCACCAGGACGGCGGGAACGACGAGCGGACGGCGGAGAGGGTGCAGCGGCATGACGGGCTCCCCGGGGAGGACGGTGTCACCCTTCCGGTCGGCCGCCCGGCGCGCTTGTGGAGGGATCGGCGGCCCCGCGTCGTGCGACCGCGCCGCGGGCCGCCCCGTCGAGCGCGAGCCCCGGAGGCGCGCGCATGATGGAGGTGCACCGGGTGGACCGCAGACGACGGCAGACGACGGCAGATGACCGGCACAGGGGGAACGCGATGAAGGCAACCGTGGGAGACCACATCGTGAACAGCTCGGGGGTGGTCGGGGGGCACGTCCGCGCAGGGCTCGTGGTCGAGCTGCGGCACGACGACGGCACCCCGCCGTTCGTCGTCGAGTGGGAGGACACGGGGGAGCGCACGCTCGTCTTCCCCGGGCCCGACACGACCCTGCGCACGCCCGACGGGCACGTCGCCCCCGGCGGGACGATCTGAGCGCGGACCGAGCTGAGCCCGAGCCCAGCTGACCCCGAGCCCAGCTGACCCCGGACGGCCGAGCGCGGACCGGCCGAGCGGTCAGGCCAGCGCGCCGTCGCCGCCCGGCGCATGGGTGCCCGCGAGCAGGGCGCGCCCGCGGGCCAGGGCCGCCTGCACGGGCGCGTCGACCTGCACGTCCGTGACGGTGAGGTCGAACCAGGGCCGCGCCTCGTCGCCCCACTGCACCACGAGCCGGTGCGCGACGGGTACGCCGGCGACAGTGCGCCAGTCGCGGTACTCGCCCGACCACGGGGTGCGCGGCCCGCCGGCCCCCTTGAACCGGTCGACCTCGAAGCGGGCGGGGAACCCCGTCTGCGGGTCGAACGTCACCAGCGCCGTCTCCTCGCCCGTGGGCAGCGGCAGCCGCAGCCACGCGCCCCACCCGTCGAGGTGCTCCCAGCGCAGCCCGGGCAGGTGCGGCCACGCTGAGGGGTAGACGGCCGCCTCGCCCCACAGCGACAGCAGCGAGCCCTGGTCGACCTCGGGACCCACGGAGACCTGCCGTCCTACGCGTGAGGCGCTCCGGCCGTCGACCGTCGCGTCGAGCCCGCGCAGCAGCGTCAGGGGCCCGCAGCGCACAGCGAACTCGGACACCCGGTCGCGGCCCAGCCGGGCGCTGATCCGGGTGTCGAGCCGCATCGTCGGCATGCGCGGGCGCCACATCCGGGCGCGACCCCCGAGCACGAGCGTGGTGGGCCGGTCACGACAGCCGGCCCACGCGGCGTCGAGCCAGCGGCGGACGGGGGCGGGGAGCGTGTCGTCGGCCATGCCCCGAGCGTCTCCGCGCGGTCCCGTGCCGGACCAGAGCAGAAGGTCCCGCGCGCACGCGTCGTCCGCAGGCGGGGACGGTTCCCGTGCGCAGCGGGCCGTGACCCGGGGGGGTCAGGCCGTGGCGAGCAGCCCGGGAGCCCGGAGGGGCCACGGGGCACGCTCGGCCCGCCAGCGGTGCGCGGCGTCGAGCAGGATGCGGTTGAACGCTATCGGCGCGTGGCTGTTCACGTCGTGCCCGGCACCGGGCACGACCGTCAGCCGGGCCCCCGGCACGGCCTCGAGGTAGCGCCGCTCGTCGAGGCGCAGCGGGTCCCGCATGCCGTTGACGAACCACACGGGCAGCTGCAGCCCTCGCAGGTACCCGAGCGACGAGTAGCCCTTGAGCGAACCGAGCATGTCGCTGACCACGTGCCAGTTCGCGCCGCCGACCCCGAAGGTGCGGCTCACGTGGTTCGACAGCCGGCGGTACGTCGCGATCGGCTTGCCGCGGAGCTCGGTCGAGCAGCCCGCGAGGACGACCCCGCCCAGGCGGTCCTGGTGCTCGGCCGCGTACGCGAGCGACGTGTAGCCCCCGAGCGACAGCCCCACCAGCAGCGGCGGCTCGTCGCACGAGGCGACGGCGTCGTCGACCGTCTCGAGCGCACCCTCGAGCGTGAACCGCTCAGCGGTGCGGGAGCCATGGCCGGGCAGGTCGACGGCGAGGGTGCGGTGGCCCGAGCGCGTCATCGCGGCCACCTGGCGGTCCCAGATCGTGGAAGACGTCCGCAGACCGTGGACGAACACTATGGAACGAGCGATGGCGGTCTCCTCTCGTGCGGGCCGCACCACCTGCGCGGTGGACGGGCAGGCGATGGACCGGACGAGCGGAGCGTAACTCGCGCGGCTGCGAGGCGCTCACAGGGAGACGTCAGGCCCCCGCACGCCCGGCGGCCGACGCGGCACCGAGCCACGTGTGGGGGTTGCGGTCCCAGCACCAGCCCAGCTTCGCCCGGCGCTCGCTGATCCACACCGCGGGCACCCGCTGGTTCGAGGCGCGCGAACCCATCAGCGAGTAGCACCTGTTCGGGCGCAGCATGTCGGGCCGCACCGTGGTCAGCGCGACCCCCTCGGCGATCGTCAGCGGCGTGCGGCCGCGGCCCTGCACGGTGACCAGCGCGTCCTCGGGGCGTACGTTGCACAGCTCCGAACCCGTGTCGACGTCGAGCAGCAGGTAGGCGGTGCCGTCGGGCACCGTGACGCCCTCGATGGGCCGGTACGTGCTGAGCTCCGCGTGCCCGATCACGCTCACCCCGCGCCGGGCCCGCCGGCGCATCGCCGGCACGGCGTCGTCGACGTCGAACCCCGGGGCGTACGCCCCGGGATGCAGCACCACGACGAACGGCACGTGGTCCGGGCCGGCGTCCGCAGGGGCGAGCGGCAGGTCGGCGACGATCGGCCGCAACGGCTCCGCGGCGGCCCGCAGCCCGTCGACGTCGAGGCCGAGCAGCGCGGGCAGCCCGAGCTCGACGTACGCCTGCACCTGCCTGTCGAGCTCGGCCGACGCGTCGGCGGTCGGATCGAAGCCGAGGGCGGCAGGGGAGGCCTCCGCGAGGACGGTGGGAAGGGCTGGATCGGCGGACGTCACGACGGTAGCCATCCGAGCAGAACGGCCGTGCTGCCCGAGATGTTCCCGCCTGCGCCGGTCAGCCACGCCGATCAGCCCGCGTCGATCAGCCCACCCCGATCAGCCCACGCCGGTGCGCGACCGTCACGGCCTCGGCCCGCCCCGACGCCCCGAGCTTGGCGAGCAGGTTCGACACGTGCACGCTCACGGTCTTGCCGCTGATGTACAGCCGCTCGCCGATCTGCCGGTTCGTCAGCCCCTGCGCGACGAGGGCGAGCACCTCGGCCTCGCGCGCGGTGAGCACGTCGGTCGCAGCCGCCCGCACCCCGGGCAGGTCGAGCCGTCCGCGACGGCCCAGCGCCTCGACCCACTCGGTGAGCGGCACAGCGCCCATGTCGCGTGCGTCGAGCAGGGCCGTCGTCGCCTCGGTCAGTGCGCCGTCGCGGTCACCCGCCTCGAGCAGCGACTCGGCCCACCGGGCCCGGGTGCGGGCGCCGTCGTAGCGGTGGCCGTAGGCGAACGCACCGGTCGCCGCCCGCCAGAGCGCGGGGTCGTTGACCCCGGTGAGCCGCGAGTGCTCGGCGTGCGCGCGGGCCAACCACGCCCGGCCCTCGGGGCCCAGCTGGCCACCACGCGGGCGCCCCCGCTCGGCGGTCGCCACGGCACGCGCGAGGAGCGGCTCCCCGGCGGCCATCCGCCCCTGGGGTTCGCGACCGACCAGCCGATCGTGCGCGGCGCCGTCGGCGAGCGCGGCCAGGGCCAGCGCCGCCAGCCGGATGCCGCCCAGGAACCAGTCGTCCCAGGTCCGTCCCAGGTGGTCGAGCAGCTCGACCGCGAGCTCGAGGGCCTCGTCGAGCCGGTCCGCCCAGGTGAGGGCCTCGATCGTGCAGCTGCCTGCGATCAGGGCGAGCTGACCGTCGCGGTCCCACTCGGTGCGCAGCGCCCGGCCCCTGTCGATCACGTCCGCGTCGCCGCGGGCGACCGCCGAGTACAGCCCGATCGCCGTGATGAGCGACGTCGAGGCGCCACCGGTGGGCGGGTGGTCGACGGGTGCGGGTGTGAGGTCGCCGAGGGCGTAGCGGATGATCTCGGAGAAGATCCACACGTCGGAGCCGTAGGGGCTCAGCGACAGCCCCCTGTCCCGGGCCAGCCCGATCGCGCGGGTCGCGTCGTCGAACGCCTCGGTCAGGCGCCCCGCGTAGTAGTGGGTGGTCGTCAGGTTGTACCTCGAACGCAGCTCGGTCCCCAGGTCACCGGCCTCGCGGGCGCGCTCGACGGCCTGGGCGAGCAGCTCGGCCGCGTGCTCCGGGTCGTCGACCACGAGCACGGCCTGGGTCGCGAGGGCGTCGGCCTCCGCGGCGGCGTCGCCGACCTCGCGGGCCCTGGCCACGGCGGCGTCGGCGCTGCGCAGCGCCTCCTCGTCACGGTCGAGGTTGGATGCGGCGCGCGCATGCGTCGCGAGGGCCCACGGCAGCGCGTCGGGCGGGGCGTCGGTGCCCAGGTCTGCGAGGACCCGCGTCGACTCGTCGTAGGCCTCCTCGAGGTGCTCCGCGGAGAGCAGGTGGCGGGCGAGCATGGTGCGGACCTGGGCGCGCCGGGTCGGGTCGCCGTCGGCCGAGGCGTCGACCGCGAGCCGGGTCAGGGCGATCGCCCGCTCGAGCTCGCCCGCGCGGCTGGCCGCGCCCGCCGCGGCCATCGTGACGTCGACGCGGTCCTCGCCCAGCAGCTCGGGTGCGTCGGGCACGGCGTCCCACAGCTCGAGGACGGTCTCGAGCTGGCGCAGCTCCTCGGCGGGGGCGAGCACCTGGGCCGCGTCGCGGGCGGCCGCGTGCGAGGCGCGCAGCGCCGTCGGCAGGTCGTGAGCCCGCAGCGCGTGCACCGCGACGCGCGACGGCGGCCCGAGACGGGGGTCGGCGGCCAACGCCCGCAGGTAGCTGCGGTGCAGGGCGACCACGTCACCGGGCAGCACATCGGCGTACACCGCCTCGGCGAGCAGCGCGTGCCGGAACGCGATGCGACCGTCCTCGCCGTGCAGCACGTGATGGGCCACAGCCTCACGCAGCGCGGTGTCGAACGCGTCCGCGGCGCCGGGGTCCTGGCCGGCCACGTCGAGCGCGACAGCACGCAGCAGCGGCTCGCCGACCCGTCGGCCCGCGACCGACGCGACCTGGGCGAGACGCTGCACCGCCGGGTCGAGCTGCTCGAGCCGCGCCCGCAGCACCTCGCGCAGGGTCAGCGGGAGGTGCGCCTCCGCGGCGCCGGCCTCGAGCAGCTCCTCGGCGAAGTACGCGTTGCCCTCGGAGCGTTCGCTGACCCGCAGCAGGCTGGCCTCGGGCAGCGCCCGGCCCAGCAGCGCGGTCGTGAACTCGCGGAGCTCGTCGGCGGTGAACGGCGCCAGGTCGATCCGCTCGACCCGCGGGTGGCGCGTCATCTCGGCGAGCATGGGGCGCAGCGGGTGGCGGCGGTGCAGGTCGTCGGTGCGGTAGCTCGCGACCACGAGCACGTGCTCGGCGCGCATGCGGGCCAGCAGGAACCGCAGCACGTCCCGGCTCGACGCATCGGCCCAGTGCAGGTCCTCGACGAGCAGCAGCAGCGGCGCCCCGGGCCGTCCGGCGGCGGCGAGCACCGCGGACAACCCGTCGAAGAGCTGGAGCCGGCTGGTCTGGTCCTCGGCGTCGGGCAGCTCGTGGTTCCCGGTGGGCAGCAGCCGTCCGAGCGCGGGCCGGGACTCGAGCGCGTGCTCGACCGTGTCGGCGGCGTCGACGCGCAGCTGGGCGAGCGCCTCGGCGAACGGCAGGTACGGCAGGCCTATCTCGCCCAGGTCGACGCAGTGCACGGTGACGACGGTCGCGCCGGCCTGCGCGGCGAGCTCGCCCGCGCGCTGCAGCAGCCGGGTCTTGCCGACCCCGGCGTCGGCGCCCACGAGCACCATGCCGGGGCGGCCCTGCGCCGCACGCCCGAGCGCGGCGACGATCTGCTCGACCTGCTCCGCGCGGGCCACGAACGGCGTCGGTGTCGCTGTGCGGCTCATGCCCCCGATCTTGTCAGCGGTCACCCACGTACCGCCGCACCTCGCAGCACGCGCCACAGCCGCACCCGCACGCGCGGGTCCCTGCCGTGACGTGCCGCCGGCCGACGCGGTCCCGACCCCACGGTGTCGTTGTACAGCCGCTCGCGCCGGTAGGCGATCTCCGCCTCGAAAGCCTCGCCCTGCCCCCACATGTCGCTCATCGCCCTGTCCTTCCCTCGCGCCCCAGGCTCTCTGCCTGCTCCCACGCTCGCCCTAAGCCCCCACCCCCCACATCCGTCACCCGCCCCGAGCCCACCCCGATTCGCCACCCCCACCCCTAAGGCCCACCCCCCAGATCGCTGAGGTAGAGCGTTCGCGTCGAGCTGGAGCGGCCCGGGGCTCTCCCTCGACGCGAACGCTCTACCTCGGCGGGTACCGGGGTGGGGCGTGGGATCGTGAGGGGGTGACGGGTGCGGTGGTGGGGTCGGGTGTGGGGGCCGGTGGACGGGTGCTGCTCGAGGGGCGGGTGTTCGAGGCGGTGCTGTTCGACATGGACGGCACGCTCGTGTCGTCGACCGCCGCGGTCGAGCGGTCCTGGCGGCAGCTCGGGCGCGAGCTCGACATCCCCGCGCTCGTCAGCGACGGCTTCGCGTTCCACGGCATGCCCGCTGCCGACACCCTGGACGTGCTCCTCGCCGACCGCGACGCACGCACCCGTGCGCTCGCGCTCGAGCGGATCGCCGAGCTCGAGGTCGCCGACACCGAGGGCGTCGTGCTGCTGCCCGGGGTCCGGGCCGCGCTCGACCTGCTGGTGCCCGCGGGGCTGTGCGCCGTCGTCACGTCGTGCGGCACCGCGCTCGCCGAGGCTCGCCTCGGTGCGGGCGGGGTGCGTCGCCCGGTGGTCGTCGTGACCCGGGACGACGTCGCTCGCGGCAAGCCCGACCCTGAGCCCTTCGTGCGTGGCGCGCAGCTGCTGGGCGTCGACCCCGCACGCTGCCTGGTCGTCGAGGACGCGCCGGCGGGCCTCCTGGCGGGACGTCGGGCGGGCGCCACGACGCTGGGCCTCGCCACGACGCACCCCGCGGACGAGCTCGACGCCGACCTGGTCGTCGCGGACCTCGGCGCCGTCCACCTCGAGCTCGTGGCCGGCGGCGTGCGCGTCGTCGCCGCCTGACGCCCGCGTGCCGTCCTACCGCGTCGCCATGGGCGTCGGCCTGCTGCGTCCCGGCGCCGAGCCCGCCGACGTGCTGCCCTCCGCCGCCGCGGCGGCCCGCACCCTGGCGACCGTCGAGGCCTCCGACATCGGCGTGGTCAGCGGCGAGGCCAGGATCACGGTCCGGTTCACGGTGGCCGACGACGACCGGGCGTTCGCCGTCGCGCAGCACGTCGTCGCAACCGTCGAGCGTCTCGCCGTCACGGCCCGCCCCACCCTGACCCGCCGCGCCGGGCCCCGCTGGACCCCGGTCCACGCAACCCCCTCACCCACCCGTTCGCCGAGGTAGTGCCTGCGCGCCGAGATAGAGCGGGGGAGGGCTCTATCTCGGCGCGCACGCTCTATCTCGCGGGGTTGGGGTTGGGGGAGGGGCGTCGAATCGCGGCCTATGTCCACCCGGTCTAGATTCGCAGCATCGGGTCTGGGGCGGCGTGCGGGTGGCCGCGGGGCCCACGACAGGCGGCGGGGGCACGCTGTCGGGGGGTGGGACATGAACGAGGCAGACACCGCGTGCGGGTCCTCGTGGACGACGCGCGCACCGACGGTCGTCGCCCAGCTCGTGCCCCGGCTCCGGGCCGATCCCGGGACCGTCTACCGCCAGGACGTGACCCCGGTGTCCTGAGCCGGTTGCACGTCCGCACCGGGGGTCGGGGGGACTCCCCGGTGCGGACGCGCTGCCGGCTCAGGGCCCGCTCAGGGTCTGCCGGGGGACGTCCCCGATGCGGACGGGGTGCACGGCGCGGCACGCTGGAACGGTCGGGTCGTCACGGTGCACGACGACCAGGCCGGCGGATCCTCACGGCACCGGAGACGAGAGCGGGCACATGAACGACCTCCACCAGACCCTCGGCCGCGAAGGCCTCATCCGGCCCGTGCACGGCCGGGTGGTCGCCGGCGTGTGCGCGGGCCTCGGCCGGCGCTTCGGCATCGGGCCGTGGGCCGCGCGGCTGCTCTTCGTGCTGCTGCTCATGGTGGTGCCGGGCAGCCAGCTGCTGGTCTACCCGATCCTGTGGGTGCTCATGCCGTCCGAGTCGCGCGTGTGGCGCCCGGCACCCGAGCCGGGGCACCCGGCGCACTGAGCCGGACCGCGCACGGCTGCACGGTCAGCGCGGGTCCACCTCGACCTCCCACACGAAGCCGTCGAGCAGCTCCGCCGCGTGCCGGTGCGCGGTGTCGATCGCGGTCGCGAGGTCGGGGGCCTCGCCGGGCACCTCGAACGTCACGCGCCCGCCGGTCGGGGGCAGCGGGTCGTGGGTGCGGTCGTCGCCGGTCGCGCCCAGCGCGTCGGACATGCCCGCGCGCACGTCCTCGTCGGGCACGTCGTGGACGGTGATCAGGGCGAGGTAGTCGGGCACGCACCCATGGTGTCTCATGCCACCGACGTGCGGCCGTCGGGAGGGCGCACCGCGGCGACCGACGAGGGCACCCCGACGAGCGAGACCACCCCGCCCGCGACCATGAGCCCGGCGCACACGAGCATCGCGGTGCGGTTCGCGGGGGCGAGCGTTGCCGCGTCGTTGAGGCTGGCCCCGACCCCCGCGACCAGCGGCAGCACGGCCACGGCCAGCAGGCTCGCGATGCGCGCCACGGCGTTGTTGACCCCGCTCGCGACCCCGGCGAGGTGGTCGGGGGCAGCGCCGAGCGCCGTCGAGGTGAGCGGCGCGACGGTCAGCGAGAGCCCCAGCCCGAGCACGATCACGCCGGGCAGCACGGCCGTCGCGTAAGGCGCGTCGGGCCCGATGCGTGCGAGCCACAGAACCCCCGCCGCGCAGCCCAGCGGGCCAAGGCTCATGGGCAGCCGCGGGCCGATGCGGGTGCCCATCGCTCCCGCGCGCGGGGAGAGCAGCAGCATCAGGAGCGTGACGGGCAGGGGTGCCAGGCCCGCCGCGAGCGGCGAGTACCCGGAGACGACCTGCAGGGTCACGACGAGGAAGAAGAAGACCCCGGCGAGGGCCGCGTAGATGACGAAGGTGGCGGCGTTTGTCGCGCTGAACGGGCGCCAGCCGAACAGGTGCACGGGCAGCAGCGGGTGCGCCGAGCGGGCCTCGACCAGCACGAACGCGACGAGTGCGAGCACCCCCAGGGTGAGCGTGCCCCACACGCGCACGTCGCCCGGGCCCAGGTCGGGCCACGCGGTGAACCCCGCGGTCAGGCCCGCGAGACCCACCGCGCCGAGCACGGTCCCGCCCACGTCCAGGTGGGGGGTCGCGTCCGGGTCGGACGTCTCGGGGACGTGCCGCAGCGCGACCACGACGACGACGGCGGCGAGCGGGAGGTTGACCAGGAAGATCCACCGCCAGCTCGCGACCTCGAGGATCCACCCCCCGAGGAACGGAGCGGCGGCCCCTGCGATGCCGCCCAGACCCGACCAGGCGCCGATCGCCCGGCCCCGGTCGGCCTCCGCGAACGACGACTGGAGGATCGCGAGCGAGCCCGGCGTGAGCAGCGCGCCGCCCACGCCCTGCAGGATTCGCGCGCCGATCAGCGTGCCCACGGTCGGGGCGAGCGCGCACAGCAGCGACGCCGCGGCGAACCACACCACCCCCACGACGAACACCCGTCGGCGCCCGAGCCGGTCACCGAGCGAACCGCCCAGCAGCAGGAACGCGGCGAGCGTCAGGGCGTACCCGTTGACTGTCCACTGCAGGTCCGCGGTGCCCGCGCCGAGCTCGGTGCCGATGCGCGGCAGCGCGATCGTGACGATGGTCGCGTCGACGAACGCGAGCGCCGACCCGAGCACGGTCGCAAGCAGCACCCAGCGGCCGCGCGGGCTCCGGTAGCTCAACGGATCGGGGGTCGCGCGCGTCCCTGGCACCGGCTCGCACCCCCCTGCCCGTGAGTGCCGGTCGGGTGCCGAGAGCTCGTCTCCCGGCCCCGCCCGGATCCCGTCAGGCTAGGGCCCGGGGGCGGCTGACGCGCGTCCGGCGCGACGCCCGGGGGACGTCCCCGGGCAGGTCGGACGACCCGGGCATTACCCCGCGGTCGCAAGTACGGCAAGTTGGACACGGGTACAGATCGACCCCCCGGTTCGTGCGGCGAAGCGTCCTCACGTCGGGCACAGTGGACCGGTGGGCAACGTCCGAGAGCTGCGAAGCGCCGGCAGCGTGCGGCGCCGGGAGGCGCTGGCCGAGACCGGCGAGCTGGTGCTGCGCGCCGAACGATCGGCACCGCGCGCGGCACGGCACTGGATCATGCGGGCCGTCGCGGCCGCAGGCGTGCACGGCGCCTCCAACCAGGTGGTCGAGCTGCTCGCGGGCGAGCTCGTGGCCAACGCCGTGCTGCACGGACCCTCCGACGGCGAGGTCCGGGTGCACGTGCGCATCTACCAGGACGAGGTCCGCGTCGAGGTGACCGACGAGAGCGCCGCGCGTCCTCGGGTGCAGCACCCCGAGCCCACCGCGCCGAGCGGTCGCGGCATGGCGCTCGTCGAGGCGCTGTCCTCGGCCTGGGGGGTCGAGCGGCTCGACGAGGGCGGCAAGACGGTCTGGTTCACGGTCGAGACGCTCGACTGAGACTCACGTCGACCACGAGCGCGCGGTGGTCGGAGAGCCCGAGGTCGAGCGACGCGGCGTCCGAGCGGGCCGTGATCGCACCGTCGGCCAGGATGTGGTCGAGCTGGTGGCGCGGTGCCTCGAGCGGGAACGTGGCACCTCGGGCGAGCGGTCGCAGGCCCGAGAGCAGCGCGGCCCGACGCAGCTCGATGTTGAGGTCGCCCATGAGCACGAGCGGACGCGGCAGGCTGCGCAGCCCCCGCACCAGCCGGCGCAGCTGGACCACGTTCCAGCCGGGGATGAACGTCAGGTGGGTCGCGACGACGGTGAGCGGCCCGTCGGGGGTCTCGACGACAGCGGCGAGCGCGGCGCGGGCCTCGTCCCGCACCAGCCCCGCACGCCAGGTGCCGCTGAACCGCACGAGCGCGGGCGGACGCAGCGACGGCAACGACACCGCCCGCCACGACCGGACCGGGAAGCGGCTGAGCAGCGCGATGCCGTAGCTCGCGGTCGCGGGCTGCCGGTCGCCCGTCGCTGCCGACCACATCCCCGGTTCGCCGTGCATCGTCGCGACGAAACGGTGCGCGTCGGCCCCCATCGCCTCGGCCGCGACCTCGGTCAGGTCGGCCCCGTGCGACCGGGGCTGGTCGCGGTCGACCTCTTGGAGCGCGAGCACGTCGGCGTCGAGCGCGCGCACGGCCGCACCGAAGCGGTCGAGGTCCACCCGGCCGTCGGTCAGGGCCCGTCCGTGCAGGATGTTGAAGGTCGCGAGGCGCATCGGCTCGATTCTCCCGTCCGGGCTGCGGCTGCGCGCGGCGTCGTGTACACACGGGCTCATGGAGGGCAGCGACCCCGGCAGCGAGCCTGCGGTGGGCCCGCGCGCCGACCCTGGTGACGGTCGAGCGGACCTGCAGGACGGGCTGCGCCGGACGGCCGTCGCGCTGAGTCGGGCGGGCATCCCGTTCGCGCTCGTGGGCGGGTACGCGGCCTGGGCCCGGGGCGCACCTGAACCGAGCCACGACGCCGACTTCGTGGTCGCCGAGGTCGACGTGCGCGCGGCCATGGCGGCCGTCGCGGGAGCCGGCCTCGACGTGGTCGAACCGGCGGAGGACTGGCTGTTCAAGGCGTACCACCACGGTGCGCTCGTGGACGTCCTGTTCCGCATGGTCGGCGAGCCCGTGACGCACGAGATGATCGCGCGCAGCGACGTGCTCGAGGTGCTCGCGGTGCGGATGCCGGTGCTCGACACGACCGACGTGCTCTCCGCCAAGCTGCGGGTGCTCGGCGAGCACTTCTGCGACTACACGCGGCTGCTGCCCATCGCCCGGGCGCTGCGCGAGCAGGTCGACTGGTCGCGGCTCGAGCGTGAGGTCCGCGGTCAGCCGTACGCGCGAGCGTTCCTCTCGCTGCTGCACGAGCTGGGGGTGAGCCCCGTGGGCCCCGAGCCGCGCCCCGACCCGGCGTCCGGCACGGCGTCGGACCCGCACGGGTCCCTTCCGCACGGATGAGCACGCACCGCCGCACGGACGGTGCGACCCCGCGACGCTGGGTCGCACCGTCAGCCGAACAGGCGGACGAAGTTGCGCAGCACGAGGTGCGGCCACGGCACGTCGGCGGCCCGCACCCCGGCCGCGACCCGGTCGGCCTCGTGCGGGGCGAAGTACCCGGCGTGGCGGTAGACCTCGATGCGCGTGAGGATGCCCGCCACGTCGAGCTCGGGGTGGAACTGCGTCGCGTACAGGTGCCGGCGGACCCGGAACATCTGCACGGGGCACGTCGGTGACGAGGCGAGCAGGGTCGCGCCGGGCGGCAGCACCGAGCAGGCCTCCTTGTGCCCCACGAACGCCTCGAAGGTGCGCGGCAGCCCGGCCAGGAGAGGGTCGGCCACGCCCTCGTCGGTCAGGGTGACGGGCACGGGACCCACGGGTTCGGCGAACCGTGCGTCGATGACCGCACCCTGGTGCACGCCGAGCGTCCCCACGCCGTAGCAGGCCCCCAGGAACGGGGTGTCGCGCGCCACGATCTCGTCGAGCAAAGGGCGCAGCTCGGCCTCGACGCGGCGCTGCACGGGGGGCTTGGCCTGCTCCGGGTCCGACGAGCTGAACGGGCTGCCGCCCACGAGCACGCCCGCGTAGCGGTCGAGGTCGATCGGGGGCAGCGGCCCGGCCTCCATGCGGACACGGTGCAGACGGTCCGGGGTCAGGCCACCGAACCTCAGGAACGCGGCGTACTCGTCGTCGGCCGCGGTCTGCTCCCCCCTCGACGCCAGCAGCAGGAATGGCCTCACACGTCCCGAGCGTAGGCGCGCGCACCGTGCCCGGCCCGGCGAAACGGTGTCTGATATGCCCCTGACTAGGCGTATATGTCCCGGGCAGCGTAGGTTCGGTCCGGCATCTCACCGTCGACGATGGAAGGCCTGACTCATGAGTGAACCAGGATCCGTTGCGCAGGACGTGCACCCGTCGGAGGCCGTGCAGGCCGTGGTCCGGGCGGACGGCACGGGCGAGATCGTCATCGAGGGCATCGTGCAGCGCGTCGCCACGGGCAGCATGTCGGAGGCCGGGGCCGCCGTCACCGGGCTGATCGCCGAGCTCGCGGGACGCGCAGGGCGGCCGCTCGCGGCCGAGGTCGAGGACCCGGACGGGCTGTGGTCGCTCGTGATCCACCCCGACGGGCGGGTCGAGGAGGCGATACCGGGCGCGGATCCCGAACCGTCCACCGAGCTCGACGACGAGACCCGCACGATCCCGGTGGTGCCCGACGCGGCGCCGTCGCCCCGGCTGCGGTCCACGCGCACCACCCGGCGTCCCGCGGCCGCCCCCGACGACGACGCCGCGACGCTGCCGACCCTCGACGACCTGCTCGCGACGCGCTCGCAGAGCCCGCACGGCCCCGCCGAGCACGGCTGGCGCGGGGGGGTGCGCCGGGCAACGCTCGGGCTGGTCACGCTGCGCCCCGGGCGGGACGAGCACCGGCACCGCGACGCCGTGCGGGCGGTGCAGCGCAGCCTCGACGGGCCCAAGACGATCGTCGTGATCAACCCCAAGGGGGGCGCGCACAAGACGACAGCGACGCTGCTGCTGGCCTCGACGTTCGGCATCCACCGGGGCGGGTACACGCTCGCGTGGGACAACAACGAGACGCGCGGCACGCTCGGCTGGCGCTCGGAGCACGCGCGGCACACGAACACAGCCGTCAACCTGCTGCAGAACCTCTCGCGGTTCACCGACCTGCAGGTGGCCCGCGTGGGCGACCTCGACAACTACGTGCGCTCGCAGGGTTCGTCGCAGTTCGACGTGCTCGCCTCGGACGAGGACGCCGCGTCCGCCGCGTCGGTCGACGCGGCCGCGTTCTCGGAGCTGCACCGCACGCTCGAGCGGTTCTACCGGGTCATGGTCATCGACACTGGCAACAACATGCGCGCCTCGAACTGGCAGGCCGCGATCGACGTGGCCGATCAGCTCGTGCTCGTGTCGACGGTGCGCGAGGACACCGCGCAGTCGGCGGCGTGGGCGATCGACGCGCTGCGGGCGACGGGTCACCAGGACCTGGTGCGGCAGGCCGTGACCGTGCTCTCGGCGCCCGAATCGCGCGTCGACCGGCGGCTGCGCCGGCGCCTGCACGAGCACTTCGGTGCGCTGACCCGCACCGTGGTCGACGTCCCGCACGACCGGGGGCTCGTGAGCGGCGGACCCATCGGGTACGACGCGCTGTCGCGGCGCACCCGCGAGGCGTGGCTGCAGGTCACGGCCGAGGTGGCCGACGGGCTGTAGGGGCCGCCGCGCAGGACGGTTCAGGACCCCCGTGGCCGACGCCACGGGGGTCCTGAGCGTCCGCTGAGAGATCTCCGGGGCAGGGTGCAAGATGCAGCCAGGCCGTGACACAGGCCAGGTGCAGGAGCTGTCGTCCGACCAAGCCCCCGGAACCCAGGAGTCGCCGTGCCGCCGCGGACCGAGCAGGAGCCCGACGACCCGACGAGCGGGACGCCCGTGCACGACGCGGCCTGGTTCGAGGACGTCGTGCACGTGCACGGCACCGCGGTCTTCCGCTACTTCGTGCGCCGCGCGGGCCACGGCGAGGCCGAGGATCTTGCGGCCGACGTGCTCGCCGTCGCGTGGCGTCGCCGTGCCGACGTGCCCGACGGCGCCGAGCTGCCGTGGCTGTACCGCACGGCGGGGTTCGTGCTGGCCAACCATCGGCGCAAGGGCCGCCCGACGCCGGTCGACGTGCTGCCCGAGGTGATCGACGACGACGACCCGGCGACCCTCGCGGTCGCCGACGAGCAGGTGCGCGACGTCCTCGCGCGCCTGAGCCCCCGGGACCGGCGCATCCTGCTGCTCGGCGCGTGGGAAGGGCTCTCGGGCGACGCCCTCGCCGAGGTGCTGGGCATCTCGCGCGGCGGGGCGGACGCGGCGCTGTCGCGTGCCCGGGCCCGGCTGCGCGAGGCGTGGGACGAGCGGGTCCTCACCTGAGGACCGGCCGCCCTGCAAGCCGGACGCCCCGAGCGACACAGAAGGGGCAGAGACATCCGCCCCTGCACCACATGCCCTGACCCCTGGAGGTCACGATGACCAGCACGCCTCCCACGTCCCCCGACGAGCCTTTCGACCGTGTGCGCGCGGCCGACCCCGGTGCGACGGCCGAGCCCGACACGGCGCGGCTGCGCGCGGCAGTCACGGCCCGCACGGGCGACCTCGCCGCCGGGCCCGACGGTGCTGCCGGGCCTGGCGTGGCATCGCCCGACGCCGCGGTGCCCGACGAGCTCGCCGTGCGGCGGGCCGGTCGTGCGGGGCGCCCGGCCCGTTGGCTCCAGGTCGCCGCCGCCGTGGTGGGGATCGCGGTCGTGGGCGGGGGTGGGTTCGCCCTCGGTCGCACGGGCGACGGCACCCAGGTCGCGTCGACCGCTCAGGCCCCGATCGTGCTCGGCGACGCCGGGACGACGAGCGGCGGGGGCGGCGCCGAGAGCGCCATGGCGGCCGACTCGGCCAAGGTCTCCGACCGGATGATCGGCGGCTCCGGGGGCCGCACGGTCTTCACCGCGTCGGGTCTCTCGGAGGAGGGCGGGACGGCCACCGCGTGGGGCTTCGACGCCGCGTCGGTCGTCACGGCCGAGAGCGCGGCACGTGTCGCTGGCCTGCTCGGGGTGAGCGGTGAGCCGGTGCTCGACGAGTGGGGCTCGTGGAAGGTCGGCGCCGACGACGGCTCGGGACCCGTGGTGCAGGTCCAGCCGGACGGGCTCGCGAACGTGAGCTACTACGACCCGACGATCGACCCGTGGGCGTGCGGGGGTGCCACGGCGGAACCCGCCGAACCGGCGGACGGCGCCGCGGACGCGCCCGCGACGCTCGAGCTCGCACCCGGGGAGTGCACCGACGCCGCGAACGAGCCGGGACCCTCGGCCGACGACGCGACCGCGCGGCTCCGGGACGTCATGGACGGGCTCGGTGTCGATGTCGACGGCTTCGAGCTCACGGTCCAGGACAGCGGCTCGACAGCGGTCACGAGCGTCGTCGCGGAGCAGGTCGTCGACGGCCAGCGCACCGGGATCCAGTGGAACGCGTCGTTCACAGCAGACGGCGTGCAGTCCCTCTGGGGCTCGCTCGCGCCGCTCGTGGACCTCGGCACCTACGACGTGGTCAGCCCCGCGGTGGCCGTGGAACGGCTCACCGACCCCCGCTTCGGCGCCTCGTGGGGCGGGGTCGGCGTGATGGCCGCATCGGACCTCGCGCGTGACGAGAACACGGCGCTCGAGGTTGAGCCCCCGGCCGTTCCCTCGACCCTGAGCCCGGGGGTGCGGCTCCCGTGGGCCGTCACCCAGGTCACCCTGACCTCGGCGCGACTCGGGCTCGGCCTGACGACGCTGCCCGACGGGGCGAGCGTGCTCCTGCCCAGCTACGAGCTCACCGGCGCCGACGGCAGCTCGTGGAGCGTCGTCGCGGTCGCGGACTCGCACCTGGACTTCTCGCCCGCCGGCTGAGCCGCGGCGGGGCTGACGACCGGACCGGGAGCGCGGAGGGCGCTCCCGGTCCGGTGGTGCCCATGTCCCGGTTGCCGGTCGGGCGTCGTCGGGCGACCGTGGACCATGGGATCCGGCGCGGTCGTGGTGCGGTGCCTCCTGCTGGGCGCTGCGGCGGGCTCGCGCTCGTCGCTCGGGGTCGCGGCTCCGGTGCTCACCGCGCGGACCCCCGAGGACGGCACACGGTCCCGGACCACGAGGTCCGGCCAGGTGCTCGCACTGCTCGGGGTGCTCGGCGAGCTCGTGGGGGACAAGCTGCCGAGGACCCCGAGCCGCCTCGACCCCCCGGGACCGGTGCTGCGCGCCGGGAGCGGGGCGAGCGGCGGGGTGCTGCTCGCGCGCCGTGCGCACGCCAGCCCGTACCTGCCCGCGCTCGCGGGGGTCGCGGGCGCACTGGCCGGGATCTACGGCGGCGCGGCCTGGCGGGCGTGGGCCGACGCCCGCACCGCGGACTGGAAGCCGGCGGTCGCCGAGGACGTCGTGGCCGTGGGGCTCGCCTGCCTCGCGGTCCGGACCTGACAGCAACCAGCACGCTGCGGGCCTGACCCGTCACACCGCCCGGCGGCGCGCCAGCTCGCGCGAGTCGAGGAACGAGCCGCCGACGAAGTAGAGGACCCCCCACGCGACGAGGAGCGTCGCGCAGAACGCGGAGGACAGGTCGGTCACCGTCGACGCGACCGCGAAGACCAGCGGGACGCCCGCTCCGGAGAGTCGTCGCCAGATGTCACGACGGTTGCGCGTGCTGAGGGCCGCCAGCCCGCAGAGAGCGCCCAGCACCGCTCCGAGAAGGATCGCCATGCCCGTGCTCACGACTGCCCCGATCGGTCAGGTGTCGGGTCGGGCCGTGTCCCCGACCCGACACCTGGACCTCATCACGGGGAGGTGCCCGGCGTCCGCCGAACGGCCACATGCGTTTTGCACGATCTCCCGTAGCGTGACCGCATGACCGACCCGGGGCCCTTGATGCTGCTCGACACCGCGTCGCTGTACTTCCGGGCGTTCTACGGGGTGCCCGACTCGGTCCGCGCGCCCGACGGGACGCCGGTCAACGCTGTGCGCGGGCTGCTCGACATGATCGCGCGGCTCGTCGACGACCACCGGCCGTCGCGGCTCGTGGCGTGCTGGGACGACGACTGGCGCCCGGAGTTCCGGGTCGCGGCCATCCCGTCGTACAAGGCGCACCGGGTGGCGACCGAGGTGCCGGGCACCACGGGCGTCGAGGACGTGCCCGAAGCGCTCGTGCCGCAGGTCCCGCTGATCGCCGAGGTGCTCGCGGCGTTCGGCATCGCGCGGGTCGGGGCACCGGGCTACGAGGCGGACGACGTGATCGGCACCCTCGTGGCGCGCGAGGAGGAGCGCTCCGACGTCGGCCGCTCGCAGGTCGACGTCGTGACGGGGGACCGCGACCTGTTCCAGCTGGTCGACGACGAGGCGGGCGTGCGCGTGCTGTACACGGTGCGCGGGATCACGAACCTCGAGGTGATCGACGATGCCCGGCTCGCGGAGCGGTACGCGGTCGGATCGGGCGGCGCGTACGCCGACATGGCCGTGCTGCGCGGCGACCCGAGCGACGGGCTGCCGGGGGTGCCCGGCATCGGGGAGAAGACGGCCGCGACCCTCATCCACCGGTACGGCAGCCTCGCGGGCGTGCTCGCGGCGCGGGACGCGGGCGACCCGGGGCTGACGGCCACGCAGCGTCGCCGGCTCCAGGAGTCCGCGGCGTACCTCGACGTTGCGCCGCTCGTGGTGCAGGTCGCGTCGGACGCACCGGTGGGCGAGGTCGACGACGCGCTGCCCGCGACCCCGGCCGACCCCGAGACGCTCGTCGCGCTCGCTGAGCGGTGGGGGCTCGCGTCGAGCGTGCGCCGCGTCGTGGACGCGCTGGCCGCTGCAGCCTGACCCACCCCGGGGCCTGACCCGCCGCAGGGTCTGATCGGCCGAGTCGTCCCCCTGCCGACCCGGCAGGCAGAATGCTCTCCGTGATCACGGTCAGCACGGACGGCTCCTGCCTGCGCAACCCCGGAGGGGCCACGGGCTGGGCCTGGGTCAACCACGACGGCACGTGCGAGTCGGGCGGCTTGGCCTCGGGCACCAACCAGATCGGTGAGCTCCTGGCCGTGCTCGAGGCGATCCTCGCGCACCCGGGCGACGAGCTGCTGCGCATCGAGTCCGACTCGCAGTACGCGATCAAGTGCGCGTCGGAGTGGGTCGCGGGCTGGAAGCGCAAGGGCTGGCGCACCGCGAGCGGCTCGCCCGTGCAGAACCTGGCCATCGTGCAGGCCATCGAGAAGGCCATCGCCGACCGGCCCGGGCAGGTCGTCTTCCACTGGGTGCGCGGCCACCAGGGGGACACGTTCAACGAGCGCGCCGACGTGCTCGCGGGCCAGGCCGCGCGGGCCGCGCTCGCGGGTGGCCCCAAGCAGCCCGTCGCGCCGCGCGCCGAGCCGGTGCCCGACCTGCTCTTCTGACGGCGACCGCATCGTCTTCTGACGCCGCCCCATCGGCCTGACGCACAGAGCCGGGCCGCCGGGGGACTGACCCCGACGGCCCGGCTCGCTCTGTGCCCCGCTCAGCGTGCGGTGAGCACCCCCAGCGTGGCGGTCGGCAGGTAGCCGCGGTCGCCCCCGTAGAGCACGGTGACGGCCGAGACCTTGCTGACAGCGGGCAGCGTGAGCGTCACGGTGCCGTCCTGGCCGAGCGTCGGGGTGGCGACGCTGCGGCCGTTGACCAGCACCGTGACCTTCCCGGTCGGCGCGGGTGCACCCTGCGGGCCGGCCGCGGTGACCGTCACGCTCGGCGTCGAGCCGCGTGGCACCGACCACGAGGAGGTGGTCAGCGTGAGCCGCGTGACGGCGGGGACCACGGTGTAGGTCGCGGTGGCGGACGACGACGCCGCGACGTCGGCGCTGCCCGGGTAGGCGACAGCGAGCCGGTGCACCCCGGCACCCAGGTCGCGGGGCAGCGCGACGGTCGCGGTGCCCGTGCGGCCGTCGACCGCGAGGGTGCCCGTGGCGATCACTGTGCTGCCCTCACGGACCTCGACCGTGCCGGTCGGGGCGACGGTGCCGCCCGTGACGACGACGGCGACGTTCGCCGCGGAGCCGTACGTGCCGCTCCGCGGCGAGATCGTCGCCTTGGTGGTCGAGGTCGTCCGCGCGACGTCGACGGTCACGGCCTTCGACGTCGACGCCGCCCACGCGCCGTCGGGCGTGAGGACCGCGGTCAGCGTGTGCTTGCCGCCGCCGAGCCGGACGGTGGCCGTGGCCTTGCCGCCGGCGAGCGGTGCCGTGGCGACCTCGGTGGTCCCGTCGAGGAACCGGACGGTCCCGGTGGCCTGCGCCGGGGTCACCGTGGCAGTGAGGGTCAGGTCGCTCCCGACCTTCGCCGAGCCCGTGACCGCGAGCGTCGTGGTCGTGGGCGTGGCGGGCGGCACCGTGACGTCGAGCACCTGGCTGCGGGTCGTGGTGGTCGCGTTGTGGCTGTGCAGCACGAGCAGCTGCGGCACCACGGTGGTCGTGGCCGCCCGGTGCACGGTGGCCGTGGCCCCCGGTGCGCCGACGTACCAGAGCGCGTCGGTCGTGCCGTCGCCGAACCAGACGGCGGGGGCGTAGGGGTCGACCGTGAAGGGCTCGACCTCGTCGACCACCCGGCTCGCGTCGGGCGCGTACGCGGAGTACGTCCACACCTTGACGGTCGGGGTGGTGCCGGGCGTGATGCCCACGTCCGCCAGGCTCAGCGGGACCACGACCACGTTGTTGTCGAAGACGGTCGTGTCGACGTCGCCGAAGAACCCGTTGACGGGCTGCGCGTCGACCATGTCGCCCGTCGCGAGGTCGTAGGTGAGCTGGACCGTGACGTCGACCGACTCGTTGAGCTTCTGCACCACGGTCTGGCGGTCGTACGTGCCGTCGCCGTCGATGTCGAGGTCGATCACGGGGAGCACCGACTGCCCGAGGGTGGCCCACTCGCCGTCCACGGCGATGCCGACGCCGAGGTAGCCGCCTGCGGGGTCCTGCCCGGCCGCGGTGCGCTGCGGCGCGGTCGTGGTCCAGCCGACCGACCGGAGATCACCCGCGGCGACCGACGAGTCGGACGTGACGAGCCCGGGCGTCTTCTCGAGCCGGGGGCTCGTGGCCGCGAGCTGGAGCGGCGCGACGAGCGAGTACCAGCCGCCCGAGGCCACCCCGCGACCCGTCAGGGAGAGCTCGGCCTCGGTCGCGCCCGCGTTCGCGAACGTCACGGGGGCCGCGGTGAGGTCGCTCACGAGCCGGGGTGCGGCCTGCACCGGGACGCGCAGCTCGGTCGCGCCCGAGGTCAGCACGAGCCGGCCCGAGAGCGCGGCGACGTACTCGCGGGGCAGCCCGCCCTGGGCGGCGTCCGACGTCGGGTCGAGCTCGCGCTCGAGCGTGGTCGGGTCGACCGTGAGGGTCAGGGTCACGAGCTGCGAGCGGCCCGGCTGGACCGTGATCGACGCGGGCGACGTGGTGATGGTCGCGCCGCCGGTCGTGGTCGCGGCCGCGAACGACGTCGTGTACCGCGCCGCCGAGCTGCCCGTGTTGCGCACCGTGACGGTCTTGCGCTGGACGACCTTCTCCGCGCCGACGGGGACCACCCCGAAGGTCACCGACACCTGGTCGGGGTCCTCGGAGGCGTAGGCGAGCACCGGGTCGGCCACGGCGGCGACCGCGTCGACCCGGCCCGAGCCGACCCGCTGAGGGCCGTAGACCTCACCGGTCTGGTGCGCCCCCGTGTACAGGTCGTGCGTCGCGGTGTTCATGACCGCGGCCTTGACCTCGGCGGGCGTCCAGCCCGGGTGGGCGGCGCGCACCAGGGCGGCGATGCCGGCCACGTGGGGCGCGGCCATCGAGGTGCCCGAGAGCGGGTGCGCGGCGGTGCCGCCCCCCGACGCGGCAGACAGGATGCCGGTGCCGGGTGCGGCGACGTCGGGCTTGGAGATGCCGAGCGAGCCGTGCGAGCCGCGCGACGAGCCCGGGTTGAGGGCGTCTCCCGCGGCGTCGTCGGTGACCGACGAGGCGAGCGACGGGCCGAAGTGGGCGCTCACGCCTCCCGTGCGGATCGCCGGCAGGAGCGCCGCGGTCGACGTCGCGGTGAGCTGCGCACCGGGGATCGTCGCGGTGCCCGCGATGCCGGCCGAGAAGACGGTCCGGGTGCTGCCCAGCAGCACGCCGACCGCGCCCGCGAGCTCGGCGTTGCGGAACCGCGCGGCGCTGCCGCACGCGCGGGTCGCGTCGTCGTCGTCCCACCAGAGGTAGACGATCTTGCCGGTGATCTCCGCGCTGCGGGACGTGAGCGACGAGCAGCCGCTCACCTGCTCGCCCAGGAACGCCACCTGGGCGCTCACGTCGGCCGTCCCGGTGTACGCGATCGAGCTCTGCGCCGGGTAGGTGCCGACGAGCGCGGCGTCGGGGGCCGCCGTGACCTCGACGCCGTCGAAGGTCTGGGGGCTGCCCACCGAGTTGGCGACCGTGAGGCTGCTCGCCGAGCTGCCGGGTGAGCCGGCGACGTCGGTGATGTCGCCCGAGTTGCCCGCGGAGATCACAGCGAGCACGCCCAGGTCGGCGAGCCGGTCGACGATGATGTTGTCGGGGTCGTCCGACGGGGTCGCGGAGGCGCCGAGGGACAGGTTCACGACGTCGAGGTGGTCGTTGAGGTCGCCGTCACCATCGGGGTCTGCGGCCCAGTCGAGGGCCTGCGCGGAGAGGTTGGTCGAGCCGCCGATGTCCCCGAAGACCTTGAGCGCGTACAGCCCCGCGCCGGGGGCCGATCCGGGGCCGACCTCCCAGCCGCTCAGGTCCGTCAGGCTCGCGTAGTCGCCGCGGAACGTGGTGCCGTCGGCGGTGACCCCGAAGCCGGCCGCGGTGCCGGCGACGTGCGTGCCGTGCCCGCTGTTGGGGCTCGTGGCGAGGCTGTCGATCGGGTTGTCGTCGGGGGCCGGCACGGTCGTGGCGCCCTCGAGGGTCGAGTCCGGGTCGGCGTCGTAGAAGGTGCCGGCGAAGTCGTGGCCGCCCAGGAACTTGGTGCTGTCGAACAGGCCGGCGGGTATCGCGCCGGTGCCGTCGGTGCCGTAGGCCGCGGCGTAGGCCTCGGCGGTGCCGGGTCCGCCGAAGTCGGCGTGGGTGTAGTCGAGGCCCGTGTCGATCACGCCGATGCGCACGCCCTCGCCGGTCTGGCCGGTGGACTGCCACACCTCGAGCGCGCGCGTGAACGCGTCGCTGCTCGAGTTGTCGACCGTGCGGGGGGTGACCTGGTAGACGGCCACGACGTCGTCGCGGGCGGCGAGCTCGCGGATCCGTGCCGCGTCGCCCGAGACGAGGGTGCCCGAGACGACGTTCGTCAGGGTCGAGATGCGCTGGGGTGCGTCGGGCGTCGCCGAACGTGCTCCCGCAGCGTCGGGCACGACGTCCGCGGCGAGCTCCTCGACCTTGGTCGTGGCGGCCTGCACGTCGCGCGTGCTGCCGCCGTCCTCGACCACGTCGAGCGCCGACGGGGTGTCGAGCTGGACGAACGCTGTCACCTCGCCGCTGGCCGTGGTGAGCTGCTCGGCCACCTTGGCCCCCGCGAGCGCCTCGGCCGACGCGACGGCGCCGCCCGGCGAGCCGGGGTCTGCGGTGCTGGGACGGGGTGGCGCGGCCCCGGCGGGCGTCGCGCCGAGCAGCGCGGCGGCGACCAGGGCGAGGGCGGTGAGGGCGGCGGGCAACGGACGACGCGTCATGGGTCACTCCAGCGGGGCGGCAGCAGCGGACGGGGTCGGTGGCTCCGTCCTCTACCCCGGGTCCCACTGGCTCGGGAGGGTGCCTCCGTGTGCACCGTACTGACGAACGGGTGGTTCGTCACTCGTTCGAGCGAAATGGCTACCGGGTCGTACGTCCTGGTTCGTCCGAGGGTGAGCGTCGAGGTCAGCGCAGCGGGACGAACGCGTACGCGCCGCACGCGGTGCGGTCCACGTGCGTGCCACGCCGCTCGACGAGCCACATGGTCGAGCGCACCGGGAGCACCATGCGTCCGCCGTCGGCCAGCTGGGCGACGAGCACGTCGGGCAGGTCTCGGCCCGCGGCGGAGACGAGGATGCGTGACCACCCGCCGACCTGGGGGCGGCCGAGGAGGCCGGGTCGCGCGGTCTCGATCCGCGCCCACGGCATGCCCCAGGCCGCCAGGTTGTCGGCGCCCCACTCCGAGAGCTCGGGTTCGAGCTCGAGCCCGAGCACCTTGCCGCCCGGCCCGACGAGCCGCGCGAGCAGGGCTGTGGTCCAGCCGGACCCGGAGCCGATGTCGAGGACGTGGGCGCCGAGCGGCACCTCGAGCAGCCGCAGCATCGCGGCCACCGTGCTCGGCTGGGAGTTGGTCTGCCCGTGGCCGAGCGGCAGCGGGCGGTCCTCGTGCGCGTGCGCACGCTGCGCGGGAGGGAGGAACGACTGGCGTCGGATCGCCGACATGGCCTCGGCGACCGCGTCCGGGGTGTCGGACCCTGTCATCCTCCGAGCGTAGGCATCAGGCCTGCGGTGGCGCGATCTGCTGGGGCAGCTCGATGCCGTGGGCGGGCGTGGGGACGTGCACCATGACCCCGCGGGGCTTGCGGCCGGGGCGGCCGGGGGCGCGGCGCTCCTCGATCCCCTCGAGCGTCGACGCACGCCACACGGCCCCGCCGTTGAGGCGGCCGTCGGGCGCGGGGAGCCACGGGACCTTGCGCGAGAGCCACACGCGGATGGTGGCGTTCTCGACCTCGAGGCGGGCTGCCAGCCGCGCTATGTCGTAGAGGTCGTCGAGCCCCGAGGGCCGTCTGTGGGGGTCGGACGAGGAGGCGGCCGGTTCTGCGGGGGTCACGGTCGTCGAGCGTAGCCGCCCGCGATCCTCCCAGGCGGCTCACAGCACTATCTGACACGCGAACGTGACAGATGTCTCACCGGTAAATCAGTCAGGGTGGTTGTTGGACGGCCGTCCGCCTCCCTATCGTGTTACGCGTGAGTAACAGAAAGCCAATACCCGGCTGGCCTCACCGAGGTCGCGCCGATCACCGGGCGCCGCGACCAGGCGCCACCCACCCCACGACCCGCCTCGTCGAGGCGGCCCTCACGACCTGGAAGCGCCCCGCGCTCCAGCTGCAGCGACTGGCCCAGATCGTGGGCCTCGCGACGCTCGTCGGCATAGTCCGGCGGTCCGACGCCCTCGAGACGCTCCGTGCCCAGTGGGTGCGGCTGCGTGACTGGGCGCAGGACCAGGCCCGGGCCGTGCTGTCGAGCCAGGCTGCACAGGCCGTGCGGTCCAGCCGCGCGTACGCGGTCGTCCGGACCAACGCCGAGCTCGTCGCGAACCACTCGCGCCGCACGGCCGAGTCCATACGGATGCACCAGATCACCCAGGCGCTGCGGGCACGTCCGCTCGCGCAGGGTGTTCTGGTCGCCGGAGTCCTGATGGGCATCAGCGGCACGGCTGTCGCCGCCCCCCAGCTCGAGTCGGAGCCGATCTCCGCGGTCGAGCAGGACGCGCGTCTCGCGACGGTCGCCGAGGCGGCCGCCAGCACCCTGGCGCACGCCCAGGCGGTCGGTGACGCAGCGAACGCTGCGGAGCTCCCCACCGGTGACCTCGAGGCCGCCACGGCAGAGCTCAACCGCGTCCTCTCCGACACGACGACCGAGCCGGTCGAAGCGACCGGTGCCCCCACCGACGCGACGACCGCGACCGACACCGCGACGCTCGCGGCCACCACGGCCGCTGTCGCGCAGGAGGCCGCCCAGCGGCTCGAGGACCTGCAGGCCAAGCTGGCCGAGGCCGGCACCGAGCAGGTCGAGGGCACCGACGCGGCGACCGCCACGTCCGGCCCGCTGGGCGCCGTGACCGAGGAGACCTCCGTCGGTCCTCTCAGCACCGACACCTCTGCCACGGCGTCGATCGCCGACGTGCTGACCACGTCGGCGGCGACGGGCACGGACACCCAGACGGCCGCCGAGCTGCAGTCCGCGCTGCGCCAGGTCACCGGTCTGACCGAGAAGGTCAGCAGTGCCACGGGCATCTCGACGACCGGCACCGCGGTGCTGGGCCAGGTGCCCGAGAGCACCGTCCCGTCGGCCGAGACCATCGCCGCTGCCGAGCAGGCTGCTGCTGACGCCGCCGCCGCCGCCCAGGCCGCTGCCGATCAGGCCGCCGCCGAGCAGGCTGCTGCCGAGCAGGCGGCTGCCGAGCAGGCTGCCGCCGAGGCTGCTGCTGCGGCGCAGGCCCAGCGTCAGGCCGCCGACGACGCGTCGATGGCCGCCGCGGCCGAGCACTCGGCCAAGGCTGCCGCCCAGGGCTCGCTCAACTTCGCCAACGGTCAGATCCCCGACTCGGCGCTGTGCTCGCTGAGCTTCGCGCCGGGCCAGGCGCTGCGGTGCGACGCCGCTGCGGCGATCGAGATGCTGAACATCGACTACCGCCGCACGTTCGGGACGAACATGAGCATCACCGACTCGTACCGCTCGTACGACGCCCAGGTCCGGGTCAAGGCGGCCAAGCCGTACCTGGCCACGACCCCGGGCACGTCCAACCACGGTTGGGGCGTCGCCCTCGACCTCGGCGGTGGCATCCAGACCGCCGGGTCGGCCCAGCACCGCTGGATGCAGGCCAACGCCGTCAACCAGCACTGGGCGCACCCCGGCTGGGCGCAGACCACGGGCAGCAAGCCCGAGGCCTGGCACTGGGAGTTCGTGGGCTGACCTGCGGCCGACCGGTCACGGAAGGCAACACGTTCACCAACGACGATCGACGGGCCCCGGTGGGATGACCTCCCACCGGGGCCCGTCGTCGTCTGCGGGCAACCGCCGCGCCCCGTCGCGCGGCCCGGCCTACGGTGGGACAGGGGTCGCCCGGTCCCCGTCCGCACCGAATCCGGAGGATGAGATGGCTACTCGCACCGCGCGCACCGCCTGGAAGGGGTCGCTCGACGAAGGCAGCGGCACCGTCGACCTCGTCAGCTCGGGCGTCGGCTCGTTCGACGTGTCGTTCCCCCGCCGCACGGCCGAGGACGCCAACGGGATCACGAGCCCCGAGGAGCTCATCGCCGCCGCGCACTCGTCGTGCTTCGCGATGCAGCTCTCCGGGGTGCTGGCCGAGGCGGGCGGCACCCCCCAGACCCTCGACGTCAAGGCCGACGTCACGCTGCGTCCGGACCCCGAGGGCGGGCTTCGGATCACCGACATCAAGCTCACCGTGCGCGGCACCGTCACCGGGCTCGACGGCGACCAGTTCGTCGCCGCGGCCCAGCTCGCCTCGACGACCTGCCCCGTCAGCAAGGCGCTCACCGGGACGACCATCGCCGTGGACGCCGCCCTGGGCTGAGCACGACGCCGGACGGCCGGCGGCCCGCGGGGGCGTTGCCGGCGTTGCCGGGCGGGACCTCGGTCCCTGAGGGAAGCCTTGCCTCAGTCGTAGCGTCGTGCCATGAACCTTGCCGAGTGGCCCGTCGGCGCGTGCGCCCGCGTGGTGGCCGTCGACGCCGAGCAGTCGATGCGGCTGCGCATGAGCGAGCTCGGCCTGCGCGCCGGGGCGGTGCTGCACGTGACCCAGCGGGCGGCCTTCGGCGGCCGCGTCGTGGCGATCGGCGCCCAGCGGTTCGCCGTCGACTCGCAGACCGCGACCCGCATCGAGATCGCCCCGGTGACGACGGCCGAGCAGGGGAGCGGCGCGTGAGCTGTCACGGACCCGGCCCGGTCGACGTGGACCTGGTGCGCGCGGCCCCGCACGACGGTGGGCGGGTGCGCCGCCACGGGCGCAACCGCCGCGGCACCGGCCCCCGGACGCAGCCCGCGGCAGTGCTGCTGGTGGGCAACCCGAACGTCGGCAAGTCGACCCTCTTCAACCTCCTCACAGGCGCCCGGCAGCAGGTCACGAACGCCCCCGGCACCACCGTCGAGCTGCAGGTCGGGACGTGGCGCCACGCGCTGGCCACCGCGCCGACGACCGGCCCCGCCTCCGAGGCCACCGAACGACCCGTGCGGCTCATCGACCTGCCCGGCACCTACAGCCTGCTCGCGCGTTCGCCCGACGAGCGCGTCGCGGCCGAGGCCGTCGCCGGCACCGGGCCGCTCGGCGTCGCCGATCTCGCGGTGGTGCTCGTCGAGGCCGCGGGCCTCGCGCGTTCGCTGTACCTGCTGGCCCAGGTGGCGCAGACCGGCTGCCCCGCGGTCGTCGCCCTGACCATGACCGACGTCGCCGCCGCGCGCGGCATCCACGTCGACGCCGCGCACCTGAGCCGCGTGCTCGGGGTGCCCGTCGTCGCGACCGACCCGCGCACGGGGGCGGGCGTGCGTGAGCTCACCCGGACGGTCGAGGCCGCCCTGGCCGACGGCGCGGGCACCGTCCACGGCATCGAGGTCGTGGACCGGCCCGTGCCGACGGGCGGCGTCGCCGATGCCGCGGCCCCGGACGTCGCGGCCGAGCTGGCCCGGGCCGACGCGCTGTTCCGGTGGGTCGACGACGTGCAGCACCGGCTCACCGCCCCGGCGGGCACGGACCAGGTGACCGCCGTCTGCGACGACGGTCGAACCGGTCCCCACGCGGGCACGTGCGACGGCCGCTGCGCCCGGACCGCCACGCCGTCAGCCGGTGCCCAGGGCGACGGTCGGACCGTGCCCCACCCGGCCACCGCGTCCGAGGCCTCGGTCCGCACGCTGTCCGACAAGGTCGACCGCGTGCTGCTGCACCCCTGGGTCGGTGTCCCCGTCTTCCTCGCGGTCGCATGGCTGCTCTTCCAGCTCGCCACCACGATCGCCGCACCCCTGATGGACCTGGTCGCCGGGTTCATGGACGGACCCGTCGCCGACGTCGTGCGGGCGCTGCTGCCCGGGCCGGCGTGGCTCGAGGGCTTCGTCGTGGACGGGGTGCTCGCGGGCGTGGGAACCGTGCTCTCGTTCGCGCCTCTCATGGCCGTGATGTTCGTGGCCATCGCCGTGCTCGAGGACTGCGGCTACCTGGCCCGGGCCGCGTTCGTCGCCGACCGGGCGATGCGCGCGGTGGGTCTCGACGGGCGCGCCGTGCTGCCGCTCGTGGTCGGGTTCGGCTGCAACCTGCCCGCGCTGTCCGCGACCCGCACGCTCCCGCAGGCACGCCAGCGGCTGCTCACCGGCCTGCTCGTGCCGTACGCGTCGTGCACAGCACGGCTCACCGTCTACCTGCTGCTCGCGAGCGTGTTCTTCCCGGACCACGCCGGGACGGCGATCTTCCTGATGTACGTCGCGAGCGTGGCGCTCATCGTGCTCGGCGGGCTCGCGCTGCGGCGCACCGCGTTCCGTGACCTGAAGCACGAGCCGTTCGTGCTCGTGCTGCCCGCCTACCAGCGGCCCCGGCTGCGCGCCCTGGGGCTCTCGGCGGCGCTGCGCACGCAGGGCTTCGTCACGAAGGCCGGACGCATCATCGTCGCGACCCTCGCCGTCGTGTGGGTCCTGATGGCCGTGCCCGTCACGTCGGACCACACCCCGGGTGACGTGCCCGTCGCAGACAGCCTCTACGGCCGCACGGCCCAGGCGATCGCCCCGGTGCTGAGCCCGGCGGGCTTCGGCGAGTGGCACGCCACGTCGGCGCTCATCACGGGCTTCGTGGCGAAGGAGGTCGTGGTCGGCTCGTTCGCCCAGACCTACGCCGTCGAGGAGCCCGACGACCCGACCCACGCGGGCGACCTCGGTGCGCGCATGCGCGCCACGTTCGACGAGTCGTCGGGCGGGCACGCCGGGGCGGCGGCGGCCGCGTTCATGGTCTTCGTGCTCGCGTACACCCCGTGCGTCGCGACGCTCGCCGAGCAGCGTCGGCTGTTCGGCGTGCGGTGGACCCTCGGAGCCATGGTGGTCCAGCTCGCGGTGGCCTGGGCGCTCGCGGTCGCCGTGTTCCAGGTGGGGAGGTTGCTGTGAGCGTGCTCGACGACGTGCTGCGCGAGGTCAGCGCCGGTGCCACGAGCGACGCTGTCGCGCGCCGGCTCGGGCTCGACCCGGGCCTGGTCGAGGCGATGGTCGACCACTGGGAGCGGCTCGGCGTCGTGCACCGCGCGGGCGACGTGCTCGGCCAGCGGTGCGGCAGCGCGTGCTCGCCGGCCGGGGGCGACGGCACCGGCACCGCCCACGTGCCGGCCGGGTGCGCGGGCTGCCCGATCGCCCGACGCTGAGGGCGGTTCGCCCGGGTCGGGTGCTCAGCGCCGCAGCGTCAGCAGCCGCAGCGCACCCGTGAGCCGCGGCGGCTCCGCGAGCGCACCCGTGCGCGCCAGCGTCCGCTCGACCAGCAGCTCGACGAGGTCGGGCAGCATCCGGGGCCTGCCCTCGACCCACGCCGCGGCCGCCGCCGTGAGCGGCAGCTCGAGCGTCGACGTCGCGGGGTGCGTGATCGCGAGCGTGCCGGTGGCCTCGACGACCACCCACGTGGTGCCGGGCACCCGCCCGAGCACCAGGTCGCCCACGGCGATGCCCGCGGCGCGGGTCGTGGGGCGCGGGTCCCAGCGCAGGTGGGCCGGGGTGGCGTGCCAGTCGGCCGCGTAGGAGTCGACGAGCTCGCCGAGCCGGACGACGTCCGTCAGGTCGGTGTCCGAGCCCCGCAGGTGACGGCGGCACTCCTCCATCCACACCAGCTCGGCGGGGTCGGGCGGACGCACCGCGGCGCGGACGTCGGGGGCCACCCGTCCCTCGGCGCCGCGCGGGGACGGCACCAGGCCGCGCCGGTCGCGCGCGTGCCGTGCCGTGGCGGTCATGCCGCAGGCATCGGCATCCGTGACCCCGTGGTCGAGCCCCCGGCAGGGTGAACCTCCCGACCGCCACGGGCTCCCGGGGCGTTCCGCGTCCGAGGGGCGGTGTCCCGGTCGGGCACGCGGTCGACGGTGGGACACTGCACCCCGTGTCGACCGTGACCGACCCCACGTCCCGTGAGCTGCCGCCCACCACCGACCTCGTGCACGCGCTGCGCGCCGTCGTCCGGGGGTCGGTGGACGACTCGACGCGTCGCCGCGCGGAGTACTCGACCGACGCGTCGAACTACCGCGTGGTCCCCGAGGTCGTGGTGCTCCCGCGCGACGTCGACGACGTGCTCGCGACGCTCGAGGTCGCCCGCGAGGCCGGCGCGCCGATCACGTCGCGCGGCGGCGGCACCTCGGTGGCGGGCAACGCGATCGGCCCCGGCGTGGTCATCGACTTCTCACGGCACGTCAACCGGGTGCTCGAGATCGACCCCGAGGCGCGCACGGCGCGCATCGAGCCGGGCGTGATCATGGCGGACCTGCAGAAGCAGGCCGCGCCGTTCGGGCTGCGCTTCGGGCCGGACCCCTCGACCCAGGCCCGCGCGACGCTCGGCGGGATGATCGGCAACAACGCGTGCGGGCCGCGCGCCGTGGCCTACGGCCGCACGGCCGACAACGTGCTCGCGCTCGACGTGGTCGACGGCACGGGCCGGCGGTTCACCGCGGGCCGCGGCCTCGACGTCGTGCCCGGCCTCGACGCGCTGGTGCGCAGCGAGATGGAGATGATCCGCACCGAGCTGGGCCGGTTCGGCCGGCAGGTGTCCGGCTACTCGCTCGAGCACCTGCTGCCCGAGAAGGGCGCGGACCTGGCCAAGGCGCTCGTCGGCACCGAGGGCACGCTCGTGACCGTCGTCGGGGCCACCGTGAACCTGGTGCCCGTGCCGGCCACGCCGGTGCTCGTGGTGCTCGGCTACCCGGACATGCCCACGGCCGCCGACGCCGTGCCCGCGCTGCTCGCGCACTCGCCGCTCGCGATCGAGGGCATGGACGCCCGGCTCGTCGACGTGGTGCGCCGGGTCCGCGGCGCGAGCGCGGTGCCGCACCTGCCCACGGGGGCCGGCTGGCTGTTCGTCGAGGTCGGCGGCGCGAGCCTCGACGAGGCGCTCGACAACGCCCGGTCCCTCGCGGCCGACGCAGCCACCGACGCCGTCCAGCTCTACCCGCCGGGCCCCGACGCCACCGCCATGTGGCGCATCCGCGAGGACGGCGCAGGTCTGGGCGGTCGCACGCCCTCGGGTGCGCAGGCCTGGCCCGGCTTCGAGGACTCCGCGGTGCCGCCCGCCCGGCTCGGCGGCTACCTGCGCGAGCTCGAGGCGCTCATGGCCTCGCACCACGTGGACGGCCTGGCCTACGGGCACTTCGGCGACGGCTGCGTGCACCTGCGCCTCGACGTGCCGCTCGAGCGCTCGGGCGAGCCGCTGCGCGCGTTCATGACGGATGCGGCGCACCTGGTCGCCGCGCACGGCGGCTCGCTGTCGGGTGAGCACGGCGACGGACGGGCCCGCAGCGAGCTGCTGCCGGTCATGTACTCGCCGCGCGCGATCGGGGCGTTCGAGGCGTTCAAGCAGCTCTTCGACCCGCGAGACCTGCTCAACCCGGGCGTGCTGGTGCACCCGCGCCCGCTCGACGCGGACCTGCGCCGGCCCGCGGCGCACCCGCTGCCCGCCCTCGGGGGCCGCGACGGCGGCTTCGCGTTCGAGCACGACGCGGGCGACCTGACGACGGCCGTGCACCGCTGCGTCGGCGTGGGCAAGTGCCGGGCCGACACGACAGCGTCGGGCGGCTTCATGTGCCCGTCGTACCTCGCGACGCGCGACGAGAAGGACTCGACCCGCGGCCGTGCGCGCGTGCTGCAGGAGCTGGCGAACGGCACCCTGGTCACGCGCGGCTGGTCGGCCCCCGAGGTCGAGCAGTCCCTCGACCTGTGCCTGAGCTGCAAGGCGTGCTCGTCGGACTGCCCCGCGGGCGTCGACATGGCCCAGTACAAGTCCGAGGTGCTGTTCCGCCGCTACCGCCGCCGGTTGCGCCCGGTCACGCACTACGTGCTGGGCTGGCTGCCGCGCTGGACCCGGCTCGTCACGGGCGTGCCCGGCCTCGCGCGGGTCGCGAACACCCTGCTGGGCTGGCGGCCGCTCGCGAAGGTCGTGCTGTCCGTGGGGGGCATGGACCCCCGACGCTCGATGGTGAGGTTCGCCCCGACCCCGTTCCGCACGTGGTGGCGCCGCGAGGGGCGTGCTGCGACGTCGACCCCGACCGCGCCCGACACCCGGCCGCGCCCGAAGGTCGTGCTGTGGACCGACTCGTTCAGCGACTCGCTCTCGCCGTCCGTCCCGCAGGCCGCCGTGCGGGTGCTGCGCGCCGCGGGCTACGACGTGCTCGTGCCCGATCAGGACGCGTGCTGCGGGCTCACCTGGATCACCACGGGCCAGCTGCCGGCGGCGCGCAAGCACCTGACCCAGCTGCTCGGCGTGCTCGCCCCGTACGCCGTCAACGGCATCCCGATCGTGGGCCTCGAGCCGTCCTGCACCGCGGTGCTGCGCTCCGACCTGCTCGACCTGCTGCCCGACGACCCGCGTGCCGTCGCCGTGTCCCGGGCGACGCACACGCTCGCCGAGCTGCTCATGGCCCCGGCGCCGACCGGCCCCGACCCCGACGCTGGCTGGACGCTGCCCGACCTGTCGGACGTCACGGCCGTCGTGCAGCCGCACTGCCACCACCACTCGGTCATGACGTACACCGCGGACCGCACGCTGCTCACGCGGGCCGGGGCGAGCTTCCGCACGCTCGCGGGCTGCTGCGGGCTCGCGGGCAACTTCGGCATGGAGAAGGGCCACTACGACGTGTCGGTGGCCGTCGCGGAGCACGAGCTGCTGCCCGCGCTGCGCGAGGCCGCGCCCGGGGACGTGTTCCTGGCCGACGGCTTCAGCTGCCGCACCCAGGCCGACCAGCTGGCCGACGTGCAGGGCGTGCACCTGGCCGAGCTGCTCGCCGCGCACCTTCCCACCCCCTCCCCGTCCCCTTCGCCGAGATAGTGCCTGCGCGCCGAGATAGTGCCCTGGACAGCTCTATCTGGGCGCGGACGCTCTATCTCGGCGGACGGGGTCTTTGCGGACGGGGGTCTCGGCGGGCGGGGGTGTCGGCGGGTGGGGCGTGCGCGGGGGTGGCAGGGTGGGCGGATGCTGGTTGCCTTCTCTATCTCACCCCTCGGGGGTGGGGAGTCCGTGGTCGATGCCGTGGCCGACGCCGTGCGCGTCGTGCGCGAGTCCGGCCTGCCGAACCGCACCGACGCGATGTTCACCACGATCGAGGGTGACTGGGAGGAGTGCCTGGACGTGGTCCGCCGCGCGACCGAGGCCGTCGGACGCCACGGCCACCGCGTGAGCCTGGTGCTCAAGGCCGACATCCGGCCCGGGCACACAGGTGAGCTGGACGGCAAGGTCGCGCGTCTCGAGGAGCGGCTCGCCGACGGGTGACGCTCGGCGGCAACCGGGTGACCGGTCGCCGCCGCGCCGTGCGCGCAGGCCGGCCGCGGGGGCCTGCGGGCTATCCTGGACGAACGTTCAGCGGACGTCTTGTGGAGGTTCGTGCACCGCGCGTGGACCCGACCCGGCTGCACCGCGCGGACGTGAAAGACTGCCGAACAGGCAGGGCCCGAGCCCGTCCGCAGGTGCGATCGACGGCGGGCGCGACGGCCGTCGTCCCGCGCCCAGGAAGCAGGAGCACATGCCCATCTTCGAGCTCGACGAGGGCCGTCCGCTCCTCGTCCAGCCGATGCAGCCCGCTGCGGGGACGTTCGCGCCGGACAGTGCCGCCCTGGTCACCGAGCACCTCGAGGCGCTCGTCGGCGAGGAGCTCTTCCCGGTCCACACCCGCACCGTGGGCCCCGACGGCGTGCAGCTCCTCGCGCTCGACGCCGCGATCCGTCCGGTCGTCGTCGAGACCGTGCCCGTGCTCGACGTCACGACCCTCGTCCGGGCGCTCAACCACGCGGGCGCCGCGGCGACGAGCACGCGGGGGGAGCTCGTCCGGGCGTACGACGGCGGACGCAGCGCGTTCGACGCCGATCTCGCGAGCTTCCGCGAGCGGGTCCCGATGCGCGGCGGCGCGGCACCGAGCACCTCGGTGCGGCTCGTGATCGTGTGCGCGGAGGTCGCGCCCGAGGTCAGCGCGGCGGTCACGTTCTTGCGCTCGACGGGCCGGCACGTGGAGGTGCTGCAGACCGGGGTGGTGCAGGGCGCCGACGGCCGACGCTTCGTCGAGGTCTCGGCCTGGTCGCACGACAGCGGGGCCCGCCGGGCGGTCGAGCCCGCGCTGCCGCACCGGGCGTCCTCGGCGGACGGCGTGCGGCTCGACGTCGTCCACGTGCTCACCGGCGCGCAGCCCCAGGTGCCCACCCAGGGCCAGCCCGCACCCTCCGGTGCCCCGTCCGGCGCCACGTCGGCGCCGCTGCCGACCGCGACGACGGCGATCCCGTTCACCTCGATCCCGTTCACCTCGGTTCCGGTGACCGGCGCCGACCATGAGCCGACCGTCGCTCCCGAGCCGACCGCCGCACCCCAGCCGATCGACGCACCCCGGCCCGTGACGGTGCCCGAGCCGCGGCCCGAGCAGGGCCGACGGTACGGCCAGCCCGCCCTGAGCCCGGCCCGTCCGACGCCCGCGAGCGCCCGGGTCGACGAGACGGTGGTGCTGCCCGGTGGCTTCGTCGACCTCGACGACCTCGACGAGGACGTGGCTCGCACCCGGCCCGCGGTCGACCGCTGGGACGCCCTGACGCGTACGACGCCCGACGCCGCCCGGTCCGAGGCGGAGGCCCGCTGGCAGCCGCCGACCGGCGCCACCTCGCTCGCCTGGCTTCCCGATGCGCCGCCCGGGCTCCTCGACGTCGCTCCGTCGCCGCGTCAGCCGGACGCACCGGCCCGGCGCGACCCGTACGGCGACTGGCCCGAACCGGTGGGCCGGTCCGCGACGAGCTGGTCGTCCGCCCCCGCCACGTCACCGACCCCCACGGTGACGGCGAACCCCGTGGTCGCCCGCCCCGTGCCCGAGCCTGAGCTCCGTGCGTCGAGGACCGCGTCGGCCGTGCCGCCACCCGCGGGGCTCGAGCCGTGGACGGGTGGTCACGGGCTGCCCGCACCTCGACCGCACCCCGCGCTGAGCGCCCTGTCCGCGTCGCGCGGCACGATCGCCACGCTGGTGTGGTTCCGCGCGCGGCGCGGCCAGCGGCTCGTGGCGACGCTGCGGACCGACGGCCTGATCGAGCTGCCCGACGGCCGCCTGCACGCAGACCCGGACGACGCCGCGGCCGATGCCGCGAACGCCGAGGGCACCGTCGACGGCTGGCGCTCGTGGCGGCTGGGCGACGCCGGACCGACGCTCGCCGAGGCCACCGGCACCCGCTGACGCCGCGGTCCGCCGCAGGCGGTCGGGGTGGATCAGGGTCAGCCCCAGCCGTAGGCGGCCAGCCACCGGCTGACCTCGCCGTAGAAGCGCGCCCGCACGAGCGGGGGTGACAGGGTCAGGTCGTGGATCCCGCCGGCGATCCGGGAGATCGTCACGGTGGTGCCGAGCTGCACCGCGCGGCGTGCGAGCAGCTCGACGTCGAGCACCGAGTCCGAGGCGCGCATGGCCTCGCTCCAGCGCGGGCTGATCGTCGAGCGGGTCGAGGCCGCCATGAGCACGGGCGCCTCGATCGTGAGCCCTCGGGCCACCTGCGCGTGGCCCTCGATGATGGCCCGCAGCCATCCGGCACGCACCGGGAAGGCCGGCACGGGTCGCCACCGCTCGTCGTACTCCCACTCGCCGCCGTCGGCCTTGCGCAGCGTGCGGGCGTAGTAGCCCGGGTCGATGTTCGGCAGTGCGGCCTTGGGCTGGAACCGGGCGAGCTGGTGGATCGCCGGGGTGCTGACGTGGCGCAGCACCGCCGATCCCTGCAGCTCGAGCCACGGGCTGTTGAGCACGAGCCCGTCGACCTCGTCGGGGTGACGGTCGGCCCACAGCACCGAGACGAGACCGCCGGTCGAGTGGCCCATGAGCATCAGGCGCGACCGGGTGCCGAGGTCCCGGCGGATCTGGGCGACGGCCGCCTCGATCTCCTCGTCGTACGTGCGCAGGTCCTCGACGTACCCGGGGGTCTGGTGCGGGAGCAGGCTGCGGCCGTACTTGCGCAGGTCCAGCGCGTAGAACGCGGCGCCCTGCCGGTGCCAGAACTCGGCCAGCTCGGTCTGGAAGAAGTAGTCGGACCAGCCGTGCAGGTAGAGCAGCGCACGCGACGGGCGCAGCACCTCGGGGGAGGGCGGGGCGTAGCGCACGAGCGTCGCGACGACTTCTCCCTCGTCGTCGGGCGCGAGCTCGAGCGTCCGGGCGCGGTAGTCCGGCCCCAGCACGTCGGGTCTCGACCGACCCGTCATGTAGGCCTCCTCAGCGATGCTCTGCGCCCGTGCCGTGAGCCGGGTGCGCTCCGGGTCACACCTCGACGACGATCTTGCCGAACTGCGTGCCCTGCGCGAGCCGTTCGAGGCCCGCGCGGGCGTGCTCGAGCGGGTAGGTGGCGTCCACGAGGGGGCGCAGACCCGTGCGGTCCAGCAGGTTCAGCAGGTGCACCAGGTCCTCGCGCGAGCCCATGGTCACGCCGACCACCGACAGCTCGAGGAAGAAGATGCGCTGGAGCTGGGCGGCGTCGGGGTCGCCCGTCGTGGCCCCCGCGACGACGACGGTGCCGCCCGGTCGCAGCGCGGCGACCGAGTGCGCCCAGGTGGCGGCCCCGACGGTCTCGAGCACCAGGTCGACCTTGACGGGCAGCCGCTCGCCGGGCGCGACGGCCCCCGCGGCGCCGAGCTCGCGGGCCCGCTCGCGGCGTCCCTCGTCGCGGCTCGTGACCCACACCTCGAGCCCGCTCGCGGCGCCGAGCAGCACCGCGGCGGTCGCGACACCACCGCCGGCGCCCTGCACGAGCACGCGCTGGCCGGGCGTGGCGCGGCCGCTCGTGAACAGCATCCGGTAGGCCGTGAGCCAGGCCGTCGGCACGCAGGCCGCCTCGACGAACGACAGCCCGGCGGGCTTGTCGACGAGGTTCCACGTGGGCACGGCCACCTGCTCGGCGAGCGTGCCGGGGTAGCGCTCGGACAGCAGGCTGCGGGGCTCGTCGGGCCCGACGCCGTGCCCGCTCGCACCGCCGATGACCGAGTGCACCACGACCTCGCGCCCGTCGGCCGTCACGCCCGCCGCGTCGGTGCCGAGGATCATCGGCAGCCGGTCGCCGCGGAGCCCGACGCCGCGCAGCGACCACAGGTCGTGGTGGTTGAGGCTCGCGGCCCGCACGTCGACGGTGGTCCAGTGCTCGCGGGCGACCGGGGCGGGCTGCTCGCCCACCTCGAGCGCACCGAGGGGGTCGTGGGGACTGGTCCGGGCGGCGTACGCGGCGAGCATCCGTGCACCGTACCGCGCGGCCCGGAGTGACGTGTGGCCGGGGTGGTGCCGGGTGGGTCGCGCCGACGCGCGCAGACGGCTCCTAGAACAGCGGCAGCACGCGGCCCAGGTCCGGCACGGCGTCGGACGTGTAGGGGGCCGTGAGCGCGACCGCGACCGCGTCGACGTCGTACGGGATGCGGCCCGCGGCGAGCCGCACCCAGGTGAGCGGGTCGCCGAGCTCGACGACGAAGCCGCCGCGCGCGACGAGGACGTCGAGCAGCGCCTGCGCCACGAGGTCGAGCGCTGCCGGGTCGAGCACGCCGCGGCCGCCGGCGTCGTCGAGGATGCCGCGGTCCAGCTCCTCGACGGCGCTCGCGTACCCCGGCGCTGCCGGTGCCGCGCCGGTGCGGGTGGCGTCGAGCGAGCGGAACAGGTCGTCCGCGTGCACCACGAGCTCGACGACGCGGGAGACCACCATGTCGCTCAGGCGGATCGGGCCGCGCCGCGCGACGACGACCTGCTCGTGCGTCCCCAGCTCGTCGAGCCGGGCGAACGCCGCCGCCGCGAACGCGTCGATCGCCGCGAGCGGGTCGGAGGCGATCGTCGCTGTGAGCTCGCGGGTGGTCCGGGCGATGACGGCGGCCCCGGCCCCGTAGCCCGCGAGGTACTCGCCGAGCGCGAGCGGCACCGTGCCCGCGGGGGCGGGTTCGACCGCCGTCAGCGCGCTCATGCCGCGGCCGACGTGCGCGACGAGGTCGGCCACGTCCCAGCCGGCCAGGATGCTGGGCAGGGTGCCGGTGGACGCGTCGACGTGCTCCGCGACCCACGGGCGCAGCGTGGCCCACTGGGTTCGCAGCGCGTCGGATGCTGCGGCGAGCTCGGGGGACGGCGGCTGCGGGGTCGTGGTCATCCGGCCATCTTGTCGGAGTTCGCCCCCGATGGGCAGCACCTCATCAAGGGCCGCCGGCTAGAGCCCCGTGAGGAACTCCCGGACGGCAGCGCCCACCTGGTCGGCCTCGATGAGGAACCCGTCGTGGCCGAAGTCGGAGCGGATGGTGCGCACGGGGCCGGCGCCGGGGATGCCCGCCGCGATCCGCTCGGACTGCGCGGGCAGGAACAGCCGGTCGGTGTCGACCGCGACCACGAGGGCCTTCGCGGTGATGCTCGCGAGCGCGGCCTCGACGCCGCCGCGGTCGCGACCGAGGTCGTGCGTGATCATGGTGCGGGTGAGCACGACGTAGGTGTTGGCGTCGAAGCGGCGGGCGAGCTTGTCGCCGTGGTGGTCGAGGTACGACTGCACCGCGAACCGACCCCCCTCGAACGGGTCCTCGCCGCCCTGGGGGATCCGGCCGAACCGTGCGTCGAGCTCGAAGGCCGAGCGGTAGGTCTGGTGGGCGATCTGGCGGGCGATGCCCAGGCCCACGTGCGGCCCCTCGCCGTCGGGGGCGTCGTAGTAGTCGCCGCCGGCGAAACCGGGATCGGCCGTGATCGCGGCGAGCTGGGTGTGGAAGCTCGCGATCTGGTCGCCCGACGTCTGGGCCGACGTCGCGATCGCGGCGATGCCGCGCACCCGCTCGGGGGCCGTGGCGGCCCACTCGAGCACCCGCTGGCCGCCCATCGACCCGCCGATCACGAGCGTCCAGGACGTGATGCCGAGCGCGTCGGCCAGCCGCACCTCGGCAGCGACCTGGTCACGCACGGTCACGTGCGGGAACCGGCTGCCCCACGGCCGCCCGTCGGGGGCCGTCGAGGACGGGCCGGTCGAGCCCTGGCAGCCGCCCAGCACGTTCGGGGCGACCACGAAGTACCTGTCGGTGTCGATCGGGGCGCCGGGGCCGACGAGCGAGGACCACCACCCGGGTGTCGGGTGCCCGGGGCCGGCCTCGCCGGTCACGTGCGAGTCGCCCGTGAGGGCGTGCAGCACGAGCACAGCGTTGCTGCCCGCCGCGTCGAGCGTGCCCCACGTCTCGTACGCGAGCCGCACGGCGGGCAGGCGTCCGCCACCCTCGAGCTCGAGCGGTCCCACGTCCTCGAACCGGCGACGTCCGGGGTCGTCGCCCTCGTGCCAGGCGCTGCTGGCCCGTGCGGGGGCTCGCCCGGGGGCCGTGGGGGCGCCACGTCCGCCCACGGCTGCCGACGGACCGGCAGCTGTGCTCCGGCCTGCGGGTTCGGAGGACATCGCGTCCCAATCTACGAGGACGGCGCGTGGGCCGCCCGCGGCGGGGACCCGGGGACCGACCCGGGCGCCCGCCGCGGGTGCGACGTCAGGCTGGTGCGGCACGTCGGTCTCAGACGCCCTTGGCTGCCCGGAAGCCGGCGTCCAGGTCCGCGAGGATGTCGTCGATGCCCTCGATGCCGACCGCGAGCCGGACGAGCCCGGGGGTCACGCCCGACAGCGCCTGCTCCTCGGCGGTGAGCTGGCTGTGGGTGGTCGACGCGGGGTGGATGACGAGCGAGCGCACGTCGCCGATGTTCGCGACGTTCGAGTGCAGCTCGAGCGCCGAGACGAACGCCTGGCCGGCGTCGCTGCCCCCGTCGAGCTCGAACGCGAGGACCGCCCCCGCGCCGCGCGGGGCGTACTTCTGCGCCCGCTCGTACCAGGGGCTCGACGGCAGCCCGGCGTAGTGCACCGTGCGGACCTCGTCGCGCGCCTCGAGCCACTCGGCGACCTTCTGCGCGTTCTCTACGTGACGCTCGATGCGCAGCGACAACGTCTCGAGGCCCTGCGCGATGAGGAACGCGTTGAACGGGGAGATCGCCGCACCGAGGTCGCGCAGCAGCTGTACGCGGGCCTTGAGGATGAACGAGAGGTTCGCGCCGAACGGGCTGCCGACACCGAGGTCACGGGCGTAGACGAGCCCGTGGTAGCTCGCGTCCGGGGTGTTGTAGTTGGGGAAGCGCTCGGGGTGCTGGGCGTAGTCGAACGTGCCGGCGTCGACGATCACGCCGCCGATCGCGGTGCCGTGGCCGCCCAGGTACTTGGTCGCGGAGTGCACCACGACGTCGGCCCCGTGCTCGATGGGGCGCACGAGGTAGGGCGTGGCGACCGTGTTGTCCACGACCAGCGGCACCCCGGACGCGTGCGCGACCTCCGCGACGGCCTCGATGTCGAGGATGTCCGAGCGCGGGTTGGGGATGGTCTCGGCGAAGAACAGCTTGGTGTTCGGCTGGACCGCGTCCGCCCAGGCCTGGGGGTCGTGGGGGTCGGTCACGAACGTGGTCGTGATGCCGAGCTTGGGCAGCGTGTGGTGCAGCAGGTTGTACGTGCCGCCGTACAGGCTCGGGCTCGCGACGAGGTGGTCGCCCGCCTCGGCGATGTTGAGGATCGCGATGGTCTCGGCGGCCTGGCCCGAGGCGACGAGCAGCGCGCCGACACCGCCCTCGAGCGACGCCACGCGGTCCTCGACGACCTGCTGGGTGGGGTTGCCGATGCGCGTGTAGATGGGGCCCAGGTCCTTGAGCGCGAACCGGTCGGCCGCGACGGTCGCGTCCGGGAAGACGAAGGACGTCGTCTGGTAGATGGGGAGGGCGCGGGCGCCCGTCGTGGGGTCGGCGGTCTGGCCGGCGTGGATCTGGCGGGTCTCGAAGGACCAGGTGCTGCTCATGGGGACTCCTCGGAAGGCTGCGGGTGGCGTAGGCCGGAGTGCCGAACCGATCCCGCGGGGATGGGGTGGGGTTCGCACGGACGGGGGCGCCAGACACAGCCGGAGGTCACCTGGGCGAGCGACGTCGCTCTGTCAGGTCCAGTCTGCGGGCGCAGCCGAAGTGCGTCGGTCAACGACACATTCGGCGGCAGGTCATGGGGCGACAGTAGGTCGACCCTGTCCAGCATGGGAAACCCCTTCTCATGATCTGAGACGATCCGGCGTGGCGTCCCGCAGGGCGGTAGCACGCGGGGCGTTCATCCCTGGGTCATCCGGATCTTCCGTGCCGGACGCCTCGGCGGCGCAGGCTCCTCCGCGATGGACGCGCCCCGCACGACCCCCGACCGCTCCGGCGGACCGACAGGCCTGCCTCCCGTGGCCGTCATCGCTGTGCTTCTCGCGCTCGGGGTCGGAGCCGCGACGGTCCTCGACCGGACCGACCGGCCGGCAGTCGCCTGGACCGTGCCGGCGCCCGAGCTCGAAGCGTCGATGCCCGGCGCTACCGCACAGCCGCACGCGGGCGTCGACACCTCCGGGCTCGAGCTCACCGACAACACCCTCGCGGGCGCCGAACCGACGGCACCTGCCGTCCCGCGCGCATCTGCGGCGTGGGTCGACGCTGTGTCGCTCGCGACGGCGATCCCCGTCGTCGCCCTGCGGGCCTATGCCGACGCGACGCTCACGCTCGGGGCCTCCCAGCCCGGGTGCCGGGTGGGCTGGACGACCATCGCCGCGATCGGCGGGATCGAGTCGGGGCACGGCACGCACGGCGGGGCGACGCTGCGGGCCGACGGCACCACGAGCATCCGCATCCTCGGGCCTGCGCTCGACGGCCGGCCCGGCTTCGCGGCGATCCCGGCCACCGCCGAGTCGACCGCCTGGCACGGCGACGCGACGTGGGACCACGCGGTCGGGCCGATGCAGTTCCTGCCGTCCTCGTGGGAGCGCTGGGGGTCCGACGGCGACGGTGACGGCGTTGCCGACCCGAACGACGTCGACGACGCGGCGCTCGCGACCGGGCGCTACCTGTGCGCGTCGGGCGGCGATCTCACGGGAGCTGACGCGTGGCACGCGGCGGTGTTCTCCTACAACCACTCCGAGCAGTACGTCGCCGACGTGCTCGGCGCGGCCAACCGGTACGCGACGGGCTCGGCGTCGGCAGCCACGACGGGGCGCCAGGCGGCGGGGACGGCCGACGGGGGATGACCGGGGACCTGCTCGGTGGCAGGTACCGGCTCGGCGAGCTGCTCGGCGCCGGCGGCACGGCCGCGGTGTTCCGCGCGACCGACGAACGGCTCGGACGCGAGGTCGCCGTCAAGGTCGTGCACGCCCACCTCAGCGATCACGACGGCGTGGTCGCGAGGGTCCTGGCCGAGGCGCGCGCGTCGGCACGGCTGCAGCACCCGCACGTCGTGCGCGTGCTCGACGCGGGCGTCGACCCGGGCCCGGGTGCAGGCACAGGCTCCGGCGGGCGGGTCGTTGCCGGCCCGCCGGCCGTGTGGATGGTCCTCGAGCTGGTCGACGGCGTCACGCTCGCGGCTCTCGTCGCTGACGCAGGGCCGATGCGGTGCGAGGACGCGCTCGACGTGGCCGCCGCGGTGCTCGCGGGGCTCGCGCACGCGCACGCGCACGGCGTCGTGCACCGGGACCTCTCGCCGACGAACGTCATGGTGCCGCGCGGGGACGCGGGCCTCGACCTCGGTGGGGCCCTCGTGCTCGACGTCGGCGCGCCGCCGGAGCCCGGTGCCCCCACGCTCGTCGGGGGTGGCCCGACACCGCTCGTCCGCGTGAGCCCGCACTACGCGTCCCCCGAGGCGGCGCAGGGCCTGCCGACAGACGCGCGCGGCGACCTCTACGCGGTCGGCGCGCTCGTGCACCTCATGCTCACGGGCGCGCCGCCCTTCGACGGCGTCGACCCGCGGGCCGTGCTCGAGGCGCACGTGCACACCGTCCCGGTCCCGCCGTCGGCGCGTCGCCGCGGCGTGCCGCGCGACCTCGACGTGCTCGTCCTGCGCGCGCTCGAGAAGTCCCCGCGGGACCGGTTCGCGACGGCCGAGGAGATGCGGGTCGCTGTCGTGCGCTGCCGGGCGGCCCTGGACCCCGACCGCCCGGGCGGGTCGACGCTCGAGCTTCCGCCGGCGGGTGGGAGGGGGCCCGGGCCGTCGCCGATCCGCGTGCCCGTTCCCGTCGTGACGGCGCGTGCGGCGGCGCCGGGCGGCGTGCCGGGCGGCGTGCCGGGCGGAGCGTCGGGTGTCGGACCCGGCGACACCGATCACCGGGGCCCGCGCCCCGAACCACGAGAGGTCGACGACGCGCGCACCGGTGGGGGAGTGGTCGGACTGCTCGTCGCGCTCACGCTCGTGGTCGGGGCGGTGGTCGCGTGGCAGCAGACCGGGGAGGGCGACGCATCCGCCCAGCCCGGCCCGGTCGTCATGGCTGCGGCCCCGTCCCCGGCCGGATCCCCGAGCATCCCGACGTCCGACGCGTCGAGCGCGACCGTGCCGACGCCCTCGTCCGAGCCGGCGGTCGAGCTGGTGGACGTGCCGTCGGTCGTCGGGCTGACGTTCGAGGCCGCGTCTCGGGCGCTCGCCGAGGCCGGTCTCGCGGTCGGCGTCCTCGCGCGCTCGGATGCCCCGGCGCCCTTGGACACGGTGCTGAGCGCCGCGCCCGGAACCGGTGGCCGGGCTGCCCCCGGAAGTGCGGTCGACCTCGTCCTCGCGTCGGGCGACGTCGTGGTGCCCGACGCGGTCGGTCTCGGACCGGTCGCTGCGCGGGTCCTCCTGGAGTCCGCCGGGCTCGTGGTCTCCGAGCGCGAGACGACAGTGGTCGCGCGTGCGACGGGTGACGCGCCCGCGCCCCGCGTGACCGGCACGATGCCGACCGCGGGTGGGCGCGCCGTGTTCGGTGGGGGTGTGGTCGTGCTCGTCGAACGCGTCATCGCACCCGTGCCCGTGCCGGTGCCCACCGCGACCGCGCCCGGCCCGTCCGCCGTGCCGTACCCGAGCGGCGCGGCGACCGAGGGATCCTCCTGAGGCGCGGCGCGGCGCAGGCGAGCAGTGCCAGTTCACCCGTCCGGGCCAGGCAAACGGGTGAAACGCTACCACTACCGGACGAACGCGGCATCCATTCATCCTCAGGACACCCGGAGGGGGTTCCCAGGCTGCCTGGCGGCCCTTTGATCCGTGAGGTGCGTCACCCGCCGCGCCGCTGCCGGGATGACAAGGACGGATCCGATGCGCGCGGTCGCACCCGTGTTCCAGGTGTACCGATTGAGTGCCGACCAGCCCGTCTGGTGGCGCATGGTCAGCCCGAACGGCCGCGGGCTCGCGCGCACCGTCGCCCCGCACGCGACGGTCGACGCCGCGCACGTGGCGATCGCGGTCGTCCGGCTCCGCGTCGACCAGCTCGAGGCGTCGTTGCGGCTCACGGAGCGTGCGCGCTGGCGCTGGACCCTCTGCCTCGACGGCCAGCCCCTCGTCGAGAGCGCCGGGGACCTCGACAGGCGGGTGCGCTGCGACCACGCGTGGCGGAACTTCGTGAGCCTCGCGCCGACGGCCTCGGTCGACCCCGTCGTGCACACCTTTCGAATCGCCGGCGAGCCCCGGCTGATGTCGCTGCGGGGGTCGGTGTGAGCCTGTTCGCCCCGTTCGTCCCTCGTTCACCGCGTGGGGGCCCCGCGGTCTCCGGGGCGCGGTTCGATCACGTCGTCCCGCGCTGCGGGGCCTGCACCCGGTCCGCGTCTGCTGGCCTGATGCCCGACGACTCGAGAGGGCGTGTCCGACCGTGAGCACCACCGTCCGCGTCGAGGAGCCCTCGGTGACCGCCGCGAAGCCCCGCAAGCTCGCGCGCACCGAGAGCGGCAGCGACCGGGTCTTCGCGATCGGCGCCCGCACCGTCGGCGGCACGGTGCTGGCCATCACCGGGGGCATCGGCCTGTTCCTGGCGCTCCAGGCGGTGCCGACGTTGCGGCACTACGGGTTCAGCTTCTTCACGACGAGCGAGTGGCAGCCGGAGGTCGACACCGTGGGCATCGCCTCGGTGCTGCTGGGAACGCTCACGGTGGCACTCGTCGCCATGGCCTTCGCGTTCCCGCTCGCGCTCGCCACGGCGCTGTACATCAGCGAGTACGCCCCCCCACGCCTCAGGTCGACGCTCGTGTCGATGGTCGACCTCATGGCCGCGGTGCCCAGCATCATCTACGGGCTCTGGGGCTTCTTCCTGCTCCAGCCGTATGCGAGCAGGATCGCGCGGTGGCTCCACACCAACCTCGGCTTCCTCCCGTTCTTCAAGGTGGACACCGACCCGCACGCCGCGATGTGGGAGCAGACGCGCTACACCGCGTCGGCCTTCATCGCCGGCATCGCCGTGGCGATGATGGTGCTCCCGATGGCGTCGTCGGTCATGCGGGAGGTGTTCTCGCAGGCGCCCCCTGGTGAGCGTGAGGGGGCGATCGCGCTCGGTTCGACGCGCTGGGGGGTCATCCGCGCGGTCGTGCTCCCGTTCGGCCGCGGGGGCATCATCGGCGGGACGATGCTCGGGATGGGGCGGGCGCTCGGCGAGACCATCGCCGTGGTGCTCATCATCTCGCCCGCGTTCGACCTCAAGCTCCGACCCCTCGAGATCGGGACCAACACCATCTCCGCGCTGATCGCGGGTCGGTTCGGCGAGGCGTCGACGTCGCAGCTCGCAGCATTGCTGACGGCCGGCTTCGTGCTGTTCGTCATCACGCTCGTCATCAACACGATCGCGTCGCTGATCGTCGGCCGAAGCCGCTCGGGCGCAGGGACGGACATCTGATGAGCACGGTGACCCTGGTCTCCTCGGACCGCTCGCACACCCCGGAGGGAGACGCCCCACGAACGTGGGTGCGCTCGATCGAGGACCTGCCGTCAGGCCCCCCGCCGCGGCGCCGCAGCCCGTCGAGCGCGACCGCGGAAGACCGGGTCATCCTGCTCGGCTCGATGGTGGCCGCCCTGGCGCTCGCGTGGGTGCTGTGCTTCCGGCTGCTGCCCTGGGGAAGCCCGCTGGCACTCACCCTCGTGGCGTTCGTGCTCTTCCTGGCGGTCGTGACGGTCACCACGGTCACCGTCAGCCCGGGGCCCGCGGTCGCCGATCGGCTGGCGGGTGCGCTCGTCACCGGGGGTGCCGCCGTGGTCGGTCTGGCCCTCGTCACGACCGTCGTGTTCACGTTCGTGCGGGGCATGGGCGCCCTGCCCCATCTCAACATGTTCACGCAGGACATGTCCCGCACGGGGCCGCGCGACCCTCTGACCCAGGGCGGCATCGTGCATGCGATCGTCGGATCGCTCATCCAGGTCGGCATCGCCGTGGTGGTCACCGTGCCGCTCGCGCTCGGAACGGCAGTGTTCATGACGGAGGTCGGCGGCCGGTTCGCCCGGGTCGTCCGTACCGTCGTCGAGGCGATGACGGCGCTGCCGTCGATCGTCGCCGGCCTGTTCATCTACACGGTGCTGATCCTCGGTCTCGGCATCCCGCGATCGGGGTTCGCAGCCTCGATGGCGCTCGCGGTGATGATGCTCCCGATCATCGCCCGCGCTGCCGATGTCGTCCTGCGGGTGGTGCCGAGCGGGCTGCGCGAGGCGAGCCTCGCGCTCGGTGCGTCACGGTGGCGCACGGTGTGGCACGTCGTCCTGCCGACCGCACGCCCCGGGCTCGCGACCGCGCTGATCCTCGGCGTCGCACGCGGCGTCGGTGAGACGTCCCCGGTGCTCCTGACCTCCGGTGCCTCGACCTACCTCGTGACCGACCCCTTCTCCAACGCGATGAACTCCTTGCCGCTCTTCGTCTTCACGACGGTGCGCAGCGGTGAGCCGCTCTACATCCAGCGCGGGTTCGCGGCGGCAACGGTCCTCCTCGCGCTCGTGCTGGTGCTCTTCGTCGTCGCGCGCCTGCTCGCCCGACAGCGCTCGAGCAGATGAGCGGTCCCCGGCACGCCGCCCGCGTGCGACTCCTCGTGTCACCCCGCCAGTTCGCACGTCGATGGAGAACGCAGATGAGCCCGCAGACGGAACCACGCACGCGCACGCGACGATCGCGGGCGCGCCGATCGGCGTGGGTGGCCGTCGTCGCGCTGGTGGGCGTCCTGGCGGGGGGTGCGGCGCCGGCGTTCGCCGACTACGGCCTGATCGAGGGGGACGGGTCGACGTGGAGCCAGGTGATCTTCAACCAGTGGGTGTCGGACGTGGCTGCGAACGGGATCCAGGTCGTGTACTCGGGTGGTGGGTCGTCGGTGGGTCGTAAGAGCTTCGCGAACTCGACGGACGACTTCGCGATCAGTGAGATCCCGTA
>NZ_JBISBW010000021.1:0-67373 GCF_044392165.1 Cellulomonas sp. P22
CCCCCCCCCCCCCCCCCCCCCCCCCCCCCCCCCCCCCCCCCCCCCCCCCCCCCCCCCCCCCCCCCCCCCCCCCCCCCCCCCCCCCCCCCCCCCCCCCCCCCCCCCCCCCCCCCACGGCTCTATCTCGCGGGCTGGTGGGGGTGGGGCCGGGCGGGTCAGGCGGTGGCGACGAACTCGATGACGGCGTCGGCGACGAGCTGGACGGCGATGGCCGCGAGCAGCAGACCCGCGATGCGCGAGATGAGGATCGTGCCCGAGTCACCGAGGATGCGGTGGACGACGTTCGCGAACCGCATCGCGAGGAACAGGCACACGTGCACCGCGAGCAGGGCGAGCGCGATCGAGCTCCAGTCGCCGGCAGTGCCGTCGCTGCTCTGCACGAAGACCATGGTCGCGACGATCGCGCCCGGTCCGGCGAGCAGCGGGGTGCCGAGCGGCACGATCGCCGCGTTGACCCCCTTCGCGCCCGAGGGGCTCGGCTCCTCCATCTTGCCTGTGAGGAGCTCCATCGCCACGAGCAGCAGCAGCAGACCGCCCGAGGCCTGCAGCGCGGGCAGCGAGATGTGCATGTAGGCGAGCAGCTGCTGGCCGAAGATCGCGAACGCAGCGATGACGCCGAGCGCCACGAGCACGGCCTGGCGCGAGGCCTTGTTGCGCTGCGCCCGCGTCATCGTGCTGGTCAGCGCCAGGAAGATCGGCACCGCGCCGGGCGGGTCCATGATCACGAACAGCGTGATGAAGACCTCGCTGAAGAGCCGGGCGTCGAAGACGGCGCTCACGGTCGCACCACCTCGACGTGCCCCTGCTCCTCGATGGCGCGCAGCACCGCGGCATCCGTCAGGTTCTCGCCGATCCGGTTCTGCTTGCCCGCACCGTGGTAGTCGCTCGAGCCGGTGACGAGCAGCCCGAGCCGCTCGGCGATCCCCCGCAGGCGGACCTTCTGCTCGGGCGAGTGGTCGCGGTGCTCGACCTCGAGCCCCGCGAGCCCGGCGTCGGCCAGCTCGTCGAAGACCTCGTCGGGCACCACGCGTCCACGACCGTCCGCGCCGGGGTGCGCGAAGACCGGCACCCCGCCCGCGGCCCGGATCGCCCGCACCGCGGCGGCCGCGTCGGGCGCGTGGTGCGTGACGTAGTAGCGGCTGTCGCTCGTGAGCAGGTCGGCGAACGCAGCGTCGCGGCTCTCGACGGCACCGATCGCGACGAGCGCGTCGGCGATGTGCGGGCGACCCACGACGGTCTCGGGCGTCGACTGCGCGAGGACGTCCTCCCAGGTGATCGGGAAGTCCTCGGCGAGCAGCTCGACCATCCGCCGGGCGCGCCCGAGCCGCGACGTGCGGGTGCGCTCGAGCTCGGCGACCAGGGCCGGGTGCGCGGGGTCCTGGAGGTAGGACAGCAGGTGGACGGACACGCCGTTCGAGCGGGCCGAGACCTCGGTGCCGCGCACGAGCGCGACGCCGTGGTGCACGGCGGCCCGGGCAGCCTCGTCCCAGCCCGAGGTGGTGTCGTGGTCGGTGAGGGCGACGACGTCGAGGCCGGACCGGTTCGCGGCGGCGAGGACGTCGGACGGGCTCTCGGTACCGTCCGAGGCCGTGGAGTGGGTATGCAGGTCGATGCGCACCTCACAAGGGTAGGGCTCACCGCTGGGTCGCCCGGTCGCGGGGCGGCGCACGACCCCGCGCACGACCCGCGTGCCCAGGCTCTGGTGCGAGGATGGTGCCCATGACCGAGGACGTGAACCCTGAGACCCTGCCGTCCGGCGAGCAGCCCCTGGAGAGCCGGGGGGAGAACCGCTCGCAGCGACCGGCCTCCGCCGCGTTCAAGGAGTTCATGGCGTCGGGGTGGGGTGCCCGCCCCGAGCTGTCGACCGAGCGCGGCGCGGCGGCGCCGTTCACCGCCGAGCGCCGCGACCGCCTGTCCGCGCAGTTCCCCGGGCAGCGTCTGGTGATCCCGGCGGGCACGTTCAAGGTCCGCTCGAACGACTGCGACTACCGCTTCCGCCCGCACTCGGCGTTCGCGCACCTCACCGGTCTGGGCGCCGAGCAGGAGCCCGACGCCGTGCTCGTGCTGCACCCGGTCGACGAGTCCGAGGCGCCCGACGGCGTGACCGGCACGCCCGGCACGCACCGCGCCGTGCTGTACGTGCGCCCGCCGGCCGGCCGGGACTCCGAGGAGTTCTTCTCGGACGCGCGCTACGGCGAGTTCTGGGTCGGCGCGCGTCCCACGTTCACCGATCTCGAGACCCTCACGGGCATCCGCACCGCCCACCTGGACACCCTGCGCGACGCGCTGGCGAAGGACGTGGGGCCCGACGGCGTGCAGCTCGTCGTGGTGCCCGGCGTCGACGAGGCCGTCGAGGCGGTCGTCGAGGAGATCCGTGCGGCGCAGGACACGGGCGGGTCCGACGCTCGTCTCGCCGAGGCGCTGTCCGAGCTGCGGCTCGTCAAGGACGAGCACGAGGTCGCGCAGATGCGCGAGGCCGTCGCCACCACGATCGCGGGCTTCGAGAAGATCGTCGGCCAGCTCCCCGCCGCTGTCGCGCACCGCCGCGGCGAGCGCGTGATCGAGGGGACGTTCGTCGGGCACGCCCGGCAGGAGGGCCACGCGGTCGGCTACGAGACCATCGCCGCGGCGGGCGACCACGCGACGACGCTGCACTGGACCGACAACGACGGCCGGGTCCGCACGGGCGAGCTCGTGCTGGTCGACGCCGGGGTCGAGGTCGACTCGCTCTACACGGCCGACATCACCCGCACTCTGCCCGTCGACGGCGTGTACACGGACGTGCAGCGCCGCGTGTACCAGGCCGTGCTCGACGCCGCGGACGCCGCGTTCGCCGCGGCCGTCCCGGGCAACAAGTTCCGTGACGTGCACGCCGCGGCCATGGAGGTCATCGCGGCCCGGCTCGGCGAGTGGGGTCTGCTGCCCGTCTCGGTCGAGGAGTCGCTGAGCCCCGAGGGCCAGCAGCACCGCCGCTGGATGGTGCACGGCACGAGCCACCACCTGGGCCTCGACGTGCACGACTGCGCGCTCGCCCGCCGCGAGCTGTACCTGGACGCGACGATCGAGCCCGGCATGGTGTTCACGATCGAGCCGGGCCTGTACTTCAAGAGCGACGACGAGCTCGTGCCCGAGGAGTACCGCGGCATCGGTGTCCGCATCGAGGACGACGTGCTCGTGACGGTGGACGGCAACGAGAACCTCTCGGCGGCCCTCCCCCGCGACCCCGACGAGGTCGAGGCCTGGATGGCACGCCTGTCGGCCCGCTGACCCGCACGCACCAGGCCGGGCCACCCACGTCGGGCGGCCCGGCCTCGTCGCGTCACCCGGCCGGCGGCTGCTGCGGCGGCGCGGGAGGCGTGGTGGGGCCCACCGGCGGGACCGTCGGCGACGCGCTCGGCGGCTGCGCGCCAGGAGGCGTCGGGTACGAGCCGGACGGGTCGGAGGGCGGCAGCGTCGCGGGGGCCGTGCGGGCCGGCCAGCCGGACTGCACGCCGCCGATCTCCTGCAGCAGCGCACGGGCCCGGTGGGCGTGCTCCGCCGCGCACAGCACCGCGTACTGCGCCGCGACGATCTGGCTGGACGAGGTGAAGTCGCGCTTGCCGCCCGTGAACGCGTAGGTGATGACCGAGAACAGCACACCGAACGCGGCACCGATGAGGATCGCGGCGAGCAGCGGCGGGGTCGAGCCCGATCCCGCCGAGAACATCCAGAGCAGCAGGCCCACGAACAGCCCGAACCACATGCCCGTCGCGAGGCCCGCGAGCGCGACCCGCGGGTAGGACAGCCGCCCGGTGACGCGCTCGACCATGCGCAGGTCCGTGCCGACGATCGTGACGTTCTGCACCGGGAACTGCTTGTCGGCGAGGTGGTCCACGGCCCGCTGCGCCTCGAGGTAGGTCCCGTACGACGCGACGGGTTCGCCCTTCGGCAGGGTGGGCGCCTGGGGTACGCGGGTCTGACGGGTGAACGACATACCTCGATCCTCTCTCAGGGTGCGGCTGCACGCCAGGATCCGCGCACGTCTAGGCTGACCTGCGTGAGCAGCACTGGGACCCGTGTCTTCGTCGCGCGCCTCGCCGGCACCACGGTCTTCGATCCGCTCGGTGACCAGGTCGGGCGCGTGCGCGACGTCGTCGTGCTCGTGCGCGCCAAGGGCGCCCCGCGGGCTGTCGGTCTCGTGGTCGAGGTCCCGGGGCGACGCCGTGTGTTCCTGCCCTTGACCCGGGTGACAGCGATCGACCCGGGCCAGGTCATCTCGACCGGTCTGGTCAACATGCGCCGGTTCGAGCAGCGCCCCTCCGAGACCCTCGTGGTGGGTGAGCTGCTGGACCGCACCGTGCAGCTCGTCGACGGATCGGGCACGGGCACGATCGAGGACGTCGCGATGGAGCGCCAGCGTGACGGCGACTGGCGCGTGGTGCAGCTGTTCGTGCGCCGTGACGGCACCGCCAAGGGTGGTCTGCTGCGCCGGCGCGGCGAGACGGTGCTGGTGCCGGTCGACGCCGTGACGGGGCTGGCCGCGACGGACGTGACGCAGGGCGCCGCGCTCATGCTGGCGCGCTACGAGGACCTCAAGCCGGCCGACCTCGCGGACGTGCTGCACGACCTGGGCCTCACCCGGCGGATGGAGGTCGCCGCGGCGCTCGACAACGAGCGCCTCGCGGACGTGCTCGAGGAGCTGCCCGAGGACGACCAGGTCGCGATCCTCTCGGGTCTCGAGCGCACGCGTGCTGCCGACGTGCTCGAGGCCATGCAGCCCGACGACGCGGCAGACCTCCTGGGTGGGCTCCCCGACGCGCAGGCCGCCGAGCTCCTCGAGCTCATGGAGCCCGAGGAGGCGCGCGACGTGCGCCGCCTGCTCGCGTACGAGGACAACACCGCGGGCGGCATGATGACCTCCGAGCCCGTGATCCTGGGCCCGGAGACCCCGGTGGCGGCGGCCCTCGCGCACGTGCGCCGCCAGGACCTCGCGCCCGCTCTGGCCTCCATGGTCTTCGTGGTGCGCCCGCCGCTGGAGACCCCCACGGGGCGCTTCATCGGCGTCGTGCACCTGCAGCGCATGCTCCGCGACCCCCCGCACGAGCCGATCGGCGCCCTGGTCGACACCGACATCGAGGCGGTGTCGGCCGACGCCCCGCTGCTGCACGTCACCCGGCTGCTCGCGACGTACAACCTGCTCGCGCTCCCGGTCGTGGACGCCGAGCGTCGCCTGCTGGGCGCGGTCTCGGTCGACGACGTGCTCGACCACCTGCTGCCCGAGGACTGGCGCGAGGCCGACGACGAGCCGCTGCCGACTCCCCCGCCGGCCCCGGTGCGCGGGCGCGGCCCGACAGCTCGGGGAGGTCGCGATGCCTGAGCGGCTCGACACCCCGAAGGAGACCCGCCGCACCTGGATCCCGCGGGTGCGTTTCGACGACGACACGTTCGGCAAGGTGTCGGAGGGCATCGCCCGGTTCATGGGCACGCCGCGCTTCCTGCTGTGGCTGTCGCTGTTCTGCGTCGCGTGGATCGGCTGGAACACGTACGCGCCGACGCCGGTGCAGTTCGACAAGGCCGCCCTCGGGTTCACGGCCCTCACGCTCGTGCTCTCGCTGCAGGCGTCCTACGCCGCGCCGCTGATCCTGCTCGCGCAGAACCGGCAGACCGACCGGGACCGCGTCACGCTCGAGCAGGACCGGCAGCGCGCCGAGCGGAACCTGGCCGACACCGAGTTCCTGGCGCGCGAGATGGCGGCGCTGCGCATCGCGCTCAACGACGTGGCCACCCGTGACTTCGTGCGGTCCGAGCTGCGCAACCTCCTCGAGGAGCTGCTGGTCGAGCGGGAGGCCGAGCGCGAGGCCGACCGTGCCGAGCGAGAGGCAGAGCGAGATGCAGAGCGGGAGGCGGAGCGGGCAGGTCACCGGCCCGGACCGGACGTCTCGGACCTCCCGGACAGCGGCGACGCCCCCACCCAGACGGACGACGGCCCTCGGCCGACCTAAGGCCCAACGGCCCTTGTCGCGGACCGACCTACGATGGGGCCATGCCGTCCTCCCTTGACCCCGCCGCCCTCGCCGATGCCGTGCGAGGTGCCCTCGCGAGCGTGCTCGACCCCGAGATCCGCCGTCCGATCACCGAGCTCGGCATGGTCCGCTCGGTCGACGTGACGCCCGGCGGTGCGACCGACGGTGGTCCGCTCGTGGTGGTGGGCGTCGACCTGACCACGGCGGGCTGCCCGCTCAAGGGCACGCTCACGACCGACGTGACAGCGGCGGCCCGCACGGTCGAGGGCGTCACCGACGTGCGCGTCGACATGGGCGTGATGTCGGCCGAGCAGCGGTCGGCGCTGCGCACGCTGCTGCGGGGTGACGCCGCGGAGCCGGTGATCCCGTTCGCCCAGCCGTCCTCGCTGACCAAGGTGTACGCGATCGCGTCGGGCAAGGGCGGCGTCGGCAAGTCGTCCGTGACAGCGAACCTGGCCGTGGCGATGGCGGCCGACGGGCTGCGGGTGGGCGTGGTCGACGCCGACATCTACGGCTTCTCGATCCCGCGCCTGCTGGGCGTGACTCGCCCGCCGACCAAGGTCGACGACATGCTCATGCCGCCCGTGGCGTTCGACGTGAAGGTCGTCTCGATCGGCATGTTCGTCCCGGAGGGCCAGCCGGTGGTGTGGCGCGGCCCGATGCTGCACCGCGCACTGCAGCAGTTCCTGGCGGACGTGTTCTGGGGTGACCTGGACGTGCTGCTGCTGGACCTGCCGCCCGGAACGGGTGACATCGCGATCTCGGTCGCGCAGCTGCTGCCGACGTCGGAGGTCGTGGTGGTCACGACGCCGCAGGTCGCGGCCGCCGAGGTGGCCGAGCGCGCGGGGACGGTCGCGCAGCAGACCCGGCAGAACATCGTGGGGGTCGTGGAGAACATGTCGTGGCTCGAGCAGCCCGACGGCTCGCGGCTCGAGCTCTTCGGCGCGGGCGGCGGTGCGCGCGTCGCCGAGAACCTGTCGCGGATCAACGGTGCCGACGTGCCGCTGCTGGGTCAGGTGCCGCTCGACGTGACGCTGCGCGAGGACGGTGACGCGGGCACCCCGGTGGTGCTGGCGCACCCGGACTCGGCCGCCGCGGTGGCGCTGCGTGGTGTCGCGCGTGCGCTCGCCGGTCGTTCGCGCGGGCTCGCCGGACGCTCGCTGGGGCTCACTCCCGCGGGTCGGTGACGCGCCGCACAGCAGCCATGTTGGTTGTTGTGCGTTCTTGGTGAATACTGTTCGGGTGCTCGCCTCCCTTCGTCAGGAGCGCATCCTGGCAGCCGTCCGTCTGCACGGGGCCGTCCGTGTGGCCGACCTCGTCGACGAGCTCGACGTGTCCGACATGACGATCCGGCGCGACATCACCGAGCTCGCCCGTGCCGGCCTGGTCCGGCGCGTGCACGGCGGCGCGGTCGGCCCCGACACGGGCTCGCGCCCGGCCCACGAGCCGGGCTTCGAGGCCAAGCGCAGCTGGGCGACGGCCGAGAAGCAGGCGATCGCCCGGCTGGCCCTGACCCTCGTCGAGCCCGGGCAGGCGATCGCGCTCTCGGCCGGCACCACGACCCACCTGCTCGCGCACCTCGTCGCGGCCGACGCCGCGCTGCGACCGCTCACGGTCGTCACGAACTCCCTCGCGGCCGCCGAGGCCCTGCACGCCGCCGTCACCCCCGCGGGGCTCGACGTGATCCTCACGGGCGGGGTGCGCACCCCGTCCGACGCGCTCGTCGGCCCGGTCGCGGACGCCTCGCTCGCCCAGCTGCGGGTCGACACCGCGTTCCTCGGCGTGCACGGGCTCGACGGCGACGGGCTCACGACCCCCAACCTGCTCGAGGCCGCGACCGACCGGGCGCTGCTCGCGGGCGCGGCCCACGTCGTGGTGCTGGCCGACCACACCAAGTGGGGCGTCGTCGGGCTCGCCCGCATCGCCCCGCTCGACGAGGTCGACACGCTGGTCAGCGACACCCAGCTCACTGCCGAGGCCCGGCGCGCGCTCGACCCGCTCGTCGGGCGCGTGCTGCTCGCCCCGCCCGACGACCCGACCCCCGAGCCCCCCCTCGACCCTGGAGCACCATGAGCGCCACCGTGCGTCGCACCGCCACGACCCTCGCCGACGGCCGCGACCTGCTCTACTTCGACGACTCCCCCGAGTACGTCTCGGGGCAGCGCACGCGCCGCCTCGACGACCCCCGCCCGCTCACCGGCCGGTTCGCCGACGTGACCGGTCCCGACGGCGCGGTGCGTCCGTTCCAGGGGCCCGAGATGCGCCTCGACCCGCTCACGGGCGACTGGGTGCCCATGGCCTCGCACCGGATGAACCGCACCTTCCTGCCCGCCGCGGACTCGTGCCCGCTGTGCCCGGCACGCCCCGGCGCGGAGTACTCCGACGGCGAGGTGCCCGACACCGACTACGACGTCGCGGTGTTCGAGAACCGCTTCCCGGCCCTCATGCAGGTCCCCGGTCTGAGCGTCGACGACACCTGGGCGGTCGACGGCGAGGACGTGTGGCAGGCCCGGCCCGCCGCGGGACGCTGCGAGGTCGTGTGCTTCAGCTCCGACCACACGAGCTCGTTCGCCGACCTCACCCCGACCCGGGTCCGCACGATCATCGAGGCGTGGGCCGACCGCACCCGCGAGCTGGCCGCGCTGCCCGGCGTCGAGCAGGTGTTCTGCTTCGAGAACCGCGGCAAGGAGATCGGCGTCACGCTGCCGCACCCCCACGGCCAGATCTACGCGTTCCCGTTCGTGCCGCCGCGCACGCAGGCCATGCTGCGGCAGGCCGCCGCCCACCAGGCGCGCACCGGGCGCAACCTGCACCGCGACGTCCTCGACGCCGAGCGCCGCGCCGGCACCCGCGTGGTGCTCGAGTCGGAGCACTGGACGGCGTACGTGCCCGCCGCGGCCCGGTGGCCCGTCGAGGTGCACCTGGCGCCGCACCGCGACGTCCCCGACCTGCCGGCGCTGACCGACGCCGAGCGCGACGACCTGGCCGTCACGTACCTCGAGCTGCTGCGCCGGCTCGACAGGTTCTTCGTCGAGCCCGACGGCACGCCCATCCCCTTGCCGTACATCGCGGGCTGGCACCAGGCCGTGGTCGGCGAGGGACGCGACCTGGGTCGCCTGCACCTGCAGATCTTCTCGGTGCTGCGGGCCCCGGGAAAGCTCAAGTACCTCGCGGGCGTCGAGTCGGGCATGGCCGCGTGGATCAGCGACACGACGCCCGAGCGCGTCGCCGCCCGCCTGCAGGAGGTCTCCCGATGAGCACCACGCCCCCTCTGGCGCGCGTCGATGCGTGGGCCCCCGAGGCCGGCACCGAGCGCGTGCGCGCCGCGTTCACCGAGCGGTTCGGCACCGACGGCCCCGCGCCGGGAGTGTGGTCGGCACCGGGCCGGGTCAACCTCATCGGCGAGCACACCGACTACAACGGCGGGCTCTGCCTGCCGATCGCGCTGCCGCACCGCACCTATGTCGCGCTGCGCGCCCGCCAGGACGACGTGGTCCGGCTCGCCTCGGCCCAGGAGCCGGGCTCGGGAGGGGTCGAGCTCCGGCTCGCGGACGTCGCCCCGGGCACCGTGGACGGCTGGGCCGCGTACGTCGTCGGGGTCGCGTGGGGCCTCGCCGGGCAGGGTCACCGGGTGCGCGGCTTCGACGCCGTGGTCGACTCGTGCGTGCCCTACGGCGCGGGGCTGTCCTCGTCGGCCGCGCTCGAGTCCGCTGTCGCCGTCGCCCTCGACGCCACCTTCGGGCTGGGCCTCGCCGGCCCGGTCGACGCGCCCGACGACGCGGGCCGCACGGTGCTGGCCGCGGCGTGCGTCCGGGCCGAGAACGACATCGCGGGCGCCCCCACGGGTGGCATGGACCAGGCGGCCTCGCTGCGGGCCCGGGCCGGCCACGCGCTGCTGCTCGACTGCCTGGACGCCTCGGTGCGCCATGTGCCGTTCGACCTCGAGGCGCAAGGCCTCGCGCTGCTCGTGGTGGACACGCGCGCCGCGCACGCGCTTGTGGACGGCCAGTACGCCGCCCGCCGGGCGACCTGCGAGGCGGCCGCCGCGTCGCTGGGCGTCGCGACCCTGCGCGAGATCGCACCGGACGACCTCGACACGGCCCTGGACCGGCTCGCCGCCACGTCGGAGGCCGACGTGGCCGAGGTCGCGGTGCGGCGGGTGCGCCACGTCGTGACCGAGATCGCCCGGGTCGAGGCGGTCGTGGCCCTGCTCGACGCCGACCGGGTGCGCGACATCGGCCCGCTGCTCGACGCGTCGCACACCTCGCTGCGCGACGACTACGAGGTCTCGTGCGTCGAGCTCGACGTCGCGGTCGAGGCGGCCCGCTCGGCCGGTGCGCTCGGCGCCCGGATGACCGGCGGCGGCTTCGGTGGTTCCGCGATCGCGCTCGTCGAGGCCTCCGACGTCGAACCGGTTGCCGCGGCCGTGGCCTGGGCGTTCGTCGCGCACGGCTTCACCCCCCCGGCCTTCCTCGTCGCGACCGCGGCGGCCTCCGCCCACTGACGGACCAGCGCCCCGAACCACTCATCCCGCGGTCTGATCCCGCTGCGCCACCGGGGCCGCTACGTTCCCTGCCAGGGGCGCAGCGGCGTACCCCTCCACCCGACGCGAGGAGCCAGACCGTGGGGGTCACCCGCAGGATCATCTTCCCGACCATCCGCATCCTGCTGTGGGCGGTGATCGCCGCGGCCCTGGTGAAGATCGCGTTCCAGGGCGCCGAGCTCACCACCACCGACGACGCGCTGGTCCCGACCGCCGTCATCACCGAGCAGCACGCCGAGGTCACGACCGGGACGGTCACCAACGCGGTCGCGGTGCAGGGATCGGTCATCGACGACCCGTCCGTCCCGGTCAAGGTGACGATGGCCGGGACCGTCACCAAGGTCCTCGCGACCGCCGGGCAGCACGTCGAGGTGGGCACCCCCGTCCTCGAGGTCACGCTCGAGACACCCGTCGAGCCCACGGTCGCGACCAACCCCGAGACGGGTGAGCAGACCGTCACCGAGAACAAGCCGAAGATCAAGAAGGAGACGATCAAGGCCTCGTCCGCCGGGACGCTCACGCTCACGGCGCTCAAGGAGCAGATCGTCGCGGTGGGCGACACCGTCGGCTCGGTGGCCCCGGGCACGCTCTCGGTCACCGGTGCACTCTCGGCCGACCAGCAGTACCGCCTGCTCGGGCTGCCGGGCGAGGCGCAGGTGACGCTCAAGGGTGGCCCGGCCCCGTTCACGTGCACCGGCCTGCGGATCGGGTCCAGCATCCCGGACACCGGCACGGACGCGACCCAGGTCGACACCAGCCCGTCGACCGGGGGCACGGTGACGTGCGCGGTCCCCGCCGGCATCACCGCGTTCGCCGGGCTCGGCGCCGACATCGTCATCACGAACGGCACGGCCGAGAACGTCGCTGTGGTCCCCGTGACCGCGGTGCAGGGCTCGGTCCAGGACGGCAACGTGTGGGTCGTGCTGCCCGACGGCACCAACGAGGAGCGCGCCGTCAAGCTGGGGCTCACCGACGGCGAGAACGTGCAGGTCACCGAGGGCCTGTCCGTCGGCGACCAGATCCTGCTGTTCGTGCCCGTGGGCGACGTCACCGCGGAGTGCGGCGACGGCACGTCGGGGGTCGACGGGGTGTGCCCCGGATGAGCCTCCTCGAGCTGACGGACGTCACGCGCTCGGTGCGCCTGCCCGACGACCGCGTCCTGGAGATCCTGCGCGGCATCACGCTCAGCGTCGACGCGGGCGAGCACGTCTCGATCGTCGGCAGGTCGGGCACCGGCAAGTCCACGCTGCTCAACATCCTGGGGCTGCTCGACTCCCCCACGTCGGGCGAGTACCGGCTCGAGGGCGGGTCGGTCGCCCGGCTGTCGAACCGTCGCCGTGCCCGCCGCCGTGGCGACGACTTCGGCTTCGTGTTCCAGCAGTTCAACCTGCTGCAAGGGCGCACGGCCCTGGAGAACGTCACCGCCCCGCTCATGTACGCCCGCGGACGCCAGTTCTGGGCGCGCCGCCGGATCGCCGCCGAGATGCTCGAGCGCGTGGGCCTGGGCGACCGTCTCGACGAGAAGCCCGAGAAGCTCTCGGGCGGCGAGCAGCAGCGCGTCGCGATCGCCCGGGCGCTCGTGCGCGGGCCCCGCGTGATCCTGGCCGACGAGCCGACCGGTGCGCTCGACGTCGACACGGGTGGCGAGGTCATGGCGCTGCTCGACGAGATCGCCGCGCAGACCGGCGCCGCGCTCATCGCCATCACGCACGACCTGGCCGTCGCGGCCCGCGCCCAGCGGCACTACCGGCTCGCCGACGGTGTGCTCGTGCCGATCGTCCTCAACGCCCCTGGCCGCGTCACGGAGTGGGTCGGTGACGTCCCCACCGACGTGCACCACCACTCCGACCCGAGCCGCCCGGCCGGGACCGTCGAGCTGCCCGGGACGGTGCACGCATGAGCGGCGTGGTGAGCACGATCCTGGAGGCCTGGGACGAGCTGCGGATCCACAAGCTGCGCGTGCTGCTCGCGCTCATCGGGGTCGCGGTCGCGGTCACGGCGATCACCGGGATCACCGCCGCCGTGCAGATCCTCGACCAGGCCGTGACCGAGATGACCGAGCGCGGCCAGGGTCGGGAGGGCACGTTCGACGTCAGCGCCTACCAGGAGTGGGTCGACGGCGAGCAGCCCGTCGCGCCCGCCGACGAGGTCGTCGACGCCGCGTTCGAGCGGATCGTCGAGCAGTACGGCATCACGTACTGGTCGCGCCAGTCCTACACCCAGACGACCCTGCGGTTCCCGACGGGAGCGGCGACCGTCGACACCCGGGTGGTCGACCCGGGGTACGGGACCATCACCCGGTTCCGCACGACGCAGGGCCGGTGGTTCACGGACGCCGACGCCGAGCGCCTCGCCCCCGCGCTCGTCGTCAACGAGTCCACCTGGGCGCTGCTCGGCTCGCCCGCGCTCGACACCCACCCCACCGTCACGTTCGGCGGAGCGAACCCCGTCGTCGCGGAGGTGGTCGGGGTCTACGCGAACTCGTGGGAGAAGTCACCGCCCGAGGCGTACGCGCTGAGCGCCCAGATGACCCGCTGGGGCATCGGCGACTTCCAGGGGCAGATCCCCACGCTGCGCATCTGGGCTCCCCCCGAGATGACCAAGGAGCTCATGCCGCTGGTGAGCCGCGACCTCGCGGCGGCGATCCCGGGCGTCCACGCCGACGCGTGGACGTCGGGCGGCTACAACGTGCTCGACGGGGCCACCAAGTGGGCCGTCCTCGGCATCGGCGGCATCGCGCTGCTGCTCGGCGGGCTCGGCCTGGTCAACATCGCGCTCGTCACCGTGCGGCACCGCATCCGCGAGATCGGCATCCGGCGCAGCTTCGGGGCCACGTCGGGCCGGGTGTTCTTCGGGGTGCTCATGGAGTCGGTCGTCGCGACGGTCGTCGCGGGCGTGGTGGGGGTCGTGATCGCCGTCGCTGTCATCAAGAACATCCCGGTGGACCGGCTGACCGGCGGAGGCCTCGACGACCTGCCGCCGTTCCCGCTGTCCGCGGCGCTGGTCGGCATGGCGTGCGCGACGGGTGTCGGCATGCTCGCGGGACTGATCCCCGCGATCGTCGCCGTGCGGGTCAAGGTCATCGACGCCATCCGCTACTGACCCCATCGACCGGTCTGCACCCAACGGTTCCCGGACGCGCACCACGCGCGGCCGGGAACCGTTGTCAGCCCGGAGGATGACTGTCCGGGCGGCTGCGTACGCCTGCGGGTCGAAACCGGTCGATCTGCGCCCGAATCCCTCCCGCGACCGCGCACGTGCGCGCTACGGTCCTGGGACCGCGCTCGAGGACCAGGCGCGGCGGTCAGGGGGCCGTTCCGGGTGAGTGCCATCGCCCGTCCTTCCGTGCACCCCGACCCGCGTGCCCCGCGCGGTCCTTCGAGCACGCCCGCACATCGAGGAAGGCACACCCATGAGGGCCATCACCCTGACCGTGGCCGCGGCCGGCTGCACGGCGCTGCTGCTCGCCGGTTGCTCCGACGCGTCGTCGACGTCGAGCGAGGACCCGACCACCGGCCCCCTCAGCGCCTACTTCGAGCGCATCTCGGGCGGGTACGAGGAGCAGGACTGGGACGCCATGAACCGTCAGATGGAGGAGGTCACCGCGGCGTGCATGCGGGAGGCCGGCTTCGAGTACACCCCCCAGGACTACACGGGGACCACGACGGTCGTCACCGAGGAGGCCGGCGCCGAGTACGGCACCGAGGAGTACGCCGCCAAGAACGGCTACGGCATCACCACCTCGATCGGGGCCACGGCTGACCCGGACGCCGAGGAGTGGGTCGACGCGAACGCCGACTACGTCGCCGGCATGTCGGAGACCGAGCAGGCCGCGTACTACGAAGCGCTCTACGGGGAGCAGTCGACGACCGACGTCGAGGACCCCGAGGCCGAGGCCACCGAGTACGACTGGACGACGGCCGGGTGCCAGGGCAAGGCCAGCCACGAGGTCTACGAGACCGGCACGGCGCAGGAGGCGTGGGAGGACCCGGCGTTCGCCGACCTGCAGGAGCAGATCCAGGCGCTGTACGAGCAGTCGAGCACAGCTCCGCAGTTCACCGAGATCAACACCGCGTGGTCCGACTGCATGAGCGAGGCCGGCTACGACTTCGCGACGGTGAACGACGCGTCGATGAGCATCTCCGACGCCAGCAACGCGCTGTGGGAGAACGTCCAGGACGAGAGCGGCCCCGACCCCGCCGCGCTCGAGGAGCTCAAGACGAAGGAGATCGCCACGGCCGTCGCCGACGCGCGGTGCCAGAAGTCCACCGACTACCAGAAGCGGTACCAGAAGGCCTGGAACGCCCTCGAGCAGGACTTCGTCGACCAGCACAAGGACGAGCTCGAGGCCTGGGTGGCCGCCCACGCGACCGACGAGGCCGACAAGTGAGGTTCGCCGTCACCCGGGGCAACCGGACCGTGCTGGTGATGGCCGCGGTGGCCGTCCTGTCGCTCGTCGCGGGGCTGCTCCTGAGCAGGCTCATCACCTCCCCCGCGCAGGCCGCCGCCGACGCCGCCGCCCCGGTCGCGGGACCCGTCACGGTCCCGGTCGAGAGCCGGGTCCTCGCGAACGACGTGACGCTGCGCGGCGACGCGCAGTATGACGACCCCGCCGACGTGCGCATCGAGACGGGCGAGATCGGCGGCTCGGCCGTGGTCACCGGCCAGGTGCCCGATGTCGGCGCGACGCTCGACGCGGCCGGCATCGCGCTCGAGATCATCGGGCGGCCCGTCATCGTGCTCCCCGGGACGCTGCCGACCTACCGCACGCTGCGCGAGGGCGTGTCGGGGCCCGACGTCCGCCAGCTCAAGGCAGCGCTCGCCACGCTCGGCATCGCCGCCGGCAAGCAGGACTCCGACGTGTACGACGCGGCCACCGCCGCCGGGGTGGTCGCGCTCTACCAGCGCGTGGGCTACCAGCCGCCGGCGACCACCAAGGACCTGAAGGAGGCCGTCAAGGCCGCTCAGGACTCCGTGCGGGCGGCCGAGCAGAACCTCGCGACCGCGCAGCTCGCCCTGACCCAGGCCAAGGCGGGACCGAGCGACGTCGACCGGCTCCAGGCCGACAACGCGGTGCGGGCGGCCGAGCGTGCCCTCGCCGCCGCCCAGAACCCCCCGACCGGCACCGAGACCGAGGCCCCGGCAGCACCGACCGACGTCGCCGAGCTGCAGGACGCGCTCGCGCTCGCCGTGGCGCAGCGTGCCGCGCTGCTCGCCGGCACCGGTGCGGCCGCGGAGGCCGCGCAGGTCTCTGCCGCCCAGCTCGCCCTGACCGACGCCCGCACCGCGCTGACCGAGGCGAAGGCGTCGACGCTCACCCCGCTGCCCGCGAGCGAGGTCGTGTTTCTGCCGTCGCTGCCGCGTCGCGTCGACGACGTCACGGTCAAGCAGGGCTCGGTCGTCAACGGGCCCGTCATGAGCGTCTCGGGTGCCACGCTCGAGATCGTCGCCTCGGCCGCACGCAAGGACGCCGACCTGCTGACCGTCGGGGCGGTCGGGGCCACGACGGTCGACGGGACCGACATCCCGCTCACGGTCACCGCGATCGAGGCGCCGGGCACGTCGGGCGAGCCGAGCGACGACAGCACGGGGGGCACCACCAGCAGCTCGGGCACGACCGGCAGCGACAGCGGCCGGTACACGGTCCGGTTCGCGCCGGGTGAGCTGACCGAGGCCCAGGTGACGGCGCTGCAGGGCACCAACGTGCGGGTCAAGGTCCCCGTCAGCTCGACCGGCGGCGAGGTGCTCGCGGTACCGCTCGCGGCGCTCACCGCGGGCCCGGGCGGGGAGTCGCGCGTCGAGCGCCAGGCGAAGGACGGCACGAGCGAGCTGGTCACGGTCGAGACGGGGCTCGCCGCGGGCGGGTACGTGCAGATCACGACATCGAGCACACCGCTCGCCGCGGGTGACCTGGTCGTGGTGGGGATCTCGGGCCCGACCGCCGAACCGGCCACGACCGACGACGCCACGACCGCGGGAGCCGACGGATGAGCATCCTCGACGCGATGCTCGACGAGCCGGCGGTGCTGCCCGCCCCGGCGGTCATCGAGCTCGCGGGGCTCACGCGCTCGTTCCCGGGCGACCCGCCCGTGGTCGCGCTGCACGAGGCGGACCTGCGCATCGAGGCCGGCGAGTACGTGTCGGTCATCGGGCCGTCGGGCTCGGGCAAGTCGACCCTGCTGCACATCCTGGGCCTCCTCGACCGGCCGTCCACGGGCGAGTACCTGCTCGACGGGGTCCCCACCGGCAGCGCGCCCGAGTCCGAGCGGTCCCGGCTGCGCGGGGGCCGCATCGGCTTCGTGTTCCAGTCCTTCCACCTGCTGCCGCACCGCACAGTGCTCGACAACGTGCTGCTCGCCACGCTGTACGCCGGTGTCCCCCGTGCCGAGCGCCGCGAGCGTGCCCTGGCGGCCCTCGCCCGGGTGCACCTCGGGCACCGCATCGACTTCCTGCCGACCGTGCTCTCGGGCGGCGAGCGTCAGCGCGTGGCCATCGCCCGCGCCGTGGTCGCCTCCCCGCAGGTGCTGCTGGCCGACGAGCCGACGGGCAACCTCGACTCGTCGAACTCGGCCGGCGTGCTCGACCTGTTCGACGAGCTGCACGCCGACGGGCTGACGCTCGTGGTCATCACGCACGACCCGGCCGTGTCCGCGCGGGCCCAGCGCCGCGTGCGGATCACCGACGGCACCCTGACCGAGCTCGCATGAGGCACCTGCTCGCCCGCCCCCGGACGGCCGGCGTCCCGCGCGGCGACCGGTTCGGCGTGCGGGACCTGGTCGCCGAGGCCACGTTCGGCATCGGCGCACGACCCGGGCGGCTGCTCCTGACGATCCTCGGCACCGTGCTCGGCATCGCCTCGGTCGTGGTGACCGTGGGCCTGGCGCAGACCGCCGCCGGGCAGATCAGCAAGCAGTTCGACGCCGTCGCCGCGACGCAGGTCGTGGTCCAGCCCGCCACGTCGACCTCGATGACAGGCCAGACCCTTCCCAAGGCCCGGCTGCCGTGGGACGCCCCCGAACGCGTGGGTCGGCTCGCGGGAGTCGAGTCGGCCGGCACCCTCGCGACCGTCGACGTCGGCGCAGCGGCCATCACCTCGGTCCCCGTCAACGACCCGTCGCAGCCGGCCACGCTGACCGTCCCCGTGCTCGCGGCGTCCGGCGGACTGCTCGAGACCGTGCGCGGGCACGTCGTCACAGGGCGGTGGTTCGACGCGGGCCACGACGCGCGCGGCGACCGCATCGTGGTCCTCGGGGCGCGCGCCGCCGAACGGCTCGGCGTGCACCGCGTCGACCGGCAGCCCTCGATCTTCATCGGCGAGGTCTCCTACACCGTGATCGGGATCATCGACGACGTGAAGCGGCGCACCGACCTGCTCGACGCGGTCGTGCTGCCCATGGGTACCGCGCGGGCCGACTTCGACCTGGCGGCCCCCGAGCAGCTGCAGATCCGCATCGCCGTCGGAGCCGGTCAGGTGGTCGGCGAGCAGGCGCCGGTGGCCCTCGACCCCAACTCCCCCGACGGCTTCACGGTGCAGGCCCCGCCCAGCGGCTCGAAGGTCCGCGCCGGCGTGCAGGCGGACATCAACACGATCTTCCTCGCGCTGGGGGCCGTGGCCCTGCTCATCGGCGGGGTCGGGATCGCCAACGTGACGCTGCTGTCGGTCATGGAGCGCGTCGGCGAGATCGGGCTGCGGCGCGCGCTGGGGGCGACCCGGCGGGACATCGCGGCGCAGTTCGTGGTCGAGTCCGTGGTGGTCGGTCTGCTCGGAGGGCTCATCGGCGCGTCGCTGGGGGTGGCCGTCGTGGTGCTGGTCTCCGCGCTGCAGGAGTGGACCCCGCTGCTCGACCTGCGGGTCGTGGGCGCCAGCGCGCTCGCGGGCGGCGTGATCGGGCTCGCCGCCGGCATCTACCCGGCGCTCAAGGCCGCGGCGATCGAGCCGATCGCCGCGCTCCGCGGAGGGGTCTGACGATGAGGTCCTGGAGGCGGGGGGCGCCGGGCGTCGCGGCCGTCGGCGGTGCACTGCTGGGCGTCGCCCTTCTCGCGGCGTGCACGTCCGGCCCGGACCCGGTGGCGGCAGCCTCGCCGACCGTCGGCCCGCTCGACGTGTACCTCGACCTGATCACCGGCGTCGAGGACGAGAGCGCCGAGGCCTTCGTCGCCCAGGCGTCGAAGGCCGAGGAGATCGTCGCGGCCTGCATGCACGACGCGGGCTTCGAGTACGTCCCTGACCCCACGAGGTACCACTCCTCGGTGCAGGACACCGAGGCCCTCGCGACCTTCGACGAGCACGCCTACGCGGCCGAGTACGGCTACGGGCTCACCGAGCCCGGCGAGCGGCCCGGCATCACCACGTCCTCGGTCGCCGACGACCCGAACACCGAGTACCAGATGGCGATGTCGCCGGCGCAAGGGGCCGCGTACCAGAAGGCGCTGCAAGGGGTGTTCGCGTTCGGCGACACGGCGCCCACGGACGAGGAGATCGACGCCGCCTACACCGCACCGTGGACCGAGAAGGGCTGCTCCGGCCGTGCCGAGCACGAGGCCTTCGACTGGGAGGTGGCCACGAGCGAGGACGTCGTGATGATCCGCGACGAGTGGGAAGGGTCCTGGCAACGCGACCTCGACCCGCAGTTCGACGCCGTCCGCACCGCGTGGGTGGCCTGCATGCGCGAGGCAGGGACCCCCGCGTACACGCACCCGCAGGACGCGGTGGACCAGCTCCAGGCCGAGATGCTCGTGCGCCAGGAGGCGCTCGCCGGCGGGGAGCCGGGCTCGGGCAAGGCGTGGAAGGAGCTGCACGAGCTCGAGATCACCGTGGCGGTCGCCGACCTCGCGTGCCAGGACGCGACCGACTACCAGGACGAGCTCGAGGCCCTCGAGCACGAACGCCAGCAGGAGTTCGTCGACACGCACCGGGCCGAGCTCGACGCGCTCGTCGAGCGGTACTCGGCCGACCGCTGAGGCGATGTCCGCCGGTCACAGCCCCGGCGGCCCGGCTCGCCGAGAGGGCGGTGCGGCAGGTCAGCGCGGCAGGCGCCCGGTGTCCTCGTGCATCGCCCAGAACAGCGAGTACGGGACGCCGTCCGCGTCCGGCTCACGCGCCGCGAGCTCCTCGAACAGGGCGTGCACCCGGGTGCGCAGCTCGTCGAGGTCTGCCGGGCTCAGCCGCACCCCGAGCCGAGTGATGGACACGCTCGCGGGATCGGCCAGGGCGAGCTCCTCGACGAACGTGTCGACGAGGACCCGGTCCTGGCCCGGGGCGAGGCTCGTGCGCCACGACTTGCCCGTCGCTCGGTAGGGCACCTCGCGCGCGCCCCGGTTGCCGCGGCGCGCCGGCTCGGCGGCGAGGAAGCCGCGGTCGACGAGCATGCGCACGTGGTGCAGCGTCGTCGCGGGATTGCGGCCGAGGCGTTCGGCGATCTCCCGGTTGGTGCGGGGCTCGTCGAGGCACAGCCGCAGGATGCGCAACCGGACGGTCGAGGCCAGGGCGCGGGCGTCTGCGTCGGCGTCGGCGTCGGCGTCGGCGTCGGCGTCGGCGTCGGCGTCGCGGGCCACGTCGGGCGCGGCAGGTCTCCTCGCGGGTGTCGCCATGCCCCGATCCTATCTAGTGATTGACTTTTCCCAATCGCACGCACCATGCTCCCCTCGTGACCTCCACGACGCCCGGCCCGGCAGACGCCGGCACCGACCATTCGCCTGCCCGGCGGTCGCTCGTCCGGCACGCCGACTTCCGGCGGTTGTGGGCCGGCGACGCCCTGGGCCAGCTCGGGTCGCAGCTCACCATGCTCGCGCTGCCCGTCCTCGCTGTGCAGCACCTCGGTGCTGACGCGTGGCAGATGGGGCTGCTCAGCGCGGCGGAGACCGCCGCGTTCCTCGTCATCGGGCTGCCGGCGGGCGCCTGGGTGGACCGGATGAGCAAGCGCCAGGTGCTGATCCGCGCCGACCTGGTCCGCGCGCTCGTGCTCACCGTCCTCGTCGCCACCGCGCTGGCCGGACAGGCCTCGATGCCCCTGCTGTACGTGCTCGCGATCGTGCTCAGCGCCGCCACCGTCTTCTTCGACGTCGCGCACCAGAGCTATGTGCCCGGCCTCGTGGGGCTCGAGCACGTCGTCGAGGGCAACGCCAAGCTCCAGGCCACGCAGTCGGTCGCGGGCGTCGTGGTCCCCGCGATCGGCGGAGCGATGCTCCGGGTCGTCACCGCGCCCGCGCTCATCGCCGTCAACGTCGTGCTGTACGTCGTCTCGGCCCTGACGGTCGCCCGCATCCGGGCGTCCGAGGAGGTACGCCCCCGCGACGAGCACCCGCCGCTGCGCGCGGCCATCGCCGAAGGCCTCGGCTTCGTGGTGCGGCATCCGCTGCTGCGTCGCATCGTCGCGTGCACGTCGGTGGGCAACCTGTTCGCGACCGCCGGGCAGGCCCTCGTCGTGCTGTTCGTGCTGCGCGAGCTCGGCCTCGACGTCGCGACCCTGGGCGTCGTCTACTCGGCGAGCGCGGTGGGCGGACTCGTGGGTGCCGTGCTCGCGGAGCGGATCGCGCGCGTCGTGGGTGAGGGGCGCGTCATCGCTCTCACTGCCGTGGCCATGGCCCCGGCGCTCGCCCTGATCCCGCTCTCCCTGCCGCTCGCCGGCTGGGGGGTGCCGCCCGTCCCGGTGCTGGTGCTCGGCGGCGCGCTCGTCAGCCTCAACGTCGTCGTGTACAACGTCGCGCAGGTGAGCTACCGCCAGCGGGTGTGCCCGCCCGAGCTGCTGGGCCGCATGAACGCCTCGGTGCGCTTCCTGGTGTGGGGCTCGATGCCCCTCGGCGGGCTGCTCGGCGGCGTGCTCGGCACCCACCTCGGCGTCGTCCCCACCCTGTGGGTCGCGGCCGCCGGTCAGATCCTCGCCGCCCTGCCCGTGCTGGCCTCGCCGATCGCCCGGATGCGGACGCTGCCCGCGACCTGAGGTCGAGGCAGCGTCCGCCGTTCCCGGGCGCCCGGAACGATCACCGGCGGCGCCGCGACGGGTCACCAGGGGGCGTCGAGCGCCTCCCGCACGTCGGGTGCCAGGGTGAGGCGGATCCCGGACATCGCCGCCTCGAGCTGCGCGAGGCTGCTGACCCCGAGCACCGGGCGGACCACCGGGTCGCCGCCCGCGAGCCACGCCAGCACGACCTCGCTCCGGGTGCGGCCGAGCTCGCGCGCGACGGCGTCGAGCACCTCCAGGCGCCGGGTCGTGCCCGGGTGCGTGAACGCGTCGGACAGCGGACGGTCGGGGCGGTCGTAGGCGCCCTGCACGAGCGGGCTGTAGGCCCACAGCTCGACGCCCGGGTTGCTCACCGCGTAGTCGAGCACCTCGTCGGTGATCCAGCCGAACCGGTGGTCGTGGTCGTGGTCGCGGACGAACGGCCGGGGCTGGACGTACGAGTACCGCAGCTGGAGCGCGCTCGGCCCCACGAGCCCACGGGACGTGGCGTGCGCCGCGGCCCGCTCGAACCGCCACGGGGTGGTGTTCGAGTACCCCCAGCGCCCGATCGCACCGTCCTCGACGAGCCCGCCGAACGCCTCGACCGTCTCGGCGACCTCCGTCGCCCGGTCGTCCCGGTGCGCCAGGAACAGGTCGATGCGGTCGATGCCCATCCGCTCGAGGCTCTGCGACGCGACGCGGCGCACCACGTCGGCACCGAGTCCGTCGGAGTGCGCCGGGTAGCTGCCCGGGTACAGCGGCTCGCACCCCACCTTGGTCACGATGCGGACCTGCTCGCGGACCCCGGGGCGGGCCGCGAGCCAGCGGCCCAGCAGCAGCTCGCTCGCCCCGCCGTGGCCCGACTCGTCGACCCAGAACGAGTAGCAGTCGGCCGTGTCGATCCACACGCCGCCCGCGGCCACGTAGGCGTCGAGCAGGGCGAACGAGGTGTCCTCGTCGATCGTGGTGCCGAAGGGCATCGCGCCGAGCGCGAGCGGAGGTGCGGCGGGGGTCGGGGCGGTCGGGGTCGGGGCGTCGGGGGTCGTCATGCCCCTACTGTCGGACCTGGAGCGCGCTCCAGGTCAAGCGACACGTCGCGTGCCGACGCAGGTCCCGGGCCAGGTGGGATCATCGGCGGATGACCTCGTTCACCCCCGCCGAGGCGGCGCGACGCAGCGGCTTCAGCATCGACACCCTGCGGTACTACGAGCGGATCGGGCTGCTCACCGGCGTCGAGCGCGACCACGCGGGGCGCCGCGCCTACTCGGACGGCGACCTCGGGTGGCTCGAGATCCTGCGGTGCCTGCGTGACACGGGCATGCCGATCGCCACGATGCGCCGCTACGCCGAGCTCGCGCTGGCGACCGGTGCGGACGCCGACCGGACCGTGCCCGAGCGGCTCGAGATCCTCGAGCAGCACGCGGCCGAGGTCGCCGCGACCGTCGCCCTGCTGGCGCGCCAGCAGGAGCACCTGGCCGAGAAGATCGCGTACTACCGCACGGTCGTCGACGGGTCCGGCGCGCACGAGCTCGCGGGCGCGGCGGCTCAGACGTCGTAGGTGACCACCACGGGGGCGTGGTCGCTGAACCGCTCGTCGTAGGTCTCGGCACGATCGACCACGGCGGTGCGGGCCAGGTCGGCGAGGGCCGGCGTCGCGAGCTGGTAGTCGATGCGCCACCCGGAGTCGTTGACGAAGGCCTGCCCGCGCCACGACCACCACGTGTACGGCCCGGGACCCTCGCCGCCGAGCTCACGCCCCAGGTCCCGCCACCCGAGCTCGTCGAACCAGCGGTCGAGGTAGGCGCGCTCCTCGGGCAGGAAGCCCGCGGCCTTGAGGTTGCCCTTCCAGTTCTTGATGTCCACGTTCCGGTGGGCGATGTTGAGGTCGCCCGCGACCACGACGTGGCGGCCCTCCCCCGTGAGCTCGGCGAGCCGCTTGGTCACGTGGTCGAGGAACGCGTACTTCTCGTCCATCTTGGGCGTCCCGGCCGTGCCCGAGTGGATGTACGTCGACACGACGGTGACCGTGCGCGTCGTGCCGTCCGCGGCCGGGACCTCGAGGTCGGCCTCGACCCACCGGCCGGTGTCGACCGGCACACCCGTGGCCAGCCCGATCCGCACGGCCGACATGGGCAGCCGCGACGCGATCGCCACGCCCGCCCGGCCCTTGATCTCGCACGCCTCGTGCGCGACGTGCCACTCGCTCGTGGGCAGGAAGTCGCCGACGATCTCGTCGGGCGCCCGCACCTCCTGCAGCAGCAGCACGTCAGGCTTGCGGGTCGCGACCCACTCGGCCATGCCGCGCTTGAAGGCGGCGCGGATCCCGTTCACGTTCACAGTGGCGATGGTCAGCACGGGGACATCCAACCCCATGACCCTGACAGAGGCCGCCGCCGTCCGTGGTGTCAGACGCCGTCGTAGGCGGCCTGCACCGCCGCGATGTCGAGCTTCGTCATCGCGAGCATGGCCTCGGTGGCGCGCGCTGCGCCCGCAGGGTCGGGGCCGAACAGGACGCCCCCGAGCATGCGGGGAGCCACCTGCCACGAGAGCCCGAACCGGTCGGTGAGCCAGCCGCACTGCCCGTGCTCGCCACCGTCCACGACGAGCGCGTCCCAGTAGTGGTCGATCTCGTCCTGGGTGTCGCACTCGACGAGGAAAGAGAACGCGGCGTTCAGCGTGAGCGACGGCCCGGCGCTGATGGCCGTGACCGGCATCCCGTCGAGCGTGAACTCGACGATGAACGCGCTGCCCGGCTCGGTGCCGGGCACCCCCTCGGGGGCCGTGACCACGTTCGTGATCTCGGATCTCGGGATCACCGAGACGTAGAAGCGGGCGGCTTCCTCGGCGTGCTCGTGGTACCAGAGGTGCGGTCGGACGATGCCCATGGTGATCTCCTCCTGTGCACTGCTGCTCCAGGTACTCCGCGGCGGGGTCGTGACCTGACCCTTTGCCCGACGTGTCAGTTGACCACGGGTCAGGCGGGTCCGGCCAGCCGCTCCGCGGTTGGGACGTCAACGCCTGAGCGGTATACACACTGTGTATACGCAGTGTGTATAGTCATCCGGGCCAGCCGGGCTCACACTCCTCGCCCCACTGCGGCAGGGCTCGCTCCACGGGCCCCTGCGAGTGCGCGCGCCGGCTCGATCGCCACCCGCTCCACCGTTCCGAAGGAAGGCACACCCATGAGGCCCATCCCGTTCACCGCCGCCGCTGCCGGCTGCGCACTGCTCCTGCTCAGCGGCTGCGGGAGCAGCGGCGACGACGGGGCGGGGAAGGACGCCAAGTCGTCCGAGGGCCCGCTCCAGGCGTACATGAAGCCGGTCACGAGCGCCTACGACGACATCGACTACGAGAAGCTCCAGGTCGAGCAGGAGAACATCATCGCGGCCTGCATGCAGGAGGCTGGGTTCGAGTACTTGCCCCAGGAGTATTCGAACGTGTCGAACCCGTGGGACGAGGACGAATGGGGCACCGAGGAGTTCGCCCAGAAGTACGGCTACGGCTACTCGAGCGGCTCGGAGTCCGAGGACGGCGAGGAGGCCGCGCAGGTGGACCCGAACGCCGACTACGTCGCCGCCATGTCCGAGAGCGAGCAGGCCGCCTACTGGGAGGCCCTGTGGGGGCCGCAGCAGCCCGAGCCCGTCGACGAGGAGGCGGAGGTGACCTGGGACTGGACGACCGCGGGCTGCTACGGCAAGGCGAGTAACGAGACGTACGGCTCCGCCAACTCCGCGTACGAGGACCCGGCGTTCGTCGAGCTCCAGGAAGAGATCGGCCGGATGTACGAGAAGATCTCCAACGACCCGAAGCTCACCGCGCTCGATGCCGAGTGGTCGGACTGCATGAACGAGGCGGGCTTCGACTTCGCGAAGGTCCCCGAGGCGGCCGCCAGCATCTCCGACGCCTACTCAGCGCTCTGGGAGTCGGCTGACCCGGACGGTGGCACGGACAAGGCCGCGGAGACCGCTCTGCGCGAGAAGGAGATGGCCACCGCGATCGCCGACGCGAAGTGCCAGACGAAGGTCGGATACCAGGACGCGACCAGAGAGGTGCAGTTCGCCCTCGAGCAGGAGTTCGTCGACGCGCACAAGGCGGACCTCGACGCGTGGATCGAGCAGTACGGCACCGACGCCAAGGCGACCAAGTGACCCGCGCGATCCCGCAGGGCAACCGCACCATCCTCGTCATGGCCGGCGTCGCGGTGCTGAGCCTCGTCGCCGGCCTGGGGCTCAGTCAGCTCATCACCTCTCCGGCCAAGGCCGAGGCGGACGCCGCTCCCCCGATCGCCGGCGCGGTGACCGTTCCTGTGGAGAGTCGCGTCATCGCCAACGACGTGACGCTGCGGGGCGACCCGTCGTACGACGACCCGGTCGAGATCCGCATCGAGACGGGCGAGGTGAAGGGCCAGCCGGTGGTGACAGGCCAGGTGCCCGAGGTCAGCTCCACTGTCGACGCGGCGAGCGTCGCCCTCGAGGTCGCGGGACGCCCGGTCATCGTGCTGCCTGGCGCGCTCCCCACCTACCGCAGCCTGCAGGCTGGCGTCGCGGGGCCGGACGTCCTCCAGCTGAAGGCGGCGCTCGCGACTCTGGGGATCGACGCGGGCAAGGCTGACTCCGACGTGTATGACGCTGCCACGGCCGCCGGAGTGGTGGAGCTCTACCGGAAGGTCGGCTACCAGCCGCCCGCGCCCGGCAAGGAGCTCAAGGACGCACTCAAGGGCGCGCAGGATGCGATGCGGTCCGCCGAGGACGCGCTCTCCTCCGCCCAGATCGCATTGAAGGCCGCTTCCTCGGGTCCCACCGAGGTGGAGCGGCTGCAGGCCGACAACGCCGTGCGCGCCGCGCAACGCGACGTCGCCGCAGCCGAGGCGGCAGCGGCCTCCGGTGACCCCGAGGCGCCGAGCGCCGCCGGCATCGAGGCGCTGCGCGAGGCCGTCACTGTGGCCGAGGCACAGCGCACGCAGGTGCTGACAGGCATGGGGACCTCCGCCGAGGCGGCCGCCGTCGCCTCGGCGCAGCGGGCGCTGGCCGACGCCAAGGCCATGCACACCGAGGCGAAGGCCGCGACACTCACCGCGCTCCCCGCGAGCGAGGTCGTCTTCCTCGCCTCTCTGCCGCGACGGGTCGACAACGTGGGCGTGAAGCTGGGCGCGATCGTCAGTGGTCCCGTCATGACCGTCTCGGGCGCCACGCTCGAGATCGTCGCGTCCGCCTCCGCCGACGACGCCGCACTGCTGGCGGTCGGGAACCCGGGGATCGTGACAGTGCTCGGGCAGGACGTGCAGGTCACAGTGAAGGCCATCGAGGCCCCGGGCTCGACGAGCAGCTCCGCAGAGCCCGAGGGCGAGGGGGCGGAGGGCTCCGAGGCGCCCGCAGGCTCCGGGTCGACCGCCGGCCAGTCGGGGCGGCACACCGTCCGCTTCCAGCTCGGCGATCTCACCGAGGAGCAGCTCTCCACGCTCCAGGACGGCGGCAACGTGCGGATCAAGGTGCCGGTGAGCTCCACCGGCGGCGAGGTGCTCGCCGTGCCACTGGCCGCGCTCACGGCCGGACCCGGCGGCGAGTCGCGCATCGAGCGGCAGGACGCCAAGGGCGCCACCGAGCTCGTGACCGTGGAGACCGGACTGGCCGCCGGGGGGTACGTGCAGATCGTGAGCTCGCAGGAGCCGATCACCGCCGGCGACCTGGTCGTCGTGGGGGCGCGCGGCGCCGCGGACGCCTCCGACGCGGAGACGGAGGCAGCGGGATGAGCGTCCTCGACGTCCTCCTGGACGAGCCGTCAACCGTCCCGGCCGTCATCGAGTTCGCCACGCTCACCCGCTCGTTCCCCGGGGACCCGCCGGTCGTGGCGCTGCACTCGGCGGACCTGCGCATCGAGGCAGGCGACTACCTGTCCATCATCGGCCCGTCCGGGTCGGGCAAGTCGACGCTGCTGCACATCCTGGGGCTGCTCGACCGGCCCAGCTCCGGGGAGTACCTCCTCAACGGGAGCCCCACCGGCGCCGCCTCCGAGTCGGACCGCTCACGGCTGCGAGGCGGCTGCATCGGCTTCGTCTTCCAGTCGTTCCACCTGCTGCCACATCGCACGGTGCTCGACAACGTGCTGCTCGCCACCCTGTACTCCGGGGTGCCACGAGCGGAACGCCGCGACCGGGCGATGGCGGCGCTGCACCGGGTCCACCTCGACCACCGGGTCGACTTCCTGCCCACAGTCATCTCGGGTGGCGAGCGGCAACGGGTGGCCATCGCCCGCGCCATCGTCGCGGAGCCGCAGGTGCTGCTTGCCGACGAGCCCACCGGCAACCTGGACTCGGTGAACTCCGCGGGGGTGCTCGACCTGTTCGACGAGCTGCACGGCGACGGCCTTACGCTCGTGGTGATCACCCACGACGCGCAGGTGTCCGCACGGGCCCAGCGGCGGGTGCGGATCTCCGACGGCCGATTGACCGAGCTCGCATGAGGCGGCTCCTGACCCGGACCCGCCCCACCACCGACCCGGACGGCCCCGAGCTCGCCGACGCGCGCGCGACCCCCGCCAAGCGGCCGCCACGCGGCGACAGGTTCGGGGCGCGGGACCTGTTCGCCGAGGCCACGTTCGGCATCGGCGCCAGGCCTGGGCGCCTCATCCTGACGATCATGGGGACGGTGCTCGGCATCGCCTCGGTGGTCGTCACCGTCGGGCTCGCGAACACCGCAGCCGGGCAGATCAACAAGCAGTTCGACGCGGTCGCCGCCACCCAGGTGGTCGTCGAGCCCGCCACGTCGTCCGGCGGCGGCCAGACGCGCGCCAAGGCGCGGCTCCCCTGGGACGCCGCCGAGCGCGTGAGCCGTCTGGCCGGCGTGGAGTCGGCGGGAACCCTCGCCGAGGTGAACGTCCGCGGCGCGCAGGTCACCTCGGTGCCCGTGAACGACCCCTCGCAGGCGGCCCAGACCTCCGTCCCGGTGCTGGCCTCGTCGGAGGGCCTGCTCGAGACGGTGCGGGGCGCCGTCGTCACCGGCCGCAACTTCGACTCCGGGCACGACGCGCGCGGCGACCGCGTGGTGGTGCTGGGCGCGCGGGCCGCCGAGTCCCTCGGGGTGCACCGCGTCGCCATGCAGCCGTCGATCTTCATCGGCGAGGACTCCTACACCGTGATCGGCATCATCGACGACGTGAAGCGCAAGACGGAGCTGCTCGACGCGGTGATCCTGCCCATGGGCACCGCGCGGTCCGACTTCGACCTCGCGGCGCCCGCCGAGCTGCAGGTGCGCATCGCGCCCGGGGCGGGCGAGGTCGTCGCCGAGCAAGCGCCGATCGCTCTCGACCCCAATTCCCCCGACGGCTTCAGCGTCAAGGCCCCGCCGGCCCGCTCGACGGTTCAGGAGAACATCCAGGGCGACGTCAACCTGATCTTCGTGGCCCTGGGCGCCGTGGCACTGCTCATCGGCGGGGTGGGGATCGCGAATGTCACGCTGCTGTCGGTGATGGAGCGCGTGGGCGAGATCGGGCTGCGGCGGGCGTTGGGCGCCACTCGCCGGGACATCGCCGCGCAGTTCATCGTCGAGTCGGCGATCATCGGGCTGATCGGCGGGCTCATCGGCGCGTCACTCGGTGTGGCCGTCGTGGTGCTCGTGTCCGCGCTGCAGTCCTGGGTGCCGATCCTCGACCTGCGCGTGGTGGGCGCCGCGGCCATCGCCGGAGGGCTCATCGGGCTCGCGGCAGGCTTCTACCCCGCGCTCAAGGCCGCCGCCATCGAGCCCATCACGGCCCTGCGCCGCGGGGTCTGACTCGACGGGGTGACCGAGGGCGGGCCGACGACCATCGTCGGCCCGCCCTCCGTCATCAGGCGTCGGTCACCAGGGGGCGTCGAGGCGCTCACGCACCTCGGGCGGCAGGGTGAGCCGGACGCCGGAGAGCGCGGCCTCCACCTGCGCCATGCTGCTCACCCCCGCCACCGGCCTGACCACCGGGTCGCCGCCCACGAGCCACGCGAGCACCACCTCGCTGCGGGTGACTCCCAGCTCGCGCGCCACCTCATCGAGCACCTCGAGCCGCCGGGTGGCGCCCCGCGACGATCGCGCTGCTCACCCGGAAGCAAGAGCACCTGGCCGAGAAGATCGCGCACTACCGCACGGTGCTGGCCACCCGCGCGGCGTCGGCCCCCCACGCGGTGTCCGCCGCGCCCGCGAACGCCGACGCCCTGGTGGGCGCCGCGGCTCACACGTCGTAGGTGACCACCAGGGGGGCATGGTCGCTGAACCGGTGGTCGTAGGCCTCCGCGCGGTCCACCTCGGCGGTCCGGGCCAGATCGGCCAGGCCCGCGGTGGCGAGCTGGTAGTCGATCCGCCAGCGGGCGTCGTTGTCGAACGCCTGGCCGCGCCACGACCACCACGTGTACGGCACGGGCCCTCCCCGCCGAGCTCGCGGCCCAGGTCGCGCCAGCCCAGCTCGTCGAACCAGCGGTCCAGGTAGGCGCGCTCCTGCGGCAGGAACCCGACGGCCTTGAGGTTGCCCTTCCAGTTCTTGATGTCGACGTTCTTGTGCGCGATGTTCAGGTCAACCGCCACCACGACGTGCTGTCGTCGCGGAACAGCAGCGAGTCCAGCGAGGTGGGGAACATCTGCCACGACAGGCTGAACCTGTCCTTGAGCCACCCGCACTGGCTGGGCTCGCCGCCGTCGGCCAGCAGCGCGTCCCAGCAGTGGTCGATCTCCTCCTGGGTCTCGCACGCGAGCATCATCGAGAACGACTCGTCGAGGGTGAAGGCCGGGCCGGCGCTGATCGCCGTCACGGGCATCCCGTCGAGGGTGAAGTCGACGATGAACGGGGTGCCCTCGGCGCCGTCCGGCACTCCCGCCGGGGCTTTGACGATCCTCGTGACCCGCGAGTTCGGGATCAACGAGGTGTAGAACTTCGCGGCCTCCTCGGCCTGCGAGTGGTACCAGAGGTGCGGGCTGACGATTCCCATGAGGGTACCCTCCGACGACGTAGGGTCACAGGTACTGACCATGTCGGGGAGGCGGACTCATCGGCCGCTCAACCGGCCAGCCGCTCCGCGGTGTCGACCACGTTGCTCAGCAGCATCGCGCGCGTCATGGGGCCCACGCCGCCGGGGTTGGGCGAGACCCAGGAGGCGATCTCGAGCACGCCGGGGTCGACGTCACCCACGACCACGGACCTGCCCGTCTCGGGGTCGGTCGCCCGCGAGACGCCCACGTCGACCACCACGGCACCCGGCTTGACGATGTCGGCCGTGATGATGCCGGGCACGCCCGCCGCGGCGACGATCACATCGGCGTTGCGCGTGTGCTCGGCCAGGTCGGTCGTGCCCGTGTGCGTGAGCGTGACCGTGGCGTTGATCGCCCGACGCGTGAGCAGCAGCCCGATCGAGCGCCCCACGGTCGTGCCGCGGCCCACCACCGTCACGTCGGCCCCCGCGAGCTCGACGCCGTGCCGCTGCAGCAGCTCGATGATCCCGCGCGGCGTGCACGGCAGCGGTGAGGTGACCGGCTCGTTGACGCGCAGCACGAGCCGACCCAGGTTGGTCGGGTGCAGGCCGTCGGCGTCCTTGTCGGGGTCCACGAGCTCGAGCACCCGGTTGGTGTCGATGCCACGGGGCAGGGGCAGCTGGACGATGAAGCCGGTGCACGCCGGGTCGGCGTTGAGCCGCGCGACGGCGTCCTCGATCTCCTGCTGCGACGCCGACCCCGGCAGGTCCTCGCGGATCGAGGCGATGCCGACCTCGGCGCAGTCGCGGTGCTTGCCGTTGACGTACCACTGCGACCCGGGGTCGTCACCCACGAGCAGCGTGCCGAGCCCGGGCCGGATGCCGCGAGCAGCCAGGGCCGCGACCCGCACCGTCAGCTCCTGCTTGATCGTGGCAGCCGTCGCCTTGCCGTCCAGAACCTGTGCGGTCATCGCTCGCTCTCTTCTTCTGCGCAGAGCGCCGGACCACCGGCCCGGTCGCCGCACGAGGCGGGCGACCCGGACCGGTGTCCCGGCGGGGGGTCGATCAGTACTGCTGGAGCCCGGCGTACAGCGGGTGGGCGTCCGTCAGCTTGTCCACGCGGGCGCGCAGGGCCTCGACGTCGGTCCGCGAGCCGTCGACCAGCGCCGTGGCGATGATGTCCGCGACCTCGGTGAACTCGGCGTCCCCGAAGCCGCGCGTGGCGAGCGCCGGGGTGCCGATCCGCAGGCCGGACGTGACGCGCGGGGGGCGCGGGTCGAACGGCACCGCGTTGCGGTTGACCGTGATGTTGGCGGCGTGCAGCAGGTCCTCGGCCTGCTGGCCGTCGAGGTCCGAGTGCCGCAGGTCGACGAGCACCAGGTGCGTGTCCGTGCCGCCCGTCAGCACCGAGACGCCGGCACCGGCGACGTCGGCCGCGGTGAGACGCTCGGCGATGATCTTCGCGCCCGAGAGCGTGCGCTCCTGGCGGTCGCGGAACTCGGGGGTGCCCGCGATCTTGAACGACACGGCCTTGGCGGCGATCACGTGCATGAGCGGACCACCCTGCTGGCCCGGGAAGACCGCCGAGTCGATCTTCTTGGCGTACTCCTCCTTGGAGAGGATGAAGCCCGAGCGCGGGCCGCCGATCGTCTTGTGCACCGTCGAGGACACGACGTCGGCGTACGGCACGGGGCTCGGGTGCAGCCCGGCGGCGACGAGGCCTGCGAAGTGCGCCATGTCGACCCAGAGCTTCGCGCCGACCTCGTCCGCGATGGACCGGAACGCCTCGAAGTCGAGCTGACGCGAGTAGGCCGACCAGCCACCGATGATGACGTCGGGGCGGTGCTCGAGGGCCGCGGCCCGCACGGCCTCGGGGTCGATGAGGAACGTCTCGGGGTTCACGCCGTACGCGGAGACGTCGTAGAGCCGGCCCGAGAAGTTGATCTTCATGCCGTGCGTGAGGTGGCCGCCGTGGGCCAGCTCGAGCCCGAGGATCTTGTCGCCCTTGTTGATCAGGGCGTGCAGCACCGCCGCGTTGGCCGTGGCGCCCGAGTGGGGCTGGACGTTCGCGTGCTCGGCGCCGAAGAGCTCCTTGGCCCGCGTGATCGCGAGCGTCTCGGCGACGTCGACCTGCTCGCAGCCGCCGTAGTAGCGACGGCCGGGGTAGCCCTCGGCGTACTTGTTGGTCAGCACGGAGCCCTGCGCCTGCAGGACGGCCCGCGGCACGAAGTTCTCGCTCGCGATCATCTCGAGGGTGCCCTGCTGGCGGGCCAGCTCACCGTCGAGGACGGCGGCGATCTCGGGGTCCACGACGGACAGGTTCTGGTCGAGCACGGGGATCTGGTCGCTCATGTCACTCCTCGCAGTCAGCGGTGCGGGTCCCGGCTCGTCGTCGGGCACGCACACGGAAGGTGTGGTGACCGAGGGCCCAGGCGTCCGACCCGAAGTCTGCTGCTGCGTCGCTCCCCGGTGGTATCCCACCCGTTGCGCCAGTCACGACGCGTGCAAGCCTAGCAAGCGACGGCCGTCCCGAGGGCCCCGTCTCATGCCCGGCGGCCTCGTGACCGGCGACGCCGTGCGGTCAGCGCTCGGCCGCGGCCACGTGCCGGTCGGCGCCGTCCGGATCGGTGTCGCCGCCCAGGATCTTGCGCAGGTAGGCGAACGTGAGGTCGCCCGCCGTCTTGTCGTGCTGGTGGGTGTAGCCGTGCTTCTCGTAGAGCGCGAGGTTCTGCACCGAGTCGCGCCCGGTGAAGACCCACACCTCGGAGATGTCCTCGGGCAGCAGCGGCAGGATCGCGAGCAGCAGGCGGGTGCCGATCCCCTGCCCCTGCAGGTCGGGAGCGACGGCCAGGCGCCCGAGGGTCGCCTTGGACTCCTCGATCAGCACCCGGATCGAGCCCACCAGGCGGTGCCCCCGCCAGGCGCCGAGCGTGATGACGCCCTCGGCCACGAGGTCCTCGCGCAGCTCGTCGAACGTCTGCGTCAGCGGCGGGATGCTCGGGTCGCCATAGATCTGGGCCTCGCTCACGAACGCCGCGCGGCGCAGCGTCAGCAGCTCGCCGGCGTCGGCCAGGTCCACGGTGCGGATGTCCAGATCGGGCTCGCTCATGGCGACATCGTGCCACTCCCGCGCCCGGGTTCCGGGAGAACCACGCGCACGCGAGACACGGGCGCTGCGGGGCGCGCCCCCCGGCCCGGCCTGGCCGGACTCGACTAGCCTGGGTGACCGTGCCCACCGAGCTGCCCACCGCCGATGCCGGGACCCACTGGGTCCTGACCCTGTCCTGCCCCGACCGCCCCGGCATCGTGCACGCCGTCGCCGGGCTGCTCGCGGAGCACGGCGGCAACATCACCGAGTCGCAGCAGTTCGGCGACCAGCTCACCGGGCTGTTCTTCATGCGGGTGCAGGTCACCGCGACGGTCGCGCGGGGCGCGCTCGAGGCAGCGCTGACGGACCTGGCCGCACGGTTCGAGATGGCGTGGCACCTCGACGTCGCGGGGCGCCCCGTGCGCACGCTCGTGATGGGATCGACCGCTGCCCACTGCCTCAACGACCTGGCGTTCCGGCAGCGCTCCGAGAACCTGCCGGTCGACCTCGTGGCGGTCGTGTCGAACCACACCGCGCTCGCCGACCTGGCGGCGTTCTACGACATCCCGTTCCACCACGTGCCGGTCACCTCGGCGACCAAGGCGTCCGCCGAGGCGCGGCTGCTCGAGCTCGTCGAGGAGCTCGACGTCGAGCTCGTGGTGCTCGCGCGGTACATGCAGATCCTCTCGGACGACCTGTGCCGGTCGCTGTCGGGGCGGATCATCAACATCCACCACTCGTTCCTGCCGTCCTTCAAGGGCGCGCGCCCCTACGCCCAGGCCCACGACCGGGGCGTCAAGCTCATCGGTGCGACGGCGCACTACGTCACGGGCGACCTCGACGAGGGCCCGATCATCGAGCAGGACGTCGAGCGCGTGGACCACACCCGCACGGTCGACGACCTGGTCGCGCTCGGGCAGGACGTCGAGCGCCGCACGCTGGCCCGCGCGGTGCGCTGGCACGCCGAGCACCGGGTGCTCCTCGACGGGCACCGCACGATCGTCTTCCGCTGAGCGCCTGACAACGGTATCGACAACGATGTCGGGCTGAATCGCTTCAGCCCTTGGGCCGCCCAGGCCCACCCGAGCATGCTGCGCGTACCCAGGACCCCGCGCCGTGGGGGCCACCGACCTGGCGTCCGGACGCCGACGTCCGCACGCCGGCACCGGAGGAGACGCATGATCCGCTCCCGCTCGCCGCTCCGTCGCACGCTCGCCGCCGCCACCACGTTCGTCCTGGCGCTCGCCGGCGTCACCGCAGCCGCCGTCACCGCGGCCCTGCCCGCCCAGGCCGCCTCGCTCGTCCAGGTCACGAACTTCGGGGCGAACCCCAGCGGGCTCTCGATGCACCTGTTCGTCCCGGACAACCTGCCGGCCCGTCCCGCCGTGCTGGTCGCGGTGCACTACTGCACCGGCTCAGGGCCCGCGCTCTACAACGGCACCCAGTTCGACGAGCTCGCCACCCGGTACGGCTACATCGTCATCTACCCCTCGGCCACCCGCAGCGGGAACTGCTTCGACGTCTCGTCGTCCGCGGCGCTGCGCCGCGACGGAGGCAGCGACCCCGTCGGCATCCGGTCGATGATCCAGTACGTCCAGCAGCGCTGGACGACCGACCCCAGCCGGGTCTTCGTCACCGGCGTCTCCTCCGGCGCGATGATGACGCAGGTGCTGCTCGCCGACTACCCCGACGTCTTCGCCGCAGGCGCCGCGTTCGCGGGCGTGCCCGCCTCGTGCTTCGCGACGACCAACGGCTCGCTGTGGAACAGCGACTGCGCGCAGGGCCGCATCACCCGCACCGCCGCCGAGTGGGGCACGCTCGTCCGCAACGCCTACCCCGGCTACACCGGCACCCGACCCCGGGTGCAGCTCTGGCACGGCACGGCCGACGAGACGCTGAGCTACGTCAACCTCGGCGAGTCGATCAAGCAGTGGACCAACGTGCTCGGCGTGAGCGCCGCACCTGCCTCGACCAGCACCCCGGCGAACGGCGTCATGCGCACCCGGTACGGGTCCACGGGCGACCGCGCCCCGGTCGAGGCGAACAGCCTGCAGGGCGTCTCGCACAACCTGCCGGTCGACGCCGCGGCCGCGATCCACTTCTTCGGCCTCGACACCACGACCACCCCGACGCCCACGCCGACGACGTCGCCCACCACGTCCCCGACGCCCACGCCGACCGTGACCACGCCGCAGCCCACCGTGAGCCCCACCGCCAGCCCGACGACCGGCACGGGAAGCTGCCGGGTCGGGTACAGCGTCAACCAGTGGAACACCGGGTTCACGGCGAACATCACCGTGACCAACCTGTCGGGGGCGGCGGTCAACGGTTGGCGGCTGACCTGGGCCTACCCGTCGGGCCAGCAGGTCACGCAGGCGTGGAGCTCGGTCACGACCCAGTCAGGGGCGCAGGTCACGGCCACCAACGCCGCGTGGAACGCCGTGATCCCGGCGGGCGGCTCGGTGCAGCTCGGGCTCAACGGGTCGCACACGGGTACCAACACCGCGCCGACGTCGTTCGCGCTCAACGGGACGGCCTGCGCGCTGGGTTGAGAGCGCTGGGTTGAGAGCGCTGGGCTGAGACGCGGGGCAGCTGAGCCGCGGGGCGCCCGCGCGACCCCGGTCCGCGCCCGCGCGCGCCGGGGTCGGTTCAGGCGAGCCGGGGCCGCCGCGAGAGCGAGTCGATCGTCACCGCGAGCGCGAGCACCAGGCCCGTGACGACGTAGCGCTCCGACGTGCCCATGTTGAGCAGCGTCAGGCCGCTCGCGATCGAGTGGATCACGAGCACCCCGAGCAGCGCCGACCAGGCGCTCCCCCGGCCACCGAACAGGCTCGTGCCCCCGATCACGGCCGCGGCGATGGCCGTGAGGTAGAGGTCGCCGCCACCCGTGCCCTGGTTGGCGGCGGACAGCCGTCCCAGCGCGAGCACGCCACCCAGGGCCGCGAGCGTCGAGCAGGCGACGAACACCGAGACGATCGTGCGGCGCACCGAGACGCCGGCACGGCGCGCGGACTCCGCGGAGCCGCCCACGGCCCGCACCGCGCGACCCCAGCGGGTGCGGCGCAGCAGCACGTCGGTCACGGCCACGAGGCCCAGGAACAGCGCGAACGCGACGCCCACGCCGCGGTTGGTCTGCAGGTGCGCCACAGCGACGCCCAGCACCGCCGCGAGGGCCACGACGCGGACCGCGACCGAGAGCGCGGACGCCGTGGGCAGCCCCGCACGCTCGCGGCGACGCCGCGCCACGACGAGCGACCCGGCGTAGCCGAGCACCACGAGCACGACGGCGGCACACGCGACGGCCGGGGGCAGGAAGCCCTTCTGGACGGTGCGCACGAGCCAGGACCCGAACGGGAGGTTCACCGAGCCGGTCGGTCCGAGCACCCGCAGCTGCAGGCCGGCGATCACGAGCAGGCCCGCGAGCGTGAACACGAAGCTCGGCAGCCGCATCCGCGTCGCGAGCACGCCGTACAGGAGACCGACGAGCGCCCCGACGACGAGCGCCGCGACCACGCCGAGCGCGAGCGGCCACCCGAGCTGCACCGACCCGACCGCCACGACGGCAGCCGACAGCCCGCACACCGACCCGACCGACAGGTCGATGTGCCCCACGAGCAGCACGAGCACGACGCCCAGGGCGATGACCCCCGTCGCGGCCGACTGCAACGTCAGGTTGACCAGGTTGTCGGCCGAGAGGAAGTGCGGGTTGAGCGCCTGGAACACGGCCCACAGGGCCAGCAGCGCGCCCGCGATGGGCAGCATGCCGAGCTCGCCCGCCCGGGCGCGCCGCCCGATCGAGCGCGCGAGCTCGACCACCGAGGACGACGCACCCTCCGGGACGTCGATCCGCTCCAGCAGCTGGGGCGTCGTCACGACACCCGCTCGGGCAGGGTCGCGCGGGCGCTCCGCCCGCTCGGGGTCACTCCCGTCACGCTCGCGATGAGGTCCTCGTAGCTCGTGCTCGCGGCGTCGAAGTCGCCGTTGATGCGTCCGAGCCGGAGAACCACGATGCGGTCCGCCACCGCCTGCACGTCCGCCATCGAGTGGCTGATGAGCACCACGCCGTGGCCCCGCTCACGCAACCGCTCGATGAGGTTGAGCACCTCGGCGGTCTGCGTGATGCCGAGCGCGGCGGTCGGCTCATCGAGCACCACGACGCGCGGCTCCCCGAGCAGCGCGCGGGCGATCGCCACCGCCTGGCGCTGGCCGCCCGCGAGCGCCCCGACGGGGGCCCGCACGGACGGCACGCGGGCGGCGAGCTGGTTCAGCAGCTCCCACGCCCGGCGCTCCATCGCGACCTCGTCGAGCATCGGGCCCTGCGTGACCTCCTGGCCCAGGAAGATGTTCTCGACCACGTCGAGGTTCTCGCACAGCGCGAGGTCCTGGAACACGGCGGCGATGCCGTGGGCGCGGGCGACCGCGGGGTTGGAGAGCTGGACGGGGCGACCGTCGCGCTCGACGTGACCCGCGTCGGGCACGAGCGCACCCGAGACGATGCCCGTCAGCGTCGACTTGCCCGCGCCGTTGTCACCGATGACGGCGACGACCTCGTGCGCATGGACCTCGAAGTCGATGTCGACGAGTGCACGCACCGCGCCGTAGGACTTCGAGATGCCGTGCAGGGACAGCACAGGAACCTTCACCGGTCCCCCTCCTCGATGAGGCCTGCCTCGATGCAGGCGCGCCGGTAGGGATCCACGCAGATCACCTCGCTGGTGTAGACGCCACCGTCGACGACGACGTGGCGCAGGTTCTCGGACGTGACGGCCACGGGGACGAGCAGGACGGCGGGTACGCCCTGCACCGTCGTGGTCGTCGTGGGCGTGCGGCCCTGCAGCATCTCGACGGCGATCCTGGCCGCCGTGCGAGCCTCGTCCGCGACGTCCTTGTAGACGGTCATGTGCTGGTCGCCGCTCACGATCCGCTGGACCGCGGACAGCTCGGCGTCCTGGCCGGTCACGGCGGGCACCGGGTCGAGCCCGGCGCCCTTCATCGCGGAGATCGCGCCGCCTGCGGTGCCGTCGTTCGCGGCCCAGACCGCGTCGACCCGGCCCGCGTACTGGGTGAGCTGGCCCGCGACCCACTCCTGCGCCTTGTCGGGGCTCCAGTCGGGCGTCGCGTACTCGGCGAGCACCTCGACCCCCGCGCCGGCCAGCGCGCCACGCGCACCGGCGAGCAGCGCGGCGGAGTTGCCGTCGGTCCCTGCCCCACCCACCAGGAGCACGCCGGGGGTGCGTCCCGTGGGGTGTGCGGCGAGCTCGGCGACGAGCGACTCGCCCTGCAGGCGTCCCACGAGCTCGCTGTCGAACGACACGTACGCCGCGACGTCGGCGTCGAGCCACCGGTCGTACGCGACCACCGGCACGCCGCGCGCGGTGGCCGCGGCCACGACGCTCACCGCGGCCATCACGTCGACCGCGTCGAGCACCAGCACCCCGGCACCCTGGCTCAGCACCGACTCCGCCTGCTGCTGCTGACGTTCGGCGTCCTGCGCGGCGTTGGTCGTGAGCACCCGGCACTCCGGGCACGCCTCGGCGACCGCCGCCTCGAACGCCGGACGGTCGACGTCCTCGTAGCGTGCGGTCTTGGACTCGGGCAGCAGGAACGCGACGGTCGGGGCGTCGGTCGACGACGGGTCGGTGGCGCAGCCCGCCGCACCGGCGAGCGCCAGGACCAGCACGGCGACCGCCGCCGCACCGCGAGCCCGGCTCATCCGGCCCCCACCAGTGCCCCGGCGATGCCCGCACGGTCGAGCGCGATCGCGAGCGCGCCGCGCACCTCGGCCTCGGCGCCCAGCTCGGACGCGACGACCTTGACGGGGCCCGCTGTGCTCGGCACGGTGCGCTGGCCGAGCACGGTGCGCAACGGGTCGAGCAGGATCGCCCCCGCCTCCGCGAGGCGTCCGCCCACGACCACCAGCTCGGGGTCGAACAGGTTGCACACGTTCGCGGCGGCCACCCCGAGGTGCTGGCCTGCGTCGAAGATCACGCGTCGACAGCCGGGGTCGCCCTCGTGGGCCCGCGAGATCACGTCGGGCAGCGTCAGGTTGCCGTGGCTCGCCTGGAGCATCGCGAGCAGCACGGGCGCCCCGACGAACGTCTCGAGGCAACCCCGGTTCCCGCACCGGCAGATGGGGCCGTTGTCGTCGATCGTGACGTGGCCGATCTCGCCCGCGGTGCCCGACCGGCCGTGGAAGAGCTCGCCGTTGAGCACCAGGCCGCCGCCCACGCCGTGCGAGACGCGCAGGTACACCACGTTGTCGCGGCCACGCGCGGCACCCAGGCGCACCTCGGCGAACGCCCCCAGGTTCGCGTCGTTGTCGACGAAGACGGGGACCCCGAGCCGGTTCTCGAGCACCTTCGGCACAGCGACGCCGTCCCAGCCGCGCAGCATGCCGAGCGTCGAGACCTGACCGGTGCGCACGTCCACGGGGGCGGGCACACCGACACCCACGGCGAGCACCTCGCTCATGCTCGCGCCCACCTGCTCGACCATCTCGGTGAGCAGCAGGGCGGCCCGTTCCAGGCCCGCGTCGGCGCGGTGGTCGGGGGGCAGCGGCATGCGCTGCTCGGCGACGATCCGGTGGGCGACGTCGGCCAGCGCGACGCGCAGCGACCGGGTACCGAAGTGCACGCCCGCGACGAGGCCGAGGTTGCGGGCGAGGGTGACCTGCTGCGCGCGACGGCCGCTGCGCGAGGTCGGGGCGGTGTGCAGGATGCCGACGCCCGTGAGCTCCTTGACGATGTTCGACACCGTCGCCGGGGACAGCCCTGTCACCCCGGCCAGCTCGACCTGCGTGAGGGAGCCACGCTGCTGGACCGCACTCACGATCCGGGCCCGGTTGGCTTCACGCAGTGAAGTCTGGGAACCCGGGGTCACCCGGTCTGTGCCCACAGCGGGAACAATACACAGGCCATCTCGCGCATCTGCCTGCGCCTCGACAGGCCGGGCTACCCCTTGACCAGGGGATCGAGCGGCGGGTCGCCCGCCCCCGGCACCTTGTACAGGCTCAGGTCGAGGGCCTGCGCCACCTGGGCCACCGCCGCCATCGCCCGCACGCTGTTGCCGACCGGGTCGAGCGGTGGCGAGAACGCCGCGATCGCGAGCTTGCCCGGGGCCACGGACAGGACACCGCCGCCGACCCCGCTCTTGCCCGGGAGCCCCACGGTGTACGCCCAGTCGCCCGACGACGTGTACATCCCCTCCATGGTCATCTCGGCCAGGAGGTGCGGCACGAGCTCGGCGTCGACGACGTGCTCGTGGGTCACCGGGTTCGTTCCCCCCGCCGCGATCGTCGCGCCCATGGTCGCCAGGTCCTCGGTCGTGATGAGCGTCGAGCACTGCCGGGTGTAGACGTCGCACGCCTCCATCGGGTCGGAGTACATCGCGCCGCCGCCGTACAGCAGCCACGCGATGGCCCGGTTGTGGAAGTTCGTCGCCTGCTCCGAGGCGTTGACCTCGACGCTGAGCCGGATCTCTCGTCCCGCGAAGGCCCGCTGGGTCTGGAGGATGCGGCTCCACCGCTGCTCGGTGTCGACGGCCGTCACGAGGCTCACGGAGGACATGGCGCCCGCGTTGACGAGCGGGCTGAGCGGCTTGTCGTTGTGCAGCTCGAGGGCCGAGACCGAGTTGAACGGGAGCCCCGTCGGGTCCGCACCGATCTTCCGGTGGAACTCGACAGGCCCGACGTCCGCCATGGCGCGCGCCATCGTGAACACCTTCGAGATCGACTCGATCGCGAACTCGGCGTCCGAGTCGCCGGCCGTGCAGGCGGCCCCGTCCACCGTCACCACGGCCACGCCGAACAGCGACGGGTCGACCGAGGCGAGGTACGGGATGTAGCTCGCGTTCGCCCCGCCGGTGCGGGTGGTGCAGTCGCGGTGCGCGGCGTCGACCGCCGCCTGGATGGTCTGCGCGTCGAGCGCCATGGTGGAACCTCCTGCTCGATCCGTTCAGCCGTCAGCTGTCGAACCACCCGGTCACCGCGTCCACCACGAGCCGTGGCCCGCGGCGGCGGGCTCCACGAGCACCGCGACGGTGCGCGGCGGCACCGTCACGGTGCCCGTCGACGACGCCCAGGTGGTCTGCCGTACGACGGCGTCCGTGCCCTTCTGCTGCACGGGCGAGAGCGTGTAGCGACGGCCCGCGAGCGCGGGCACCACCTGGGTGGTGGTCTCGTCCGAGGCGTTGACGACCACCAGCAGGCCGTCGAGCCCCTTGTCGACGTCCTTGCCCGTGGCTTGCCGCCCGCGCCGGTCGTCGACGTGCATCACGACCACGCCCGGGGTGGCGTCGGGCCCGCTGCCGGGGAACGTCACCTTCTTCTCGATGAGCGCGGCGTCCCCGAGCCGGAACAGCGGCGTCGAGAAGCGCAGCCGCAGCAGGTCCGCAGCGGCGGCCCTCGCCGTCGCCACGTCCCGCGCGGTGGGCTTGAGCGTCGTGTCGGCGAGCAGCGCCTGCTGGAAGGGCCACAGGGCCGCGTTCTCGGTCTGCGGCGGCAGACCCCGGCCGAAGCCGTTGTCCTTGCCCGAGACGTCGAGCACGTTGAACCAGTCGCCCGAGTCGTACGAGTTGCGGTCGAGGGACTTGCTGCGCAGCAGGTCCGCCCCCGCGTGCCAGAACGACGGGGTCTGGGCGAGCGCGGTCGTCGCGAGGGACACGGTGTTCATGCGCACCCGGTCGCTCATCGACGTCGTGCGCGGCAGCTTGAACGTGAGGGCGTCGAACAGCGTCTCGTCGTCGTGCGCGTCGACGTACGTCACGACCTCCTCGGGCGAGTCGGCGTAGCCCGCGGGCGCGCCGTCGTCGTCGATCTCGGCGCCCGATCGCACCTGCCCGTCGCTCGTGAGGAACGTGTAGTCCCGCAGGTTCCCCGCGAGGCCCAGCCGCACGAGGTCGCCCTGGTGCTGGACGCGCGCGAGCTGCTGCGCGGGCGTGCCGTTGACCGACGCTCCGTTCGGGTCGGTCGCCGCGCCCGAGCCGAAGCCCTGGATGCGGGGGTCCTCGTCGAACGGGCTGCCGCCCCGCACCGCGTCGCGCAGCCGGTCGCTGAACGTCCCGATGCCCGTGCCGCCGAGCTGACCCTGCGTGGCCTGCGTGAACAGCGCGTTGTTCGCGACCTCGCCGAAGCTCCAGCCCTCGCCGTACAGGTACACGGCCTTGCCGTCGACCCCGTCACGCCGCACCGTGAGCCGGTCCAGGGCGGCGCGCACGGCCTGCATGGTCTCGACCGAGTGGTGCCCCATGAGGTCGAAGCGGAACCCGTCGACCTTGTAGTCACGGGCCCAGGTGACGACCGAGTCGACCATGAGCTTCTGCGCCATGGCGTGCTCGGTGGCGACGTTCTGGCAGCACGTCGACGTCTCGACCGAGCCCGCGGCGTCGAGCCGGTGGTAGTAGCCGGGCACCACGCGGTCGAGCACCGACGCGGGCGCCTGGCCGCTCGCGGACGTGTGGTTGAAGACCTGGTCGAGCACGACCTGCAGCCCGTCGGCGTGCAGCGCACCGACCATGGTGCGGAACTCCGCGACGCGCGCACCGCCGACCGGGTCGAGGGCGTACGAGCCCTCGGGTGCCATCCAGTGCAGCGGGTCGTAGCCCCAGTTGTAGGCGTCGGTCGCGGCGACGGCAGCGACGGCGGCCTGCTGCTCGGTCGAGTCGGGGGCGAACGACGCCAGGTCGCCCTGGGGCACCGCCTGCTTGCTGCGGTCCTCCTCGATCGTCGCGATGTCGAACGTCGGCAGCAGGTGGATCGTGGTCATCCCGGCCTTGCGCAGCGCACGCAGGTGCGCCCGGCCCGCGCCGTCGGTCGCGAACGCGCCGTACGTGCCCCGCAGCACCGCGGGGACCGTCGCGTCCGAGGCCGAGAAGTCCCGGACGTGCAGCTCGTAGATCGTCTGGTCGACGGGTCGCACCACGGGCTGGGCCGTCCGCTCCCACTGCCGCGGCCGGTAGGTCGGGTCGGCGAGGTCCACGAGCACCGAGTGGGTCGAGTTCGTGGTCAGCGCGACCGAGCACGGGTCGGTCACGGCGTTGACCTCGACCTTGCCGGTGGTCGGCGCGTACACGCTCACCTCGAAGAGGTAGGCCGAGCCCACCCACGAGCGCGTGCCCGCGACCGTCCACGCGCCGTCCTTCTGACGCTGCATCGTGACGCGGCGTGGCGCCGCGCTCGTGCCGGTGCCCGACCAGAGCAGCAGGTCGACCTTCTGGGCCGTGGGTGCCCACAGCGCGAGCGACGGCGCTCCCTTGGCCCAGGTGACGCCCAGCGTGCGACCCGCGGCCGCGGCGTACAGGGCGTCGAGCGCCCCCGGGACCTGCACGCCCGAGACCGCGAGCGGGGTGCCGTCGGGGCCGCGCTGCGTCACGAGCAGCTGCCCGCCCACGAGCGCCTCGACATCGGCGCGCGCGAGGCCGTCGGGCACGCGCAGCGCGAGGAAGCCCGCGAGCGCGGGGAACCGTTCGAGCTGGGCCGCGCTGAGCCCGGCCGGGTCGTACGACAGCTCGTGGGTCGCTCCCCCGGTCACCGTGCCGTCGGCGATCGTGAGGCTGCCGTCGGGCGAGCCGTGCAGCCGGTACGTCGACGCGCCGGGGGCTGTGCCCGCGGGCACCCACGACGCGGGCCAGGCGAGCGTGCGGGCGTCGACCCAGTGCGCGCGTTCCTCCCCGGTGCCGGGCAGCGGCGCGTCGGCGACCTCGATCGTCAGCAGGTGCGTCGCGAGGACGTAGGTGAACAGCACGGGCGTGCCTTCCGGTGCGGCGAACGGGAAGCTCGCGCCGTCACGCGTGCCGCCCGCCCCGTCATTCTCTGCCCAGGACAGCCCGTGGGCGACCTCGTCGCCACCAGGGGGCTGCGCGGCGAGCAGCAAGCGTCACGTGCCCGCGCGCAGCTCCTCGACCCGTGCCGCGAGCGCCGGCTCGTCGGCCGCAGGGACGTCCACCTCGACGACCTTGTCGCGGCTCGTCGCCCCGGTCACGAGCGAGACCGCCCGCCGGCGCACCCCGCAGGCGTCCGCCACCGCCGCGAGCGCAGCCTCGGTCGCCGCCCCCTCGACCGCCCGCGCGCCCACGGCCACGACCAGCCGGTCGCCGTGCAGCCCGCCGACACGGGTGCGCGACGCCCCCGGCTTGACCCTGATCGCGACGCGCACCCGCACATCCTCCCCGACTGGTCAGACGAGCCCGAGCTCCCGCACGGCAGCCTGCTCCTCGAGCAGCTCCGCGACCGACGCGTCGATGCGCCCCCGCGAGAAGTCGTCGATCTCGAGGCCCTGCACGATCTCCCAGTCGCCTCCCGAGGACGTCACCGGGAACGACGAGATGAGCCCCTCGGGCACGCCGTACGAGCCGTCCGAGACCACGCCGGCAGACGTCCAGTCCCCCTCGGGGGTGCCGTGGACCCACGAGAACACATGGTCGATCGCCGCGTTCGCGGCCGACGCGGCCGACGACGCACCGCGGGCCGCGATGATCGCCGCCCCCCGCTTGGCCACCGTCGGGATGAACTCGTCCTCGATCCATGCCTGGTCCGCGACGACCTCGGTGGCGGGCCGACCGGCCACCGTCGCGTGCGTGAGGTCGGGGTACTGCGTGGCCGAGTGGTTGCCCCAGATCGCCAGCCGCGCGATGTCCGTGACCGGCGCCCCGGTGCGTCGCGCGAGCTGCGAGACCGCGCGGTTGTGGTCCAGGCGGGTCATCGCGGAGAACCGTGCACCCGGCACGTCGGGGGCGTGCGAGGCGGCGATCAGCGCGTTCGTGTTCGCCGGGTTGCCGACCACGAGCACCCGCACGTCGTCCGCGGCGCCCTCGTTGATCGCCTGGCCCTGGGGCTTGAAGATGCCGCCGTTCGCGGAGAGGAGGTCGCCGCGCTCCATGCCCGCGGTGCGGGGGCGAGCCCCGACGAGCAGCGCGATGTTCGTGCCGTCGAACGCCGCCTTGGCGTCGTCGTGGATGTCGACCCCCGCGAGGAGCGCGAACGCGCCGTCCTCGAGCTCGAGCGCAACCCCTTCTGCGGCCTTCATGGCCTGCGGGACCTCGAGCAGCCGCAGCCGCACCGGGGTCGTGGGGCCCAGCAGGTGACCCGACGCGATGCGGAAGAGCAGGGCGTAGCCGATCTGGCCGGCAGCACCGGTCACGGTCACGTTGACGGGGTTCGTCATGCGAATCTCCTTTGATCCTCTGAACGGACGACGTGCAGCTGCGGGTGCGGGACGCACGGTGCCCGGCGGCCCGGCGGGACCGACCGGGCACCGTGCGTCACCGGGGTGAGATCAGGCGAGCCGGGCCGCCAGGTTCTCGTCGAGCGCGCCGAGGAACTCCTCGGTCGTGAGCCACGGCTGCTCGGGTCCGACGAGCAGCGCGAGGTCTTTCGTCATCTTGCCGCTCTCGACGGTCTCGATGACGACCTTTTCGAGCGTCTCGGCGAACTCCGTGACCTCGGGGGTGCTGTCGAGCTTCCCGCGGTGCTTGAGACCACCGGTCCACGCGAAGATCGACGCGATCGGGTTCGTGGACGTGGGCTTGCCGGCCTGGTGCTGGCGGTAGTGCCGCGTCACGGTGCCGTGCGCGGCCTCGGCCTCGACCGTCTTGCCGTCGGGGGTCATGAGCACCGAGGTCATGAGACCGAGCGAGCCGAAGCCCTGCGCGACGGTGTCCGACTGCACGTCGCCGTCGTAGTTCTTGCAGGCCCAGACGTACCCGCCCTCCCACTTCATGGCCGCAGCGACCATGTCGTCGATGAGGCGGTGCTCGTACGTCAGGCCGGCCTCGGCGAACTGGTCCTTGAACTCGGTGTCGAACACCTCCTGGAAGATGTCCTTGAACGCGCCGTCGTAGGACTTGAGGATCGTGTTCTTGGTCGACAGGTAGACCGGGTACCCGCGCTGCAGCCCGTACGCGAACGAGGCCCGCGCGAAGTCGCGGATCGAGTCGTTGAAGTTGTACATGCCCATCGCGACGCCGCCGCCGTCGGGGTACGTCACGACCTGCTGCTCGATCGGCTCGGAGCCGTCCGCGGGCGTGAACGTCAGGGTCAGCGTCCCGGCGCCGGGCACCTTGAAGTTCGTGGCGCGGTACTGGTCGCCGAACGCGTGACGGCCGATGATGATCGGCTTGTTCCAGCCCGGCACCAGGCGCGGGATGTTCGAGATGATGATCGGCTCGCGGAACACCACGCCACCGAGGATGTTGCGGATGGTGCCGTTGGGCGACAGCCACATCTTCTTGAGGCCGAACTCCTCCACGCGGGCCTCGTCGGGCGTGATCGTGGCGCACTTGACGCCGACGCCGTGCTCCTTGATGGCGTGGGCGGCGTCGACCGTGACCTGGTCGTCGGTCGCGTCGCGGTTCTCGATCGACAGGTCGTAGTACCGCAGGTCGATGTCGAGGTACGGGTGGATGAGGCGGTCCTTGATGAACTGCCAGATGATGCGCGTCATCTCGTCGCCGTCGAGCTCGACGACGGGCCCGACTACCTTGATCTTCGCCATGCGGTGGCTCTCCTGTGCTCTCGTGAGTGCTCGTCCCGGCGGGGCCGGTCACGACGCCGACGGGGTCCGGCGCCCAGATTACTCGACATCAAGAGACTTGTGGCCCGGCCGGCGGCAGTGGTTCACCGGACGCTCAGGCCCGGGTGCTGGCATATTGGGAGGTCTCAGCCGCTGCGCGGGGCACGGTGGACCCGGGGGACCGCGCCCGCCGCCGTCCCGGTCACGGACCGACACACCGATGACAGGACACGTCATGTCTGAGCCCAAGGACACCCCTGACACCCCCGGCCCGCCGGTGCCCGACGAGACGCCCGCCACCCGCCAGGGGCACCGCTCGCCCACCGGCCCCGCAGACGCCGTGGTCGAGGACGTCGCCTACACGATCCCGGCCGGGCGCTTCGTGGACAGCTCGGCGCTGCTCCCCCGGCTCGGCGCGGAGGCCTTCGGCACGTTCCTCCTGGTGATCGCGGGTCTCGGCGTCGCGCTGTACTCAGGCTTCACCGGGCTCGGCGGTGGCCCGCTCGCTGTGGGCCTGGCGTTCGGCCTCGCGTACGTCGCCGGCGCCGTGGCGCTCGGGCACGTCTCGGGCGCCCACTTCAACCCCGCCGTGACCCTCGGCGCCGCGATCGCCGGGCGCTCGCCGTGGCGCGACGTCGTGCCCTACTGGCTCGCGCAGCTGATCGGCGGTGCGTTCGCCGCCGCGGTGCTGTTCGTCGCGCTCGCCTCGTTCCCGGCGCTCGACGGCGCCGAGAAGACGTTCTTCTCGACCACCGCCAACGGCTTCGGCGATCACTCGCCGATCGGCGCGGTCTCGGGCGCCGGTGGCAGCGGCTTCAGCCTGTGGGGTGCGCTGATCATCGAGGCCGTGCTCACGGCGACCTTCGTCGGGGTGGTGCTCGGCTCGACCGACCGCCGCTCGACCAAGGCGCACGCACCGTTCTCGATCGGCCTGGTCTACACGGTGCTGCTGCTCGCCGCGATCCCCGTGACCAACGGCTCGCTCAACCCCGCGCGCTCGACCGCGGCGGCGATCTTCTCGGAGGGCTGGGCGTTCGGCCAGCTCTGGCTGTTCTGGGTCGCGCCGCTCGTCGGTGCCGCGGTCGCGGCGCTCGTCTACCGCGCGTTCGTGCCCGAGCCGGTCGAGGACAACCTGCAGCAGGAGGACGACGTCGAGGAGGTCGACGTCATCGAGGAGGTCGACGTCGTCGACGGTCCTGAGGAGCCGAAGGCCTGAGCCGCGGTCGCCACCGGTCAGCCGGTGGGGACCACCTGGGACAGCACCCCGATCGTGAACGCGAGGCCGACCAGCAGGGTCACGTCGATGAACCTGGTCCGCACCGCGAGCGCGGCGGGGTGCTGCCCCGGGGCCACCGAGCGTGCGACCGCGCACGCCACGAGCACCACGGAGAGCACGAGCCCACCCCACGAGATCCCGGCGGCGACCGCCACGAGCGCCGAGACGACGACCCCTGCCGAGACCCACCACAGCGACAGGTTGCGCCCCGCGGCGAGCGACGCCCGGGCGATCTGACGCGGGTCGAGCTCCTGCTCCTCGGGCGGCACCTCGTCCTCGGTCTGCGGCGCAGCGGCAGGTTCGGCGGCGGCGCCGGCTACGGGGTCGGGTCGGGGCGGGTTCAGCGACGGCCAGCGGGGCTGCCGCGCAGCCTGCTGCGGGTCGCTCGCCCCGGGCTCCCCTGCGGGTCCCTGCGCACCTTCTCGACGCTCCACGTTCGCTCTGCCTCCCACCCGGGAGACTACCGTTGCTGCCGTGCCGCCCTCACCGCGAATGCCGTCCCGACCGCCGCGGTCCGTCGTGGTCGTGGGTGCGGGCCTGGCGGGCACCCGCACGATCGCCGCGCTGCGCGAGCAGGGCTTCGACGGCGTCGTCACGCTGCTGGGCGCCGAGCCCGACGCACCGTACGACCGGCCCCCGCTCTCCAAGCACCTGCTCGACCGGCCCACCCCGACGCTGCTGCGCGACGAGCTCGGCGCCGACGCGCTGGCCCTGGCCGACGACGTGCGGCTCGGGACGGCGGCCCGCGGGCTGCGGGTGCTGCCCGGCGCGGTCGAGGTCCTGACCGACGACGGCGCGCTCACGGCCGACGCCCTCGTGGTCGCCTCGGGGTCGCACGCGCTGCGCCCGGCGGGCTGGCAGGACGCGCACGTGCTGCACACCGCGTCCGACGCCGCCCGGCTGCGCGCGCTGCTGGTGCCCGGCGTGCGGCTCGTGGTGGTCGGGGCCGGCTGGATCGGCGCCGAGGTCGCCGGGGTCGCGGCCGCCGCAGGGATCCACGTCGAGGTCGTGGAGGCGTTGCCCGCGCCGCTCGCCGGTCCGCTCGGCGTCGCCGTCGGCGCGGCGTTCGCGCCCTGGTACGCCGACGCCGGGGTCACCCTGCACACGGGCGTCCAGGTCGCGCGCGTGCACCCCGGCGGGGTCGACCTCGCCGACGGCCGCTCGATCGCCGCCGACGTGGTGCTCGCCGCGGTCGGAGCCCGTCCGGCCACCGGGTGGCTCGGGGACGCCCTGCCGCTCGAGCCCGACGGCGCTGTGCGCGTCGACGCGGGGTACGCCCCCGAGGAGGGCCCCGCCCACGTGCGCGCCGTGGGCGACGTCGCACGCCGCCGGTCCCCCCGGCACGGGCTGGTGCCCGGTGGGCACTGGGACGGCGCGCTCCGCGGACCCGACGTGGCGGTGCGCGCGCTGCTCGGCACGGGCGCCCCGACCGCCGACCCGGACGCTCTCGACGACCCCGCGCCGTACGTGTTCTCGACCCAGCTGGGCCACGACCTGGCGATGTTCGGGCACCGCGGCCCGTACGACGACCTGGTGCTGCGCGGCGACGCGGCCGGCGGCCCGGACGGCTGGTCCGCCCTGTGGTTCGCCCCGGGCAGCGACGTGCTCACAGCTGTGCTCACGGTCGACCGGCCCCGCGACGTGGGCGCCGCGCGTCGCCTGTTCGCGGGCCGCACGCTCCCCCGCCTCGACCCGGCCCGGGCAGCCGACACGGACGTCCCGCTGCGGGGTGCCGTGCGCTCCTGAGCCGGGCGTCGTCCGGCCAGGTCCGGGCACCCAGACCGGGTGCCCGGACCCCGACCGTCAGTGGGCGAAGTGCCGCGTGCCCGTGAGGTACAGCGTGACGCCCGCGGCGCGGGCGGCGGCCACGACCTCCTCGTCACGCACCGAGCCACCGGGCTGCACCACGGCGCGGACCCCGGCGTCGAGCAGCACCTGCAGGCCGTCGGCGAACGGGAAGAACGCGTCCGAGGCGGCGACCGCCCCGCGTGCCCGGTCGACGCCGCCGACGTTGGCCCGCTCGACCGCGAGCCGGCACGAGTCGACCCGGTTGACCTGGCCCATGCCCACGCCCACCGACGCACCGTCGTGGGCGAGCAGGATGGCGTTGGACTTCACGGCCCGCACCGCGCGCCACGCGAACTCGAGGTCGCGCAGCGTCGCGTCGTCGGCGGGCTCACCGGCCGCGAGGGCCCACGTGGCCACGTCGTCGCCCGCCGCGTCGACCCGGTCGGTCTGCTGCGCGAGCGCCCCGCCCGAGATCGGGCGCAGCTCGAAGCGCCCGGCGGCGGCCGGGACGACGGTGAGCAGGCGGATGTTCTTCTTGCGGCTCAGCACCTCGAGCGCCTCGGGCTCGAAAGAGGGAGCCACGACGACCTCGGTGAACACCGGGGCGATCTGCTCGGCCGCGGCCAGGGTCACGGGGCGGTTGGCGGCGATCACGCCGCCGTACGCCGAGACCGGGTCGCACGCGTGGGCCTTCGCGTGGGCGTCGGCCACGTCGCTGCCGATCGCGATGCCGCACGGGTTCGCGTGCTTGATGATCGCCACGGCCGGCGCGTCGTGGTCGTGCGCGGCCCGCCACGCGGCGTCGGCGTCGACGTAGTTGTTGTAGCTCATCTCCTTGCCGTGCAGCTGCTCGGCCCCCGCGAGCCCGCGACCCGCGGCGCCGTCCTGACCCAGGTACAGCGCGGCGTCCTGGTGCGGGTTCTCGCCGTAGCGCAGCACCCGCCCGCGCTCCCACGTGCCTCCGACGAACGCCGGGAAGCCGGACTCCTGCGCCGCGGCGTCGGGCGCGTGCTCCTGCGCGAACCAGCCGGCGACGGCTGTGTCGTACGCCGCTGTGTGCGCGAACGCCTCGGCGGCCAGGCGGCGACGCTCGGCCAGGGTGAAGCCCTCGGCGGCGGACGCCGCGACCTCGGCGTAGCGGGCCGGGTCGATCACGACGGCCACGCTGGGGTGGTTCTTCGCGGCCGCGCGCACCATCGACGGGCCGCCGATGTCGATGAGCTCGACGCACTCGTCGGCCGTGGCCCCCGAGGCGACGGTGGCCGAGAACGGGTAGAGGTTGACGACCACGAGGTCGAAGGGCGCGATGTCGAGCTCGGCGAGCTGGGCCAGGTGCTCGGGGCGGCGGGTGTCCGCGAGGATCCCGGCATGCACGCGCGGGTGCAGCGTCTTGACCCGCCCGTCGAGGCACTCGGGGAACCCGGTCAGGTCCTCGACCCGGGTCACGGGGACCCCGGCCGCGGCGATGGTCGACGCGGTCGAGCCTGTCGAGACGAGCTCGACGCCCGCGGCGTGCAGCGCCGCGGCGAGCTCGGTCAGGCCGGTCTTGTCGAACACGCTCAGCAGCGCGCGGCGGATCGGGCGGCGCGTCGTGGGCGCATCGGGATCGGCGACGGGGGCGAAGGGGGTGGCGAAGCCGGACATGCGGGTGACCTCCCGGGTCGGTGCGGTCTCGTGAGACGGTCTGGACCCGAGCACCCAGGCGAACGGTGCGACGGCAGGGGTACCTCCGGCCGCTCCCCGGTGGTTGTGCCCACCTCAGGTACGCCAGTCACGGCCAGGAGCAGTCTAGCCGCGTCGTGGCCCACGTCACCCGACGACGACGCGCCGACCCACCACGGTCATGCCCTCGCGCGCGATCCGCCCCACCCACTCGACCAGCAGGTCGCGCTCGACGACCTTGATGCGCTCGTGCAGGCTCGCCTCGTCGTCGTCGGGCTCGACCGTGACGGCTGCCTGGGCGATGATCGGCCCGCTGTCGACGCCCGCGTCGACCACGTGCACGGTGCAGCCCGTGACCCGGGCCCCGTAGGCCAGCGCGTCACGCACGCCGTGGGCCCCCGGGAACGCAGGCAGCAGCGCGGGATGGGTGTTGACGACGCGGTCGGGGAAGCGCGCGAGCATCGGCGCACCGAGGATCCGCATGAAGCCCGCGCTCACGACCAGGTCGGGGTGGAACACGGCGACCACCTCCCCGATGCCGGCGTCCCACGCGGCACGGTCGGCGAAGTCGCCCGGGACCAGCACCGCGGTGGGGATCCCGGCGGCGCGGGCGAGCGTGACCGCCCCCGCGTCGGGCCGGTCGCTCACCACGCCGACGACACGGGCGCCGTAGGCCGGGTCGGCGTGGGCCGCGAGCAGCGCCGCGAGGTTCGACCCGGTGCCCGAGACGAGCACGACGACCCGACCCGACCTGCGGGTCGGCGGGACCGGTGGGCGAGGCCCGTCGCTCGCGGTGGTGCTGGGCACGGCGGCGCGGGGGGCGCGGGGCGAGCTCATGCGCCGACCCTAACCGTCGGCCCGCGGGGCCGAGTGGGGCGTCCGGGGGCGCGGATGGGCGAGAATGCTCACGTGTCCAACCCGTACGCCCCGCCGTCCGAGGACACCCCTCGCCCGGACCCGTCCCGCACGCGGCCCGTCCCCGACCGCCCGCACGGTGGTCCGCGCCCTGGCCCGCCGAGCGGTCCCCCGTCCCCGGGTCGCGACCCCCGGCAGGGACCGCCGCCCGCGCCGCTGCCCCCGATCGACCCCGAGGCGCTGCGCGTCGCGAGCCGGCGGGTCATGAACTTCGGCCTGCTCATGATCGCCACGATCGTCGTGAGCACGCTCCCGCTGCCGTGGCGCGCGGCGAGCCTGGTGTTCGTGGTCCTCGCGATCGTCGCGGGCGTGCGTGCGCTCGTCGCGACCCGGCGGGCCCGCGTGCGCGGCGCGCTGACCCCGATGCTGCTGGTCGGGCTGGCGTTCGCGGGGATGCTCTCGCTCACGCTCGTGACCATGCTCGCGACGTGGCCCGTGCAGCAGGCGCACGAGGAGTGCCTGCGCGGCGCGCTGACGGTGTCGGCCCGCGCGGGGTGCGACCAGACCTACGAGCAGGACCTGCTCACGTGGCAGGAGAACCTGACGAGTCGCGCGACCCGCGGCTGACCACCCGGCGCGCGACGTCGGCACACCAGCCCCGGAACGCAGCGTCGCCCGGCAGCGTCACGGCGAGCACCCCGACGAGCACCCCCGCCCCGGTGCGCAGACCCACCGCGAGCGTCGACGCCCCCACCTCGGCCATCCGGCCCGGCCCGACCCCGCCGCTGGCCGCCGCGACGAGCAGCGCCGCCCCGACCCCCGCGACGAGCGCCGCGACGACGCCCGCGACGAGCGGGTCGACCCATCGGTCGGTGGGCAGCCGCCGGTGCAGCCACCACCCCGCGACGAGCCCGGCCACGACCACGAGCAGCGGCGCCGCGGCGAGCACGCCACCCTCGCTGCCCGGCTGGGGCAGCGCGCCGAGCAGCGGGACAGCAGGCAGCGGACCCGCGACGACCTCGGTCGGGGTGAACATGCTGCCCGTCCCGACCTGGAAGCCCGCACCCACGACCCACGCGAGGGCCCACACCACGAGGTTGGGCACGAGCCCGAGCTGGGCCAGTGCGAGCACGCCGCCCCCGACCACGTCGAGGTCCAGGGCCCGCACCACCTCGCTGATCTCCGAGCGTCCCGTCAGGACCCAGGCCACCACGACCGCCGCCGCGACGGCGACCAGCCCCGAGAGCGCGACCAGCCCGGCACCCGCCCCGGTGCGCACCGGCGGGACGACCCGCGACCGCAGCGCACGGAACGTCCGCAGCAGGGTCGCGTCGCTGCGCCGGGCGAGGCCCGCGGCGAGGCCTGCGCCGGACACCGCCGCACCGCCCAGCAGCGCCAGGGCCACGTCCGCGACGCTCGCACGCACGCAGAGCGCGATGGCCGCCGTGAGCACCGCGTACCCACCGACCCCGGCCCCGAGACCCACGGGCGTCGCGTAGCCCGAGCGGCGGGCCGAGGTGCCGCAGGTGAACAGCGCGAGGCACGTGATGCCGAGCGGGACGAGCGTGACGACCCCGTCGCCGACGCCCAGCGGCACCCCGTGGCCGAGCAGCCACAGCCCGGCGCCGACCCGCGCCGCGTCGGTCCACGTCGTGCCGGCGTTCGACGGGTCGGCCGACGTCACGACGTAGGCGGTCACCGCCGGCAGGACGACCACGAGCAGCGAGAGCACAGCGCCCTGCACGCCCGCGAGCAGGCCCGTGACCCAGCGCGGCGTGCCGTCGACGGCGCTGCCGGGCGGCGTGGGCGGCGCCTCGTCGGTCAGCACCCGGGGGCGCCGGGCCCGGTCGAGACGGTCGGTTCCAGACGGATCGGTCACGAGGACATCGTCCCCGCCCGACGCGGGTGAAGCGTCCAGGTGCGTCGGCGCGCCGGGCAGGTCGTGCGGGAGGTCACCGACCGGCGCCCACGGGCACCCAGCCGTCCAGGTGCGTGCGCACGATCTGACCGAGGGCGTCGGTCCACGCCGGGCGCGCGTTGCCCCAGGGCACGTACGCGAAGCCCGAGCCGCCCGCCTCCTCGTAGGCCTCCCGGTTGAGCTGGTCGATCTCCTCGAGGGTCTCGAGGCAGTCGGACACGAACCCGGGGCACACGACCTCGGTGCGGCGCGACCCGTCGGCCCCCAGGCCCCGGACCGTGTCGATCGTCGCAGGGCCGAGCCAGCGGGCCGGGCCGAAGCGCGACTGGAACGTCAGCAGGCACGAGCCCGCGTCCAGGCCCAGGCGCTGGCGCACAGCGTCGGCCGTGCGCTCGCACTCGGCGAGGTAGGGGTCGCCCGCGTCGGACATGGCCTGCGGGATGCCGTGGAAGCTCAGCACCACCCGGTCACCCGAGGCAGGGTCGGGGCGCCCGACCTGGTGCCAGCGCTCCTCGAGCGCCGTGCACACGGCGTCGACGTACGCCGGGTGCTCGCCGAACGCCCGGACCGTGCGCACCTCGGGGTGGTGCGGCAGCGCGGCGACCGCGCGGTGCGCCGCGTCGAGCACGGTGCCGGTCGACGAGCTCGCGTACTGCGGGTACAGCGGCACCACGAGGACGCGCTCGTGCCCGCGGTCGACGAGGTCGGCCAGCACCGTGGCGAACGCCGGCTGGCCGTAGCGCATCGCGACGGCCACCTCGACGTCCGCACCGAGCGTGGCCTGGAGCGCCGCGGCCTGGGCGCGGGTGTGCACCAGGAGCGGCGAGCCGTCGGGGGTCCATACCGTCCGGTACTTCGCGGCCGAGGCGCGCGGGCGGGCGCTCAGCACCCCCAGCTCGAGGATCGGGCGCCACACCGCCGGATGCATGTCGACGACCCGGCGGTCCGTGAGGAACTCGCGCAGGTAGGGCCGCACAGCGCGCGACGTGGGCGCACGGGGGGTTCCGAGGTTGACCAGGACGACGGCTGTCCCGGGACGGGGCTCGATCACGCGACGCGACCTCCGGTGGATGATCCGGCGAGCGTATCGACGCCCGGGCACCCCCGATGACGACGTGTCGTCAGGTCACAGCGTCAGGTCAGCACCGGACGCGACGACGGCGCCGCACCCGCAGGGGGTACGGCGCCGTCGGTCGTCCGCGCGGTGCGCGGGATGTCAGGCGAGCAGCTCGCGGGCCAGCGCGGCGGTCTCGCTCGGCGTCTTGCCGACCTTGACCCCGGCGGCCTCGAGGGCCTCCTTCTTGGCCTGCGCGGTGCCGGCCGAGCCGGACACGATCGCCCCGGCGTGGCCCATGGTCTTGCCCTCGGGGGCCGTGAAGCCCGCGACGTAGCCCACGACCGGCTTGGTCACGTGCTCGGCGATGTAGGCCGCCGCACGCTCCTCGGCGTCGCCGCCGATCTCGCCGATCAGCACGATGACCTCGGTCTCGGGGTCGGCCTCGAACGCGGCGAGCGCGTCGATGTGGGTGGTGCCGATGATCGGGTCGCCGCCGATGCCGATGGCCGTGGAGAACCCGAGGTCCCGCAGCTCGTACATCATCTGGTAGGTCAGGGTGCCCGACTTCGACACCAGCCCGATCTTGCCGGGGCCGGTGATGTCGGCCGGGATGATCCCCACGTTCGACTTCCCGGGGCTGATCAGGCCCGGGCAGTTGGGGCCGACGAGCCGCACGCCCTTGTCCTGCGCGTACGCGAAGAACTCGGCGGTGTCGGCCACCGGGACGCCCTCGGTGATGATGACGGCCAGCGGGATGCCCGCGTCGACGGCCTCGAGCACGGCGGCCTTGGTGTGGGCCGGCGGCACGAAGATGACCGACACGTCGGCGCCGGTCTCCTTCATCGCCTCCTCGACGCTGCCGAACACGGGCACGTCGACGGTGCCGTCGCCCAGCGGGAACGTCACGGACGTGCCGGCCTTGCGCGGGTTGACGCCGCCGACCACGTCCGTGCCGCTCGCGAGCATGCGCGTCGTGTGCTTGGTGCCCTCGGAGCCCGTCATGCCCTGGACGATGACCTTGGATGACTCGGTCAGGAAGATCGCCATGTCAGTTGTTCTCTCGTCTCTGCGTGATCGGGCTCAGGCGGCGGTGTGGGCGAGCTCGGCGGCCTTCGCCGCTCCGCCGTCCATCGTGTCGGCGAGCGTGACGAGCGGGTGCGCGGCCTCGGCCAGGATGCGGCGCCCCTCGAGCACGTTGTTGCCGTCGAGGCGGACCACGAGCGGCTTGGTCGCCGCGTCGCCGAGCATCTCGAGCGCGGCGACGATGCCGTTGGCGACCGCGTCGCACGCCGTGATGCCACCGAAGACGTTGACGAACACGGCCTTGACCTGCGGGTCCGACAGGATGATGTCGAGGCCCGCGGCCATGATCTCGGCCGAGGCGCCGCCGCCGATGTCGAGGAAGTTCGCGGGCTCGACCCCGCCGAACTCCTCGCCCGCGTACGCGACGACGTCGAGCGTGCTCATCACGAGCCCGGCGCCGTTGCCGATGATCCCGACCTCGCCGTCGAGCTTGACGTAGTTGAGGTCCTTCTCCTTGGCGCGCGCCTCGAGCGGGTCGGCCGCGGCGGCGTCCTCGAGCCCGGCGTGGTCGGGGTGCCGGAACCCGGCGTTCTCGTCGATCGTGACCTTGCCGTCGAGTGCGACGATCCGGCCGTCGGTCGTCCTGACCAGCGGGTTGACCTCGACCAGCGTCGCGTCCTCGCCCTGGTAGACGTCCCAGAGCCGCTGCAGCACCTGGGCCACCTCGGGGGCGACGTCGGGCGCGAACCCGGCGGCCGCGACGATCTCGTCGGCCTTGTCCGCGTCGATGCCGGCGCGCGGGTCGATCGCGACCTTGGCGAGGGCCTCGGGGCGCTCGACCGCGAGCTGCTCGATCTCCATGCCGCCCTCGACGCTGGCCATGGCCAGGTAGCGGCGCTCGGACCGGTCGAGCAGCACCGAGAAGTAGTACTCCTCGGCGATGTCCGCGCCCGCCGCGATCATCACGCGGTGGACCGTGTGGCCCTTGATGTCCATGCCGAGGATCTCGGCTGCCTTCTCGGCGGCCTCGTCGGCCGAGCGGGCGATCTTGACGCCGCCCGCCTTGCCGCGTCCACCCGTCTTGACCTGCGCCTTGACCACGACGACGCCGGGCCGCCCACCGAGCAGCTGCTCCGCGGCCGCGCGGGCCTCCTCGGGCGTGGTGGCGACGATGCCGCCGAGCACGGGAACGCCGTGCTTCTCGAAGATGTCACGTGCCTGGTACTCGAACAGGTCCACCTGGCTCTGGTCCTTCCGTCGACCCGCATGGCGCGGCCTGGGTGGCCACGGCGCCCCGCACGATGCTAGCCGCGTCGCGACTTTATCTTCACATCGAGAGATGTCGCCTGGGCCACAACGGGCGGACAGGTGTCGAGGTCAGCGCGCCTACAGCTTGGTCACGGGCGAGAACCGGAGCAGCAGCCGCTTGGTCCCCTCCGAGCCGAAGTCGACCTTGGCGACCGCGTTCGGGCCCGCGCCCTCGAGCCCGACGACGGTGCCGAGCCCGTACGCGTCGTGCGTGACCTTGTCCCCCAGGGCCAGGTCCGGGATCGCCCCGTCGGGCCGCGGGGTGGCCGAGCCGAACGTCGCGCCCGTGGACGGGGTGGTCGTGCGCCGCGTGACGGGCCCGGAGGAGGACCCGCCCGACGACGACCCGCGCGACCCGTACCCCGAGCCGAAGCCGCCCGAGCCCGTGCTGTACCCGCCGGGCGTGCGCAGCCGGTCCATGCTCGACTCGCGCCGGCGCCAGTCCACGAGCTCCTCGGGCAGCTCGTCGAGGAAGCGGCTCGCCGGGAACTCGTTGGGCACGCCCCAGGCGGTGCGCACCGCGGCTCGCGAGACGTACAGCCGCTCGCGCGCACGGGTCAGCCCCACGTACGCGAGCCGGCGCTCCTCGGCGAGCTGGTCGGAGTCCGCGAGCGAGCGCATGTGCGGGAACGTGCCGTCCTCCATGCCCGTGACGAAGACGACCGGGAACTCGAGCCCCTTCGCGGTGTGCAGCGTCATGAGCGTGACGACGCCCTGGTCGGGCCGGTCGTCGGCGCCGTCGCCGTCGCCGTCCTGGGCGGGGATCTGGTCGGAGTCCGCGACGAGCGACACGCGCTCGAGGAAGTCCGCGAGGTCGCCCTCGGGCTCCGACTGCTCGAACTCGGACGCCACCGCGTGCAGCTCGGCGAGGTTCTCGACGCGGGTGCCGTCCTGCGGGTCCTCGGAGGCGCGCAGCTCGGCGAGGTAGCCCGTGCGGTCGAGCACGGCCCCGAGCACCTCGGCGGGCCCGGCCCCCGACGCGACCAGGTCGCGCAACTCGCCCATCATCGCGGCGAACGCCCGCAGGCCCGTGATCGCGCGCGTGCCCAGGCCGGGCACGTCGTCGAGGCGCTCGAGCGCCGCGCCGAACGAGATGCGCTCCCGCTCGGCGAACGCCGCGACCATGGCCTCGGAGCGGTCCCCGAGCCCGCGCTTCGGGACGTTGAGGATGCGGCGGACGTTGACGTCGTCGTCGGGGTTGGCCAGGGCCCGCAGGTACGCGACCGCGTCCTTGATCTCCTTGCGCTCGTAGAAGCGTGTCCCGCCGACCACCTTGTACGGCAGCCCGACGCGGATGAGCACCTCCTCGAGCGCCCGGGACTGGGCGTTCGCGCGGTAGAAGATCGCGACGTCGCCCGGTCGCACGCCCTCGGCGTCGCCGAGTCGGTCGATCTCCTCCGCGACGAAGCGCGCCTCCTCGTGCTCGTTGTCGGCGACGTACGCGACGATCTGCGCACCCGCCCCCGAGTCGGTCCACAACCGCTTGGGCTTGCGGCCCGGGTTGCGCGAGATGACGGCGTTCGCGGCCGAGAGGATGTTCTGCGTGGAGCGGTAGTTCTGCTCGAGCAGGATCGTGCGCGCGTCCGGGTAGTCGGCCTCGAACTCCAGGATGTTGCGGATCGTCGCCCCGCGGAACGCGTAGATCGACTGGTCGGCGTCGCCCACGACAGTGAGCTCCCCGCGCAGCGGGGTGTCGCCCTCCCGGGGCGCCCCGACGCCCGCGAGCTCGCGCACGAGCGTGTACTGGGCGTGGTTCGTGTCCTGGTACTCGTCGACCAGGATGTGCCGGAAGCGCCGCCGGTAGTGCTCGGCGACCTGCGGGAACGCCTGCAGCAGGTGCACGGTCTGCATGATCAGGTCGTCGAAGTCGAGCGCGTGGGCCTGGCGCAGCCGCGCCTGGTAGCGCTGGTACACCTGGGCGAGCGTCGCGTCGAAGTCGTTCGCGTCGCTCACCTGCGACGAGTACTCGTCGGGGTCCACCAGCTCGTCCTTGAGCGCCGAGATCTTGTTCGCGAGCGCCTTCGGCGGGAACTTCTTGACGTCCAGGTCGAGCTCGCGCGCGACCATCGTGAGCAGGCGCTGCGAGTCGGCCGAGTCGTAGATCGAGAAGCTCGAGCGCAGGCCCAGCGTCGCGGCCTCGCGCCGCAGGATGCGCACGCACGCCGAGTGGAACGTCGAGACCCACATGCGCTGCGCGGACGGTCCGACGATCGCGGAGACCCGCTCGCGCATCTCGGCCGCGGCCTTGTTCGTGAACGTGATCGCGAGCACCTCGCCCGGCCGGGCGCGCCCCGTGGCGAGCAGGTGGGCGATGCGGTGCGTGAGCACGCGCGTCTTGCCCGAGCCGGCGCCCGCGACGATGAGCAGCGGGCCGCCGTGGTGCAGCACGGCCTCGCGCTGCTGGGGGTTGAGCCCGTCGAGCAGCGTGTCGGGGTCGAGGTGCGCGGCGGCCGGTCGACCGCCCGAGGCAGGCCCGTGCGGGTGTGCGGAGTCGTCGGGCACGTCACCGCCCCGGGGTGGGACGGCGGACGGGAGGCGCCCGAGATCGGCGGGGCCGAACCCGGGCAGCGGGAGGTTGTCGAAGAGCGAGGTCATGGCACTCACAGCCTAGGCAACTCCACCGACACGCGGTGCACAGGTTCAGCCGTGCAGCACCCGCACCGCCTCCTGCAGCCGGTGGGACGTGGTGGCGAGGTCGCGCGCCGCGGCCCGGATCCCGTCGAGCTCGTCGGTGGTGCGCTGCGACGAGCGCTCGACCTCCGTGAGCGAGCCCGCGATGCCCCGGCCGCCGGCCGCGACGTCGGCCACCGCCTTGGCCATCTCGGCCGTCGTGGCGGTCTGCTCCTCGACCGCGCCCGCGAGCGTGCCCTGGTACTCGTCGATGCGGCCGATGATGGTCGAGATCTGCCCGATCTCGCCCGCGGCCCGCGTGACGGCCGCCTGGATCGCGTCGACCCGCGCGGAGATGTCGCCCGTGGCGCGCGCGGTCTCCTGCGCGAGCTCCTTGACCTCCCCCGCGACCACCGCGAAACCCTTGCCGGCCTCCCCCGCACGGGCCGCCTCGATCGTCGCGTTGAGCGCGAGCAGGTTCGTCTGCTCCGCGATCGCCGAGATGACCTTGACGACGCTGCCGATCTGGGCCGAGGAGTCGCCGAGCTCGGCGACGGTCCGGTCGGTGCGCTCGGTGAGCTCGACGGCCTCGGACGCGATCTGCGCGACCACCTGGGCGTTGCGGGCGATCTCACCGATCGACGCGCCCATCTCGTGCGTGCCCGACGCGACCGTGTCGATCCCCTCGCTGACCTCGGACGCCGCGACGGCGACCTCGGCCGTGAGACGCGCGGTGCCCTGCGCCACGAGCCCGATGTCGTCGCTCGCGCCGACCAGGCGGCGCGCCGCGGCGTCGACCTCGCCCGCAGCCCGGGTGACCTGCTCGGAGACCGCGGCCGTGCGGTCGAGGGTCGCGTTGAGGCCGATCGCGAGCTGGTCGAGCTCGGTCGTGCCGCGCCCCGTGTCGAGCCGTGTGGTCACGTCGGCCGTCGCGAGCGCGGCTCCCGCCCGGCGGAGGGGACGCACGATGCTGCGCGCGACGACCACGCTCAGGCCCACCACGACCAGCAGCACGCCTGCGCCCCAGAGCAGCAGGGTCACGGCCCCCGCGTTCGCCGCGGCGTCGACGTCGTCGACGTACACGCCCGACCCGACGACCCAGCCCCACGGCTCGTACCCCGCCACGTAAGAGATCTTGGGCTCGGGGGCATCCGACCCCGGGCGCGCCCACTGGTAGTTCACGAAGCCCTCGCCGTGCGCCCGCACGACGTCGACGGCGTCGACGAAGAGGAGCATGCCGTCGGGGTCCGCGTAGGTGCTCAGGTCGGTGCCGTCGAGCTCGGGCTTGGTCGCGTGCATGATCATCGTGGGCGTCATGTCGTTGATCCAGAAGTACTCGGTGCCCGAGTAGCGCAGCGCACCGACGGTCTCGATCGCCGCGGCCTGGGCCTCGCTCGTGGTCATCTCGCCCGCGGCGGCCCGTTCGCCGTAGCTCTCGACGACCCCGAGCGCCGTCTGCACGACGGCCCGGGTCGCGTCCTCCCGCTCGTCCATGATGCTCGTCCGGAGCTGGAGCCCGGCGCCCACGGCGATCGTCACGAACCCGATCGCGACCACACCGGCCAGCAGCAGGAGGCGGGTGCGGATGGCGAGCGAGGACAGACGACTCATGAGGACTCCGGGAATGGTGGGACGTCAGGCTGACACCGCCCGATCGGCCCGCGGCGCCCGGTCCTGAGCGATCGGGCGCACCCGACCCGCGACCGCACCGGCGTCACCCGGCAGCCGCTAGGTCGCGAGAACCGCCGCGACCCACGCCGCGGTCGCCACGAGCGCGCCGGCGAGCTCGACGAGGATCGTGAGGCCGGTGGCCCGCAGCGCGACGAGCGTCGCGGACCAGGCAGGTCCGTGGCCCTCGCCGCGCACCCGCTGGGTCGCGTACACGCCGCCCACGAAGCCCAGCGGCAGCCCCACGACGGGGACGACGAAGAACCCGACCACGCCGACCAGGCCGCCCCAGGCGAGCGTCGACCCGGGCACCCCGGCGCGGGTGAGCCGACGGCCCGCGACCAGGTACTTGCCGACGGCCGCCGCGGCGATCGCGACAGCGCCGACGGCGAACGCGGTCCACGCGACAGCGCCACCCGTGAGCAGCGCCCACACACCCACGGCGCCGAGCACCAGGAGGCTGCCGGGCAGCACCTGGACCACCACGCCGAACAGGCCCGCCGCGACCACGAGCGCGACGACGAGCTCGCCACCCACGCTCATGACGGCTGCCGGGCCGCCGCGGAGGTCAGCGCCACAGCACCGCGACGGCGACGTTCACGACCACGAGGCCGACGACGGCGCCGAGGAAGCCCCGGGTGACCTTCTCGGGCTTCCGGGCGCCGTAGACGACCAGGCCCGTGGCGACGAGGGCGATCACGAGCTTGACCGCGATCTTGGCGTTGTCCGGCTCGTGCCCGGCCAGGTCGGCCGAGGCGATGCCCACCATGAGGATCCCGGTCACGAGGGCCGTGAGGATCCCGTGCAGGGCACCCGCGGGCAGGGCGGGCTTCTTCATCCCGGCGAGCGCGCCGCCGAAGACGATGGCCCAGCCGAGGAGGTGCAGGACGAGGAGGAGATGATAGACGACGGTCATGACGGCCAGCCTAGGGACCAAGGGCCCGCCGCGGGCGTGCTCAGGCGCCGCCCGACCGTGATCTTTCCAACACCTGCGTCGGGAACTCCTCGGGCTACAGCAGCCGACGTGCCGCGGCCCATCGGGTGAGCTCGTGCCGGCTCGAGAGCTGGAGCTTGCGCAGCACCGCCGAGACGTGGGTCTCGACCGTCTTGATCGAGATGAACAGCTCGCCCGCGACCTCCCGGTACGAGTAGCCGCGCGCGATGAGCCGCATGACCTCGCGCTCGCGCGCCGACAACCGGTCGAGCTCGTCGTCGCCCGTGGCCACGTCGCCCGCCGCGGTGCCGAACGCGTCGAGCACGAAGCCCGCGAGCCGCGGCGAGAACACGGCGTCGCCGCCCGCCACCTGCAGCACCGCGTCCGACAGGTCGGCCCCCGAGATCGCCTTGGTCACGTACCCGCGTGCGCCGGCGCGGATGACAGCCACGACGTCCTCGGCCGCGTCCGAGACCGACAGCGCGAGGAAGCGCGTGCCCCCGAGCAGGTCGGTGCACGTCTTGATCACCTCGGCCCCGCCACCGCCGTCGCCACCGGGCAGGTGCACGTCGAGCAGCACCACGGGCGGGCGCAGCTCGCGCACGATCCGCACCGCCTCGTCGACGCAGGCCGCCTCCCCCACGACGTTGACCCGCGCGTCGAGCGAGGCGCGCACCCCCGTGCGGAACATCAGGTGGTCGTCGACCAGCACCACGTCGACAGGTGCGCTCATCGTTGTGTCTCCTCCTGCGGCACCGGTGCCGCCTCGTCGTGGACCGGCACCGACAGGTGCACCTCGGTCCCGCGACCTTCCTTGGACTCCACGCTGGCCGTGCCGCCACGTCGCCGGACGCGCCCCATGATCGACTCCCGCACCCCGAACCGGTCGGGCGGGATCGCCTCGACGTCGAACCCCACGCCGCGGTCGCGCACGAACACGTCGACCTCGGTGAGACCCACCTCGAGGTACAGGGAGACGGGCGGACGCCCGTGCACCACGGCGTTCACGAGCGCCTCGCGGGTCGCCTGCAGCAGGGCCTCGGTCTGCGCGTCGGGCACCCGGTCGCCCACCACGACCGTGTCGACCGCGACCGGCTCCCCACCCGGGCCGGTGCGCGAGTCCTCGACCTCGGCGACGATCGCCCGCAGCGCCGCGACGACCGAGGTGCCCGGCGCGGGCCGGTCGTCGTACAGCCACTCGCGCAGCTCGCGCTCCTGGGCACGCGCCATGCGAGCGACCTCGGTCGGTTCGTCGGACCGTGCCCGGATGAGCGCGAGCGTCTGCAGCACCGAGTCGTGCAGGTGCGCGGCGATGTCCGCGCGCTCCGACTCGCGGGCACGCGCGGCCCGCTCGTCTCCGAGCTCGCGCACGAGCCGCAGCCACCACGGGGCGAGCACCAGGGCGACGCCGGCGAGCACGGCGACCGCGGCGACCGTCGCCTGCAGCACCGCCGCCGGCTCGGCGTCCTGCGCCACCAGCAGCAGCACCCCCACCCCCGCGAGCACCAGGCCGCCCACGAGGCGCAGCACGCTCACGGGGGTACGCCCACCGGTGCGCGAGCGCCACCGGCCGCGCTGCACCGCGTCGAGCTGGCTCCACGCCAGGCCCGTGCCCGCCAGGAGCAGCACGAGCGGGACCACCCACGAGGTGTCGATCTCGCTGCCCGTGCGCACCGCCACCATCACGGCGGCCCCCGCGAGCAGCACGAGCCCGATCGCGATGTCGGTCACGGGCAGGCGGCGCAGCGCGTCCTGGCCGAGGCCCTGGGTGCGGGCGAGCCGCGTCAGCGTCGCCGGGCGGGCGTCCCCCGCGGCGGACGCCGGATCGCCCGTGGGCACCGTGACCCACAGGAACACGTACAGCGCGACACCCGCCCCCCCGAGCAGCGCGAGCGCGCCGAACGCGACCCGCACCAGGCGCAGCGGCACGTCGAGGTGCGCGGCGACCCCCATCGCGACGCCACCGAGCACGCGTCCCGCGGTGGGCCGACGCAGCGGCAGCCGGGTCGACGCCGGGGCCGGGGGCGACCACGCGGGGCGTGGGGCTGAGGGGTGCACCCCCCGATGATCACACCCCCGGGCACCACCCGAGGCCAGGCCCACGCCGGTTCAGGGTCCGGCACCGTCGGAATCAGGGTCCGGTCAGGGCTGCACCCGATGCCCAGCGGCACCGCGGCGGGGAAGGATCGTGGCATGGACACGCACACCCCGGATCAGCCGGGAACGAGCCCGGCCCCCGGCCCGGACGCCTCACCGCCATCCTCCGCGCAGACCTCGTTCTTCGCCGCGGTCCGCGGCACCGGCCTGTACCGCTCCGACGAGCGATGGATCGGCGGCGTCGCCGGGGGGCTCGCGGGCCGGTTCGGGCTCGACCCGCTGCTCGTCCGCGCACTGTTCGGGGTGAGCGTGCTGCTCGGCGGTCTCGGTCTCGTCGCGTACGGCGTCGGCTGGGCGCTGCTGCCCGAGCAGCGCGACGGACGCGTCCACCTCGAGGAGCTCTTCCAGGGCCGCTTCGACGTCGCCCTGATCGGCGCGCTCGCCATGGTGCTCGGCGGCTTCAACGTCAGCGACACGTGGTTCGGCTGGTGGGGAAGCGCCGGGCTGGGATGGCTCAACGGCATCCTCTGGGGCGTGGCGGTCGTCGTGCTCATCACGCTCGTGGCGACGAACCGCACAGGCGGCCGTCGTCCGCCCACGCCGCCTGGACCCTACGGACCGTTCGGGCCCTACGCCGCGCCCCCCGCCGGCGCGTCACAGCCCACCCCTGCGGGAACCCCGCCCCGGCCGTCACCGACCACCACGACGCCGATGGCCGCCGCGGCGCCCGCACCGACGACCTGGGCGCACGCGACCTCGCCCTCCTCCGCTGCGGGCACCGTGCCCCCGCCCACGCCCTACGCCGCCGGCTCTCCGTCCGGCCCGTACGCTGCGGGGCCCGCTCCGCAGCGCACGGCGCCGCCGCGTCCGCCCGCTCCGCCCCGTCCCCCGCGCCGGGGCCCCGGCGCCGCGCTGCTCGGTGTCGTGGTGGCCCTCGCGGTCCTCGTGCTCACCGGTCTGCTGGGCGCCGAGCGGCTCGGCTACTTCCACGGCCCCGTGGTGCTCACCGCGGCGGGCGCCACGATCGTGCTGCTCGGGCTCGGGATCATCGCGGCGGGCCTGCGCGGACGCCGCAGCGGCGTGCTGGGCACGCTCGCGGTCATCGGGATCCTCGTCACGGCGCCGTTCGCGCTGCTCGACGACGTCACCTGGGGCGACGGCGCGGTCCGGGCGATGGGCGACGAGAGCTACGTGGCCGACAGCCGCGCGGTCGCCGAGGCCGGCTACGCGCTCGGTGTCGGCGACAGCTACGTCGACCTGACCCAGGTCCAGCTGACCGACGACACCCTCGAGGTGCCGATCGCTCTCGGGGCCGGCAACCTGACCGTGCTCGTCCCGGCCGGCGCCGCGGTGAGCGCCGAGGTCAGGGCCGGGGTCGGCGAGATCACCTGGGACGTCGACGACCGCCTGTCGGTGAACAGCGGTGTCGGTGTCGGCACGCGCCGCTACGCGAGCGACGCGGTCACCGACGGCACCGACCCTGAGCTCCTGCTGCGCATCTCGATCGGTGCGGGCGACGTCACGATCGAGGAGAACTGATGAGCACCCACGGACCCGAGCGGGACGACACCTACGGCACGCCCGACGCACGGGGGGACGACACGGACGTGCTCGGCCTGTTCGGCAGCGCGTCGGCAGGGTCAGAAGCACCGGCAGGGTCGGACGACGACACCGCCGTGCTGCCGGGCGACGACGCGCCGTCGTCGTCGGCGCCCTCGTGGTCGGCGCCCTCGTCGTCGGCCGCGGACACCGCGGTCCTGCCCGACGCCCGGGGGTCGGCGACCGCACCCCCGGCCGGCGCGGCGTGGACCCCCGATCCCTCGACCCCCCCGTTCGCGGAGCCCCCGCAGCGTCCGGCGCTGCGCGTGGGCACCGTGGTGTGGGGCCTGATCATCGCGGTGGTCGGCATCGGGGTCCTGGCCGCCGCGTCGGGGGCGATGTTCGACCGCCAGCTCGCGCTCATCGCGCTGCTGGGACTGGCGGGCGTCGCGCTGCTCGTGGGCTCGATCGTCACAGCCCGGCGAGCACACGACTGACCGCACGACCGACCGCACGGACGTGGGGGGGGGGGGGGGGGGGGGGGGGGGGGGGGGGGGGGGGGGGGGGGGGGGGGGGGGGGGGGGGGGGGGGGGGGGGGGGGGGGGGGGGGGGGGGGGGGGGGGGGGGGGGGGGA
>NZ_JBISBW010000022.1:0-14443 GCF_044392165.1 Cellulomonas sp. P22
CCGAACCCGGAAGCTAAGCCCTTCAGCGCCGATGGTACTGCACTCGCCAGGGTGTGGGAGAGTAGGTCGCCGCCGGAACATCATTCAGAAAGAGCCATCCCTTCGGGGATGGCTCTTTCTGTTTCCCAGCGACAAGGGCCGCGATCGAGTGCTTCGACGCGGCAGCGGCCACGCCCACGTCGGGGCGCGGCCGCTGCAGGACGGTCGGAGGGAGGGGTGGGCTACTCGGGGATGAGGTAGAGAGCTCCGAGCGGCGGCACCCGCAGCGTCGCCGAGAACGGTCGGGCGAAGTGGGGCTCGGGTCGAGCCTCGACCACGCCGAGGTTCCCGACACCGGATCCGCCGTAGACCAGCGCGTCGGTGTTGAGGGCCTCGCGCCAGCGGCCGCCCGAGGGCAGCGCCAGGCGGTAGTTGTCGTGCGGGGTGCCGGCGAAGTTCACCACCACGACGACCGGTCGTCCCGCGGAGTCGCGCCGCAGGAACGCGAGCACGTTGTGATCGGCATCGTTCGAGTCGATCCACTCGAAGCCCTGCGACGAGTCGTCGATCTCCCACAGTGCGGGGGTCGCGCGGTAGAGGGCGTTGAGGTCGCGGACCAGGTTCTGCACACCCACGTGGCCCGGGTAGTCGAGCAGGTACCAGTCGAGGCTGCGGGACTCCGCCCACTCGGTGCCCTGACCGAACTCGCTGCCCATGAAGAGCAGCTGCTTGCCGGGATGGGCCCACTGGTAGGCGAGCAGGGCGCGGACGTTCGCGAGCTTCTGCCAGTCGTCGCCCGGCATCTTGCCCATGAGCGAACCCTTGCCGTGGACGACCTCGTCGTGGCTGATGGGCAGGATGAAGTGCTCCGAGAACGCGTACACGAGCGAGAACGTCGCCTCGTTGTGGTGGTAGCGCCGGTTGATCGGCTCCTCCGCGAGGTAGCGCAGGGTGTCGTTCATCCAGCCCATGTTCCACTTGAACCCGAAGCCGAGACCCCCCTGGTCGGTGGGCGCTGTGACTCCCGGCCAGGCGGTCGACTCCTCCGCGATCATCATGATCCCGGGGGTGCGGCGGTAGGCCGTGGCGTTGGCCTCCTGCAGGAACTCGATCGCCTCGAGGTTCTCGCGTCCGCCCCGGGCGTTGGGTCGCCACTGACCGGGCTGGCGCGAGTAGTCGAGGTAGAGCATCGAGGCGACAGCGTCGACCCGCAGTGCGTCGACGTGGAACTCCTCGAGCCAGTAGGTGGCGTTGGCGACGAGGAAGTTGCGCACCTCGTTGCGCCCGTAGTTGAAGACCAACGTGCCCCAGTCGGGCTGCTCCCCGAGCAGCGGGTCCGGGTGCTCGTAGAGCGGGGTGCCGTCGAAGTTGGCGAGGGCCCACTCGTCCTTCGGGAAGTGCGCGGGAACCCAGTCGAGGATCACGCCGATGCCGGCGCGGTGGAGCGTGTCGACCAGGTACCGGAAGTCGTCCGGGTGCCCGAAGCGGGAGGTGGGGGCGTAGTAGGAGGACACCTGGTAGCCCCACGACCCCCCGAAGGGGTGCTCGGCCACGGGCATGAGCTCGACGTGGGTGAACCCGAGGTCCAGCACGTAGTCGGTCAGCTGGGCCGCGAGCTCACGGTAGGAGAGCCCCGTCCGCCACGAGCCCAGGTGCACCTCGTAGATGCTCACCGGGCCGGTGTGCGGGTCGCGCGACGCACGCCCGGCGAGCCACGCGTCGTCGGTCCACTCGTGGCGCGAGTCCACGACGACCGACGCGGTCGCGGGGGGCACCTCGGTGCCCTTGGCGACAGGGTCGGCCTTCTGCCGCCAGGAGCCGTCGTGCCCCAGGATCTCGAACTTGTAGCGGGCGCCGGCCTCGACCCCCGGGATGTACAGCTCCCACACGCCGGACTCGCCGAGCGAGCGCATCGCGTGCTCGGCGCCCTGCCAGTGGTTGAAGTCGCCGACCACCCGGACGGCGGCGGCGTTGGGGGCCCAGACCGCGAAGGCCGTCCCCCGGACCTCGCCGAGCACGCCGGGGTAGGTGTGGGGGTTGGCACCGAGCACAGTCCACAGCTGCTCGTGCCGTCCCTCGCGGATGAGGTGGCGGTCGAGCTCGTGCACCGTGGGCAGGAAGCGGTACGGGTCGTCGGCGCGGGCCGTGTGACCGGCGTAGGTGACGTCGAGGCGGTAGTCCGGGACCTCCTCGCCGGGGATCACCGCGAACCAGATGCCGTCGAGCTCGTGGGTCGCGGGGTAGCTGCCGCCCGGCGTGACGACCTCGACGGCGTCGGCGAGAGGGCGCAGCACCCGGATCGTCGTGCGGCCGTCGTGCACGTGCGGTCCGAGCACTGCATGGGGTTCGTGCGACGTCCCGTGCGCGACGGCGCGCAGACGATCGGGATCGACGGGGACGGGGAGGATCGCGACCTGCCGGTTCATGTGCCTACCCAACCACCACGCAGGCTCCGGCGCAGCCTCTCCACGCGGGAAACGCGAGGTCAGGGCACGAACGAGGCCGTCGAACCGGGCGCGACGAGGTGGGGGAGCGGGGCGGTGTGCGAGGCGACGGGGCCGCCGGCGAGCACGCACCAGGCCCACGGCGTCCGCCCGGCCCGTCGAGCGGGCCAGCCGAGTGCCAGCCGTCGGACGAGGAGGGCAGGCCTTAGCCCTGGGGTCCGCCGGCCACGTACAGCACCTGGCCCGAGACGAACGACGCCTCGTCCGAGCACAGGTAGCTCGCGGCGGCCGCGACGTCGTCGGGCCGGCCCACCCGGCCCACGGGGATCTGGCGGACGGCGGCCTCGAGGTACTCCTCGAAGCTGATGCCCTGGCGCGCGGCCGCCGCGCGGAGCATGTCGGTCGCGATGAACCCGGGCGCGATGGCGTTCGCTGTGATGCCGAACGGACCCAGCTCGATGGCCAGCGTCTTGGTGAAGCCCTGCAGCCCGGCCTTCGCGGCCGCGTAGCTCGCCTGCCCGCGGTGGCCGAGGGCCGAGGTGCTCGACAGGTTGACGACCCGGCCCCAGCGCGCCTCGACCTGGTGCCGCTGCACCTCACGGGCCATGAGGAACGCCCCGCGCAGGTGCACCGCGATGACGGCGTCCCAGTCCTCGTCGTCCATCCTGAACAGCAGCGCGTCGCGCAGGATGCCGGCGTTGTTGATCAGGACGGTGGGCGCGCCGAGCTCCTGGGCGGTCCGCCCGACCGCGGCGCGGACGTCCGGCCCGACGGTGACATCGGCCCCGATGCCGATCGCCCGGCCGCCCGTCTCGGTGATGGCGGTGACGGTGGACGCGGTGTCCTCCTCCCGCAGGTCGACCACGGCGACGTGGTTCCCGTCCGCGGCCAGGCGACGGGCGATCGCGGCGCCGATCCCGCGCGCGGCTCCGGTGACGATCGCGACTCGTGGCTCCGACATGGGCGTGCTGATCCTTCCGCTCGTGCTCAGGCCGCTCGCCGGCGTGGCCGTCGAGGTGGATGAGCGGGCAGGCGTCCCTCGCGCCACAGCGTCGCGCACCGGGGCGCGTCGCGCACGCCGCCGGACCGGGCCCGCCGGTCAGCCGGCCGGCCGCCGGCCGACCGACCCCCGGCGGCCGTTCAGCCGGTCGGTCGTTCGGCCAGTGCCTCGACCGGGCCTCCGGCGAGCGCGGGCTCCTCGGAGCGGGCCACGACCGTCAGGTCGTTGGCCGTGCGCAGGACCGGCGCCGAGGTCAGATCGGCCTCGGTCAGCCGGGCGGAGGTCCGCACCCAGAACGTCACGCCCGCGCCCGCAGGGAGCGTCACCAGCGCGTCGTCCACCGTCGCCCCGGGGTCGAGCCGGTCCACCAGCAGCGTCACGTCGCGTGCGAGCGACCGCGCCGTGACGTCGACGCGGTACCCGCCGACGGCGGGCGTCGCCGTGGCCTGCACCGGTGAGGGGTCGAGCGCGAGCTCGACGTCCTCGGCCCACAGGTGCACGACGCGCGAGGTCCCCAGCGCGGCCACGAGCACCTCGCGGTGCCGCTCGGCCGGTACGGCGACCTCGTCGGGCAGCGGGAGCAGCGCGACAGCGCGCGCACCGACGTTCACCTCATGGAGGTGCTCGGCCAGGTGCGTCCCGTCGAACAGCTCGCGGGACACGCGCACCGTGCCGTGCCACAGCTCGGGGCTGTCGTTGACGACCGCGAGCACGAGCCGTCCGTCGCGCTCCTGGACCGTGACCGTCCGGTCGGCGAACGCGTGCCGCAGCGCGTACCAGAGCGGCTTGGGGCGCTCGTCGGAGTCCACGGCCGCCCACGAGGTCACGGGCCAGCAGTCGTTGAGCTGCCAGACGATCGCGCCCGCGGTGCGCGGCCACCAGGACCGGTAGTGCTCGATCGCGTACGTGACAGCGCGGGCCTGGTTGAGCTGGGTGGCCCAGTGCCAGTCGGTGAAGTCGGCGGGCACCCCGAGGTGCGGGGCGAGCCCCCGGTCGAGCTTGCCGTTGCCGTCGTCGGCCTTCTGGTGCAGCAGGAAGACCGGGTCGGTCTTGGTGAGAGGGGCGCCGTCGGGGTTGCGGACAGCACGCTCGAGCGTGGCCCACGCGGGCGGACCCTGGAACCCGAACTCGGAGCAGAACCGGGGGACGTCGTCGCGGTAGGCCGCGTAGTCGACCCGGTTCCAGACCTCCCACTCGTGGTGCGTGCCGTGGTCGGGGTCGTTCGGGTGGGTGCCCTCGGGGGCCGACGCGGGGGAGTACGGGCTGCCGTCCATGTACGGCCGGGTGGGGTCGAGCTCGGCGACGATCGCGGGGAGGAGCTCGGTGGCGTACCGCCGGCCCCAGGTCGCGCCGCCCAGCTTCGCCTGCCAGGCCCAGTCAGCGAAGCCCCAGAGGTTCTCGTTGCCGCCGTTCCACAGCACGAGCGAGGCGTGCGGCGTCAGGCGCGCGACGTTCTCGCGGGCCTCGGCCTCGATCTCGCCCCAGAGCGGCTCCTCCTCGGGGTACGCGGCACAGGCGAGCAGGAAGTCCTGCCAGACGAGCACGCCGCGCTCGTCGCACACGTCGTAGAAGTCCTCGGACTCGTAGACCCCGCCACCCCACACGCGCAGCAGGTTGAGGTTGGCCCCGAGCGCCTGGTCGACGCGCCGGGCCACCTGGTCGCGCGTGACCCGCGTGAGCAGGTGGTCGTCCGGGATCCAGTTCGCGCCCTTGACGAAGATCGGGCGGCCGTTGACCCGCAGCGTGAAGGCCGATCCGAACTCGTCCGGCTGGGTGTCGAGCTCGATGGTGCGGAAGCCGATCCGGCGGTGCCAGTCGCCGAGCGCGGTCCGGGTGCGCTCAGCACCGTCGGCGGCCTCGAGCGTGACGGAGAGGTCGAGGAGCGGCTGCGCGCCGTGGCCCACGGGCCACCACAGCGGCGCGTGCGGCACCAGGACCTCGACGACGCCCGCGTCGACGTGCGGTCCGAGCAGGGTCTGCGCCTGCACGTCACCGACCGCGGCGCGCAGCACCAGGGTGGCGTCCTGCGCGCCCTCGAGCCCCGAGCGTTCGACGTCGACGTGCACGGTGACGCGCCCCGTGCCGTCGGGGTCGACGGTCACGAGCGGGCGGACCTGCTCGAGCCGCGCTGTGTGCCAGCGCTCGAGCCGCACGGGCTTCCAGATGCCGGCGGTCTGCAGGTCGGGACCCCAGTCCCAGCCGAAGCTGCAGGCCATCTTGCGGACCATGTTGAAGGGGTGGTCGTACGCCGTGGGCCGGGCGCCGAGCCGCTCGCGCTCGGCTTCGGCGTGCTCGAGGGCTGAGCGCAGGTCGACCGTCAGGGTGTGGGCACGGCCGTCCGCGAACGGGCGGGCGTCGAACCGGTACGAGCGGTGCTGGTTCGCGGTGCGTCCGAGGAGCTTGCCGTCGACCCGCAGGTCAGCGACCGTGTCGAGGCCGTCGAACACCAGGTCGGCGCGCTCGCCGGGCCCGAGCGGGCCGATGGTCAGCGCCCGCTCGTAGCGCCAGTCGGTGCGGTGCACCCACGTGAGCGACGTCTCGTTCTGGTCGAGGTAGGGGTCGGGGACGAGCCCCGCGGCGAGGAGGTCGGTGTGGACCGAGCCGGGGACGTCTGCCGGCACGGTCCGGTCCTCGACGTCGTCCGGGACGGGGCCGCGGGTCGCCCGCAGCGTCCACCCCTCGTGCAGGTCCTGCTCGATCATCCGGCTCGCTCCTGCCTCGTGGGGGACCCGCCTCGACTCGCTGCTCACCGGCGACGAGATCAACTATCTCAAGTGGGACCACAACCGCGACCTGGTTCGGCGCGGGCCACGGGGTGCAGGGCAGAGCACCACCTGGAGCGCCCCGTCCGGCCGCACCATCGGGGGCTCTCGGCCGACGAGGGGCACCCGGCTGCCCCCGTGCTCCAGAGCGAGCTCGTCCGGCGCTCAGTCGAGCAGCCGCTCGACGCCCCGGAGCGGGATGTCGAGCCAGGTGGGCCGGTTGCGTGCCTCGTACACGGCCTCGTACAGCGCCTTGTCGAGCTCGAGCGCCCGCAGCAGCGCGGAGCGGCTCGCGACGTCGACCGGGGGTGCGTCGTGGCGCTCGGCCGACGCACGCAGCACCTCGTCGCGGTAGCCCTCGAGCAGCGCCGCGCGGGCGTCGTCGGCCCACGATCGCGCGTCGTCGGCGCCGACCGCGGAGCCCGCCGTGCCCACCGCGGCCGCGTAGTCGAACGAGCGCAGCATCCCCGCGACGTCGCGCAGCGCCAGGTCGGGCCGCGTGCGGGCCGCGACCGGGGCGAGCGGCTCACCCTCGAAGTCGGTCACGAACCACTCGCCGTGCGCGCGCAGGGCCTGTCCCAGGTGCAGGTCGCCGTGGATGCGCTGCGGCAGGGGGAGGTCGGTCAGGTGCTGGGTGCGGGCCGCGAGCTCCTCGACCGCGTGCGCGTACTGCTCGAGCGCAGGCACGGCCGTCGCGGCCCACCGGTAGCGGTCGCGTACCGCCTGGGCCACCGAGCTCGCCCTGTCCACCGTCGCGGCGGGTGGCTCGACGGGCAGCGCGTCGGCGAGCGCGGCGTGCATGCCCGCCACGACCATGCCGAGGTCGCGGGCGAGCGGGGCGAACGACTCGCCGCGGCCCGCCATCGCGCACGCGAGCTCGAAGCCGTCTTCGGCGCCGTCCACGAACTGGCTGAGCACCGCGAGGTGTCCCTCGGCGGTCGCGCCGCGGTCGGGCCAGCGACCCTCGAGCCAGCCGAGGGGGCGCGGGACGTGCGTCCAGCCGTCGGCCGCGAGCGCGCGGGGCACGTCGACGTCGGGGTTGTCGCCCGGCGACAGCGCCCGGAAGACCTTGAGGATCGCGGCCGGGTGCGGCGGGCCCCCGTCCGGGTCGGGTGCCGCGGGCAGCACGACCGACGTGTTGGACTGCTCGCCGGTGAGCACGCGCGGGTGGTCCGGGTCGACGTCCCCGCCCGGCCCGTCGGCGACCGCGAGCCAGGCACGCAGGAACGCCGGGTCCCCGCAGCCGTCGCGGACCAGCACGGCCGGGGCGCCCGTGGTCCCGATGACCGCGGGACCGCCCGCGTCCTCGTCGGCACCCGCGGCGCGGAGCGTGACAGGCACCTGGAGCACGGTGTCGATCCCGGGGGCCACGGCCCGCACGAACAGGATGCGCACGGCGGCCTCGCCGCGCGGGTCGACGAGCGTCAGGCCGCCCGCGGCACCGAGCTCGGCCACGGACCCCTTGACGGGGAACCAGCGGCGACCTGGCAGCCAGGCCGCGAGCAGCCCGACGAGCGCCTCGTCGTCGGGCACCTGCACGGGGGCCGGGGACATCAGGCGCCCCCGACCTGCAGCCAGAAGAAGTCCCGCGACCCGAGCGTGAGCTGCACGGTCCCGGTCTCGGAGACCGGGGGGAACGGGGCGCCGCCGAACACGTCGCGCACGTTCGCCCCCTCGTGCCCCGGCAGCTGCACGGTCGTCGAGCGGGGCGTCGAGGCGAGGTTGGCCACCACGAGGATCGACTCGTCCTCGGTGCTGCGCAGGAAGGCCAGCACCGCGTCGTTGTCGGTCCGCAGCACCGTCAGGTCGCCCAGCCCGAGCGCGGGGTGCTCGCGGCGCACCTTGAGCATGCCGTGCACCCAGTGCAGCAGCGACGTGGGCTGCGCGAGCTGCACCTCGACGTTGATGTTGCTGTAGTGGTGCACGAGCGACTGGATCACGGGGAGGTACAGCTTGCCGGGGTCGGCGGTCGAGAAGCCCGCGTTCCGGTCCGGGGTCCACTGCATCGGGGTGCGCACCGAGTCACGGTCGGCGAGCCAGATGTTGTCGCCCATGCCGATCTCGTCGCCGTAGTACAGGCACGGGCTGCCCGGCAGCGACAGCAGCAGCGAGTGCGCGAGCTCGATCTCGCTGCGCGAGTTGTCGAGCAGCGGGGCCAGGCGCCGGCGGATCCCGATGTTGGCGCGCATGCGCGAGTCGGGTGCGTACCACCCGTACATCGAGGCGCGCTCCTCGGTCGAGACCATCTCGAGCGTGAGCTCGTCGTGGTTGCGCAGGAACGTGCTCCACTGGGCGCCGCGGGGGATCGGCGGGGTGTCGGCGAGGATGTCGACGATCGGTGTGGCCCGTTGGTCGCGGATCGCGTAGAAGATCCGCGGCATCACCGGGAAGTGGAACGCCATGTGGCATTCGGGCTCGTCCTCGGTGCCGAAGTACGCGACGACGTCCTCGGGCCACTGGTTCGCCTCGGCCAGGATGATGCGGCCCGGGAACTCGGTGTCGACCATCGCGCGCAGCCGGCGCAGCATCGCGTGCGTCTCGGGCAGGTTCTCGCAGTTCGTGCCCTCGCTCTCGAACAGGTACGGCACCGCGTCGAGCCGGAAGCCGTCCACCCCGAGCTGGAGCCAGAACCGCGCGACGTCGAGCATCGCGTCGACCACGCGAGGGTTCTCGAAGTTGAGGTCCGGCTGGTGGCTGAAGAACCGGTGCCAGAAGTACTGCCGGCGGACCGAGTCGAACGTCCAGTTCGACGTCTCGGTGTCCACGAAGATGATGCGCGCGTCGGGGTAGCGCGTGTTGTCGTCGCTCCACACGTAGAAGTCGCCGTAGGGCCCGTCGGGGTCGGAACGCGACGCCTGGAACCACGGGTGCGCGTCGCTCGTGTGGTTCATCACGAGGTCGACGACCACCCGGATGCCCCGCTCGTGGGCCGCGTTGATGAGCGTCGTGAAGTCCTGCACCGTGCCGTACTGCGGTGCGATGGCCGTGTAGTCCGACACGTCGTACCCGCCGTCGCGCAGCGGCGAGGGGTAGAAGGGCGGCAGCCACAGCGCGTCGACCCCGAGCCACTGCAGGTAGTCCAGGCGGTCGATGAGCCCGATCAGGTCACCGCTCCCGTCGCCCTTGCCGTCCGAGAACGCGCGGATCATGACCTCGTAGAACACGGCCTTGCGGTACCAGTCCGGGTCGGCCGAGAGTCCGGGGCGGTCCGCCGCGGCGCTCGGCACGGTGGGCTGGGGCCGGCCGGGGAGCGCACCGACGGCGGGGTGCTCGGGCGCGGGGGGCAGCGCGACCGGCACGCTGCGCTCGGGGGGCGACGTCACGCTCATGCCGGGTCCACCTGCACGACGTGAGCGGCCCGGACGGACGGGTCGAGCCGGACGTACACCGTCGAGCCCCACGCGTACGTCTCGTCGCTCAGGACGTCGTGGGCGACGAACAGGCCGGTCGGATCGGTCCCGGGGGCGAGCCCCAGCGCACCCAGGTCGAGGTGCACGAGCCCTTCGCGAGCCGCGAACGGGTCGATGTTGACCACCACGATGATCGTGTCGGCCTTCCCGGTGGGGGAGTGCTCGGCGTCGAGGTGGCGCGAGAAGCACACCAGCGCGTCGTCGGTGGTCGGGTGGATCGTCAGGTTGCGCAGCTGGCGCAGCGCGGGGTGCTGGTGGCGGATCTCGTTGAGCCGCCGGATCAGCGTCGCGATGCCGAGGGTGTCGCCCTGCGACCAGTCCCGCGGCTTGTACTCGTACTTCTCGTTGTCGATCTGCTCCTCGACCCCCGGGCGGGGCACGTTCTCGACCAGCTCGTAGCCCGAGTAGACGCCCCAGCTGGGGGCGCCGAGGGCGGCGAGCACGGCACGGGCCGCGAACCCCGCGCCGCCGCCCTGCTGCAGGTACGGCGGCAGGATGTCGTGCGTCGTCGGCCAGAAGCTGGGTCGCATCCACGACCCCTGCTCGCCCGAGACCTCCGACAGGTACTCCTCGAGCTCGGGCTTGGAGTTGCGCCACGTGAAGTACGTGTACGACTGGTGGAAGCCGATGCGCCCCAGGTTGAGCATCATCGCGGGCCGGGTGAACGCCTCCGAGAGGAAGATGACCTCGGGGTGGGTGGCGCGCACGTCCGCGAGCAGCCGTTCCCAGAAGGGCAGCGGTTTGGTGTGCGGGTTGTCGACGCGGAACGCCGTGACGCCGTGGTCGATCCACACCTGCACCACGCGGCGGATCTCGCGGTAGATGCCCTCGGGGTCGTTGTCGAAGTTGAGCGGGTAGATGTCCTGGTACTTCTTGGGCGGGTTCTCGGCGTACGCGATGGTCCCGTCGGCACGCGTCGTGAACCACTCGGGGTGCGCGGTGACCCAGGGGTGGTCGGGCGAGGCCTGGAGCGCGAGGTCGAGCGCGACCTCCATCCCCAGGCCGCGTGCCGTCGCGACGAACGCGTCGAAGTCCTCGAACGTGCCCAGCGCGGGGTCGATCGCGTCGTGCCCGCCCTCGGGCGAGCCGATCGCGTACGGCGAGCCCGGGTCGCCCGGCAGCGCCGTGAGCGCGTTGTTGCGCCCCTTGCGGTAGGTGGTGCCGATCGGGTGCACGGGCGTGAGGTAGACGACGTCGAAGCCGAGGTCGGCGATGCGGGGCAGCTCGAGCGCGGCCGTGCGGAACGTGCCCGACGTCCACTCGCCCGTGTCGGGGTCGCGGACCGCGCCCGCCGAGCGCGGGAACATCTCGTACCAGGCGCCGGCGAGCGCGAGCTCGCGGTCGACCTGGAGGGGGTACACGGGCGACGGGCTGACCATGTCGCGCAGCGGGTGCGCGGTGAGCACCGCACCGACCTGCTCGGACAGCGCGGCCGCGAGGCGCACCTGCGGGGGCCGCGAGGTGTCGCGCAGCGCAGTGACCGCATCGGTGAGCACCCGGGCGGCGACCGCGGGCATCTTCTCCTTGCCGGTGCGGCGGGCGGCGCGCTCGAGCAGCAGCGCGCCCTCGGCCAGCATGAGCTCGACGTCCACCCCCGCGTCGACCTTGATCCGGGCGTCGTGGCTCCACGTCCCGTACGGGTCCGACCAGCCCTCGACGCGGAAGCCCCACAGGCCCACCGCGTCGGGTACCAGGCGGGCCTCGAACCGGTCGAGGCCAGGGGCGATGTCGACCATGCGGGCCTGCGAGCGGTCGCGGCCGTCGGGACCCACCAGCACCGCGGTCGCGGCGACCGCGTCGTGCCCCTCACGGAACACGGTCGCCCGGACCGGCACGGCCTCGCCCACGACGGCCTTGGCCGCCCATCGTCCGGCGTCCACGACGGGGGAGACGTCGACGACGGGGATGCGTCCGATCGGGGGGCCGTCGGCCCGCGGCTTCGAGGCGACGGACGCGCGGGCTCGACGCGGGGTGGTGGTCGGGGGGACCTGGGCAGGTGTCTGCGTCACGGTCCGAACCTATCGACTCGGCGCTGTGGAGGGCATCTGGTGGGCGCGGCGCGCCCGGAGACACGGACGTCATACCCGCCCTGACCCGCGGCCCGACGGCGACGCGCGGACGAAGAGTTCGTTTCGGGGTGTGCGCAGGGCCCTGACCTGCGTAGTGTCGGGCAGGTGAGAGCCATCCGACGATTCACCGTCCGCACCGTCCTGCCGGCCGAGCTCGCTGAGCTGGACGAGCTCGCCCACAACCTGCGCTGGTCGTGGCACGGGCCGACGCGCGACCTGTTCGCGTCGCTCGACCCCGCGCTCTGGACCGACGTCGGCGGTGATCCCGTGGCGCTGCTGGGCGCGCTCGGGCCCGACCGTCTGGCCGAGCTGGCCCACGACGAGGTCCTGGTGAGCCGCGTGCACGCGGCCGCTGCCGACCTGCAGCACTACCTCACCGCGCCCCGCTGGTACCAGGAGCAGGACCCCGCGGACCTGCCCGGCTCGATCGCGTACTTCTCGCCCGAGTACGGCATCACGTCGGTGCTGCCCCAGTACTCGGGAGGCCTCGGCATCCTCGCGGGCGACCACCTGAAGAGCGCGTCCGACCTCGGCGTCCCGATCGTCGGCGTGGGGCTGCTGTACGGCTCGGGCTACTTCAAGCAGTCGCTCACGCGCGACGGCTGGCAGCTCGAGACGTACCCGGTGCTCGACCCCGACGGCCTGCCGCTGGCGCTCGTGCGCGAGGCCGACGGGACCCCGGCGGTCGTGTCGGTGGAGCTGCCCGGCGGGCGCACGCTGCACGCCCACGTGTGGTCGGCAGCCGTCGGGCGCGTCCCGCTGCTCCTGCTCGACTCGAACGTCCCCCAGAACGACGAGCTCGCGCGCAAGGTCACCGACCGCCTGTACGGCGGCGGGGGCGAGTACCGCCTCCAGCAGGAGCTGCTGCTGGGCGTCGGCGGCGTGCGGGCCCTGCGTCTGTGGTCGCGCCTGACCGGCGCCCCCGCTCCCCAGGTCTTCCACATGAACGAGGGCCACGCGGGCTTCCTCGGCGTCGAGCGCATCCGTGAGCTCGTGGCCGAGAAGGGCCTCGGCTTCGACGCGGCCCGCGAGGCCGTGCGCGCGTCGACCGTGTTCACCACGCACACGCCCGTCCCGGCGGGCATCGACCGGTTCGAGGCCCAGCTCGTCGCGCAGTACTTCGGCGGCGACAACGCGGTCGACGGCGTCCCGGTCGACGCCGTGCTCGCGCTCGGCGCGGAGGACTACGAGGGCGGCGACCCGCTGCTGTTCAACATGGCGGTCATGGGGCTTCGCCTGGGCGGGCGCGCGAACGGCGTCTCGCTGCTGCACGGCGACGTGTCGCGCCACATGTTCAACGGCCTGTGGGAGGGCTTCGACGCCGCCGAGGTGCCGATCAGCTCGATCACGAACGGTGTGCACGCCCCCACGTGGGTCGACCACCGGTTCCTCGACGTCGCGGCCGGAAAGCTCACACCCGAGGAGATCGCGACCGGCTCGGGCTGGCTGCGGCCCGACGGCGTGACCGACGCCGAGCTGTGGAACGTCCGCCGTGAGCTGCGGTCCCAGCTCGTGGCCGACGCCCGCGCGCGGGTCGGCGAGTCGTGGCACCAGCGCGGCGCGAGCCCGGCCGAGCTCGGCTGGCTCGACGAGGTGCTCTCGCCCGACGTCCTGACGATCGGCTTCGCGCGGCGCGTGCCCACCTACAAGCGGCTCACGCTCATGCTGCGCGACACCGAGCGCCTGCGGGCCCTGCTCACCGACCCGGACCGCCCCGTGCAGCTCGTGGTCGCAGGCAAGTCCCACCCGGCCGACGACCAGGGCAAGCGACTCATCCAGCAGCTCGTGCGTTTCGCCGACGAGCCGGACGTGCGCCACCGCATCGTGTTCCTGCCGAACTACGACATCGGGATGGCGCAGACCCTGCTGCCCGGGTGCGACGTGTGGCTGAACAACCCGCTGCGTCCGCTCGAGGCCTCCGGGACGTCGGGCATGAAGTCCGCGCTCAACGGCGGGCTCAACCTGTCGGTGCTCGACGGCTGGTGGGACGAGTGGTTCGACGGCGAGAACGGCTGGGCGATCCCCACCGCGGACGGCGTCGAGGACGCCAACCGGCGCGACGACCTCGAGGCCGCGGCGCTGTACGACCTCATCGAGAACCAGGTCGCGGCACGGTTCTACGACCGTGACGAGCGCGGGCTGCCCGTGCACTGGCTCGAGATGGTGCGCCACACCCTCGCGACGCTCGGTCCGAAGGTTCAGGCCACGCGCATGGTCGCCGACTACGTGCGGTTCCTGTACGTGCCGGTCGCGGTCGCGGGCCAGGAGCTCGACGCGGACGACTTCGCGGGGGCCCGTGAGCTCGCGAGCTGGAAGGAGCGCGTGCGCGCCGGCTGGCCGCACGTCCGCGTGGACCACGTCGAGTCCGGTGGCGTCGGCGACGTCCCCCAGGTGGGCGACGAGCTGCACGTCAAGGCGTACATCTCGCTCGGCTCGCTGACCCCGCAGGACGTCGAGGTGCAGGTGATGCACGGTCGCGTCTCGGAGTCCGACGAGCTGCGCACGTTCTCGGTGTCCGCGCTCGACGTCGCCGAGACGTTCGAGGCCGGTCGATACGCGTTCGCCGGCGACGTGCGGCTCGAGACGTCGGGGCCGTTCGGGTACACCGTGCGCATCGTGCCCAAGCACCGCGGGCTGACCTCGGTCGCCGACGTGGGCCTGGTCGCGAACGCGGGCTGACGCCGGGCACGCCCGCACCACGCACGTCCGACGCGGCGCGCACCCCCACCAGGGGGGCGACGCGTCCTTGTCGGGGGCGGTCCGCGCCGAGTGTCCACCC